>JBKPCD010000157.1:0-23494 GCA_046727175.1 Acidobacteriota bacterium | reverse complement strand
ATCGGTTCACGTGCTTCGTGATCGGGCCGGGCGAGACGGCGTCGTCGCTCGCACTGCGACTCACGGGGGACGCGGCCCACAGGCACCAGCCTTGGTTTCAAATCGTTGACCCGGCAGCTTCGAGGTCCATCCCCAAAGCTGAATACCGCCGAATCTATCCTGGTTGGCACGTCTGCGTCGCGGAAGGACGGATCACGAGCGAACTGCGCCGCGTGCAGGAACGGCCGCAGAATGTTGCGTCGCCGGTGCAGCCTGCATCGGCTGACGTTGCCGGGACGCTGGCGCTGGGACGGTTCACCGTCGTCTGGTCTGGAGTGGCGTTGTTGCTGGCCGCGCTGGTCGTGTGGCGTACCGCAACGAGTTACTCGAATGGAAGACGGACTGTTCGAACCATCATGACGGCGTTTGGCGAACGGTTCATTCGCGAGTTCGAACGGCCGCTGATGCGACGAGGCTCGAACGACTGCGCTCTCGAATCGCGATTGCGGTTCAAGCCGCGCCAACGCCGATTGGACATTCTGCTCGCGCCACATGGTCGAAGGAGGTATCCCAACTTGTCCGACCACAGAATGAACGTGGAGTACGACGTTCGTCGGGTGTTGCAGCGGCTGAGAGATGAACGATTCGTCAACGAGCGGCTTCTCGCGCGAGGACGATGGGTGATCGTGCGGTGTCGGATGAGGCCCGATCCAGAAACAAGGGGTGGAGAGTGAGCATTCTTCTTTTGAGCCTCGGTGGCGGTGGCGGCAATATTCTTCGCTCGCTGAAGGCGCTGTTTCGCCGCGACCTGGCCGTGACACAGAAAATCGATACGAAGTATGCCGAACGGCTCCGACGTGCTATCAGCACGCGGTTCCTCGACACCAACGAGTTCTCGTTGTCCGACGTGGCACCAGAGGAGAGAGTGCTTATCGGCGCGCGCACGACGGGACGGCTGGGGGCCAGGCACAACCCCGACGTGGCCAGGCAAGCGCTCGAAGAGTCGAGGGACGAAGTCGAGCTGCTTTTGGGCAGCCACACTGTGGTGATCGTGATTGGCACCGGCGGGAAGGGCACTGGTGCCGGCACGATGTTTCCAATCACTCAGATGGCGCGGCAGCAACAGAACCTCGTGATTCCGATCTTCGTTCGACCGTCGTTCGAACGCCACGAGGTTGACAAGCGGCGCTTCGATCACGCGCTGGGTGTCATCGAGCATTTCGATGAGACGCAGATCCGGCTGATCGAGATCATGAATGACCAGGGATACGTTGATACCGATCCGGAGCCTCAGTCCGTCGTGTGGGAACGCATGAATCTCCCGATCGCTCGAGGGTTGCGTGGGCTGATTTATGTGCTGTCCGACCTGTCACAAGTAGATCCTTCTGATTTGTCGACGCTGTTCGCCGGTCCTGGCAGGCTGCGCATCGGTTATTCAGAAATCGATCCATCGCCCTCGCGCGAGCCGACCGACAAGCAAGTCGAGGACGCCGTCCGAAACTGCTGGCAGAATTCCTACTACGCGTTCGGCAAGGCGGTCGGGACATCGTTGATCTGTATCCAGGGAGACTGGTCCAACGTGGTCGACGCCAGAATCAAAGGCGGCCTGGCGGCGTTTGCCTCGGGCGGTGCGCCTGACAGCCCCTACAATCCCCTCTATGCGCGCGCCCTACGGGTGCCGAAGCCCTGGGGTGTCACCGCGCTTTTTTCTGAGTACACGGGACACCACCCGCCGCTGGCCATTGACTGGACGCGCGAACGAAGAGCCTCACGCGTCCTCGGCGGTCACGACAGCAGAAATCAATCCGCGCAAGGTGAGGTCGTGATCCGGAGCGCAAGTGCCGTCGAGCCGGTGGTCACGGCTTTCCAGAACGCTGCGCAGAAAGAGAACGTCGATCTGCACAGCGTTGAGTCGACATTCCACGAAGAAGCAACGCCGTCGTTTCCGAGCCTTTGCGCGTTCGCCGTCGCTGTCAATCGCGGTGATCCCGCTGCACTCGCGTTGGCGGCCGACGGCGCGAAATGTAATATCCCGATCGACGGACGGGAGGTGAGAAAGCTGCTTGGCACCGTCTGGTTTCGCGGAGTCGTGCCCCAGTTGTCGCAGGAGTGGCGAGAGCGCATCCTGGAGGCGCTGGTGACGAGCGCGCCGATTCCAAATCACCTGTTGAAGGTGGATCGACGCGCAGTGCGGCTGAGCGAGCTGAGCCACGCGCAACTGAATGACGTCTTTACCAAGGCCTATGTTCCGGACACGGCGCGCGCCGACCTCGAACTGCTGCTCACCGTCGGCAGGCTCTGGGGCCCACAATCACTGGGACGGTTCCGATTCTCCGGCGTTTCGGAGAACAACGAACGCTCCAAGCTCGCGAGCGTGCTGCAAGGATTTCGAAAATAGAAACGTCCAGGCGCGCGACACTTAGATTGCGGCGGCTTCGGCAGCGCCATGCGCGGCAGTTTCTCGTCGCGCATCTGACAGAAGCGGCAGCGTCTTCGGCTTCAGGGAGGTCACCTCCGCCGATCTGAAGCTCGGACCGTTGGCCGACAACGGAGGACCGACCATGACCCACGCGCTCGTGGACGGCAGCCGTATCGCGGTGGGTCGGCGACGCCACCTACGACAGTGCCGATCATCCTCCCCGTGACGGCGGCGCCGCTACTTCGCGGGTTTCGGAGGTGGCGCAGAGTGCTGTCATTTGGATCTATAGTCTTGTCTCGTACCTGTGAGACCCCGCAGCTCCAACAAAACGGACATCCCAAGGAGGTCCCGTGCAGAACCGAGCCGTCGCTTTCTCTCTCGTGCTAGCCGCGTTGTGCGTCGTCAGTTTACCGGCGCAGACCCAGTCGGCCGATCCCTGGGTGGGCACGTGGAAAGTCGATCTCGCCAAGTCAACGTACAGCCCTGGCCCGAAGCCAAACGAGGCGGCGACAGTGACTATCGAACGATCGGGCAAGGACATGAAGACGACGATCGACGGACCGGATCCGCAAGGCAAGCAACAGCACACCGAAGTGGTCTGGACGTTCGACGGGAGGGACAATCCGGTCAAAGGTGCGAACGTGCCGAATACGACGGCGGCCTACAAGCGGATCAACGACCGCACGTTCGAAGTGTCGGCGAAGGTAGACGGCAAACCGACATTGACGACGAGGGTTGCGATTTCGGCTGACGGGAAGACGATGACCGCAACACAAACCGGGAAAACGGTTCAGGGCGAGGCGGTCAAGAACGTCATCGTCGCGAGCAAACAGTAACGGACTGGAGGACGCCAGGCCGGGAAGGTCGATCGACCCGGGCCTGGCGTCATGCTCAGTGAAGTAGAAGAGTGGCGGATCGTCGACGCAGGCTGTCGTCGCTCTGGTGTTGCCGGCTGCTGTCGCCATCGGGGATCGTTGATCGCGTCAGCGGATGAACCGCTCGACGTAATCAGCTCCGAGGCCGCACTCCTGGTAGTGTTTGCGACACATCGTGATCTTCGAGAACACGTCCTCGTATCCGAGCGCGTTCCCGTCGGGATCGACGTAGAGCATGCTGCCGTTGACCTGGAACAGCGTGATCATCTCGTTCACGTCCTCCGGAACCACGAGCGTATGTGTTTCGCCTGGTGGCTCGTACACATAACCTCCGGCCTCCGCTACCCAGTCGTGTTCGAGATAGTGCCAGCGCCCCTTCAGCACATAGCCGTGGACGGGATTCGTGTGCCGATGGCGGGACAGCACGCCGGCGCGCGTCACTTTCAGAAGATTGACCCAGTAACCCTGTGACGCGGATAGGCAGAGTGGCCGGAACCAGACGTTCGGCGCCTGCGGGACCCAGATGCGGTCGTCCGCCGGCAACACTGGCGCAACCAGGAGATCTGGTGCCATTTCGGCGGGTTGCGGCTGCCGGTAGGCAACGCGGGAATTGGAGTCGACCTCGGGACCTGGCATGGGCTTCTCCTCATTTCGCCGAGTAACCGCCGTCGACAACGAGAACCGCGCCGGTGATGAAGCGGGCGGCATCGCTTGCCAGGAACAGCGCCGGCCCGACGATGTCATCCGGCGTGCCCCAACGGCCGAGAGGCGTACGATCCAGAATCACGCGATTGCGTGTGGCATCGGAGCGGGCGGGCACGGTCATGGGCGTTTCGATCCAGCCCGGCGCAATCGCATTGACGCGGACGCCGTCCTCCGCCCAGGCGACGGCCAGCGACTTCGTCAGTTGCACCACACCTGCCTTCGACGCGGCATAGCCAGGTGACAGCGGCGCGCCGAAGATGGCGTGCATCGAGGCGATGTTGACAACGGCCCCCTTGCCTTTCGCCAGCGCCGCGCGGCACGCGACCATCATGCGCATCGTCCCGGTCAGGTTGACGTCGACGACACGGGCGAACTCGGACGGATCGTACTCCGCGCGCAATCTCAGCACGCCAGCTGCGTTGACGAGCACGGCCAGCACCTCGAGGCTCGCGGCAAAGGCGGTGACGGCTGCGGTGTCGGTGACGTCCAGCCTCGTCAGTCCTTCCGCGGGTGCGCAGTCGACGCCGATAGTCCGATAGCCAGCCTGACGGAATGCCACGAGCAGCGCACCACCGATTCCACCGCCGGCACCGGTGATGAGAGCCGTGGCAGCGTGGGCGCTTGAATCAGCCATGGAGGGATTGTGCGATGCTCGTTTCGCCGCCGCAAGTCAGCTTCAGCGATATTACTCTTCCAGGTGGAGTCTTCGAATGCGACTCAGTTGATGATGTGCGGTTCCTGCCCCAGAGAGTGGCCGCTCGCGCCGACTTGGGCCAGGTCCGCCGATGAGACCACGCCCGGCGCCCACCCGACGCTGTAACGGCCCGAGCTCACCGGCGTCGTGAACGTGATCTTGATCGCAGAGGATCAGCAGCTGAAACCATGGGAACATGGCCGTGTATGACCTTTCACTGGTAGGCGATCAGACCCAATGACGCGACGACCGCGGCAGGGTAGCACGCGTGGCAGGCGAATTCGTAGTACTGGAATTCGTGCGGCAGTTTCGTCGATCGAGTTGACGGAAGGTCCGCTCGCCAAACGCAGCGCGCTTCACGATTAGGCGCTCGACCGCTGGTGCTGTGAAACACTCACTCCTGCGCAGCGCCTCGAGCGTCGTCCGCGGGAGGCTTGATGCCGCTACTGGTGAAGTAAGTTGCTCTCGGAAGACGCCGTCACTCGAGGCTGAGTAACAGCCGTCGGAGCAGTGAGATCAGGAGGTCGCGCTCGCGCCGTGACAGGGCTGCGAGCATGCGGTTCTCGTTGGCGAGGTGCGCAGGAGCCGCCGTCTCGAATCGCCGGCGCCCTTTCTCTGTCAGCGTCACGAGCGCGCCACGCTTGTCGCGGAGGTCAGGTGACCGCCGTACCAGACCGGCCCGCTCGAGCCGATCCACGCGAAAACTCATGGTTCCCGATTGGCGCATGAGCTCGTGCATGAGCGCCTTCTGGGGCAGCCGGTAAGGTCGGCCCGACCGCCGCAGAGCCGCCAGAACATCGAAATCCGCTCGAGTGAGTCCGAAGCGCTTGAACGTGCGCGTGAGACCCGCGTCGAAAAATCGTGTCAGCCGTGCAACCCGGCCCACGACCGCCGCCGGCGAGGTGTCGAGCGCGGGCCACTCGCGCGCCCAGCCGGCGATGATGCGATCCACCTGGTCGCGCTTCCGGCTCCGCGCATCAGCAGCCCCTACCCGTTTGGGTGATTGACGCACCTTCGGCATGTGAGAAGACTTCGAGAATTGCTTCAATTGAAGCAAATATGCTTCAGTCGGGCCCGGTGCGAGTGCATCACATTCATCGCTTCAGGGAACGTCTGCGTGTTCACGTAGGAAGAGTACAAGCGTTACACTGATGACTTTCCGTTGACCAGGGCCGGCTTCCTCGAATGGTTCCACATTCCGGTGCAGGTCCCGCTGCCTATCGAGGCCCTGTTCCGGTCCGATGTCGACGTGAAAGAACCGTACGATCGGACCAGTTTCAGACAGGCGGAGTAGGCCCATGGAACGCGCATTCGGACTGGACATTCCACGGACCCTCGAGGAGGTCTGCCGCCCGGATCGCCTCGCGCTCATCGTGTACGACATGCAGGCCGGAATCGTCGTCCAGCTGCCAGATGGCGTGGAGGTTACCAAACGCGTTGTCGACGTGGTGGGCGCCGCCCGTGCCGGAGGGTTTCGTGTGTTCTACACGCGCCACATGTCGCTTCCCAATGAGGTCGCCGGCGTCTCGCAGCTCAGTACGGCAATGGCGTGGCAGCGGGTCGAGCACGTTGAGCAGGTCAAGGCTCCATTCCTGCGCGACTCTCCACCCTTTCAGTTAGTTCCGGAGCTCACGCCCCTCCCGACCGAAGCCGTGTTCGACAAGATAGCCATGTCGGCATTCGTGGGGACGCCCCTGGATATGGCGATGCGCGACTGCGGGCTGAATGCCTTTGCGATCGTCGGCATCGCACTCGAGGGCGGCATCGAGCCGACGGTCCGTCACGCCCTGGACCTTGGATACATTCCGGTTGTCGTGACCGATGCCTACGGTTCTCGAGACAAAGAGGCCGCGGATCGCGCGCTCGCCGGCTTCCGGTTTACAGGTGGCTCCTACCTGACCGACGTCGCGACCATCGGCCGGCTGATGCGAGGGCGGGCATTGGCGGCGGGCTCGGGTACGAGCTCCACGCACCGGGAGGGCTGAGCCATGAGCCTGAAAGATCCAAACGTCGTCAGCCCGGATCGCAAGAAACGAGTGGCCATCGTCATCGCTAATCCCGCGATCTCGACCACCACCGGGTGGCCGGTGGGATTTTGGTGGAGCGAGCTGACTCACCCGTACTTCGCCTTCGATGAGAAAGGGTACGAAGTCGAGATCTTCAGTCCCGCCGGGGGGAAGTGCGAAGCCGATGCCATGAGCGACCCACGAGACGCGAGCGGCTACTCGTCAAGCGATCTCATCACCATGGGCTTCATCGCGACCGCCAGGCTTGCCGCGCTCGTCGAAAACACCAGGAAGGCGGCGGACATCGATGTCGCGCGCTTCGACGCCCTCGTGATCGCCGGCGGACAGGCGCCGATGTTCACCTTCGAGGGGTCGACGGCGCTGCACCAGAAGTTCGTGGAATTCTATGAGCACGGGAAAGTCACCTGTGCGCTCTGTCACGGTGTGGCAATTCTTTGTTACGCGAAGCTTTCCAATGGGCAGCCTCTGGCAAAAGGAAAGACGGTCACAGGCTTTGCGAACGTGGAGGAAGACTTCGCAGACAATGCGGTGTGGAGCATGAATCTTCTTCCGCGCGACAAGCATGTCATGCCGTGGCGCATTGAGGACGAGCTGAAGAAGCTTGGAGCAAACTACATTCAGGCCGGCTTGTGGCGCGGCTTTGCCGTGCGCGACGGCAATCTGATCACAGGCCAGCAGAATTTCTCCGGCGCGGAAACCGCCCAGGCCGTCATCCGCGCGTTGGGTGAGTAGCTAGCAACCAATCGTGCACACGGAGTAGAAGCCGAAAATCGGCGACGTCATCGGATGTCCGAGCCAGTATTTCTGATAGAGCTCCGAGGTCTTGAAGTTGTCGATCACATTCGGCCTCAGCTCGCGCGCCAGGCTTCGGATGTCATGTTCGCGAAGCTCTCGACAAGCCGATGATGGCAGGGTCGCCGGTCGTCTTCGAAACCACAGACGTGTATCCGCAGAAACGCAGCTGCGCCGGGCCGCGTTTTTGCGTACCTTCGCTGAGGTGGCGGTCACCCACGAGACCGGTGCAATCCTGATTCCGTCGACCTGGTTACCGCCGCCGGAACGCGCGTCGCCGAGCGAACAGCAGCTTGTCTGGCGGTTCAACTTCGCTCGATTGCGTCGAGCCTCGGCGGAGAACCCTCGCACGCTGAACGTCGTTCGGCGATTGGGAGTATTCTCTCGCTCGCGACTTCGATGGATCGGTGCCTCTCGGTGCGTCTGCTCGGCAGCTTCTCGGTGCAGGAAGGAGACGATCCTCCCCTGGCGCCAGGCAGCAGCCGGATCCAGTCCCTCGTGGCCTGGCTGGCCTCTTCGCCCGCGCCGTCGACCACCCCGCAGGTGCTGGCCGAAACGCTCTGGCCCAAGGCGGGCGATCGACAGGCGCGAAACAACCTCCGTCAGCTGCTGCACCAGCTCCGGCACGCGTGGCCCGGTCATGCCCGATGGATCGTTGCGGATCCGCAGGCCGTCACGTGGCGGGGGACCGACGTGCGGGTGGACGTCCTCGAATTCGAGCGCGCCTTCGCGAGCGCGCAGGCGATCTGGCAACGCGGCGAGCGCGACCAGGCGGCACTCGCGCTCGGACTGGCCGCCGGCGTGTACGCGGGTCCGCTGCTACCGGCCTGCAGCGACGAGTGGATCGCCAGACGGCGCGAGCAGCTGCAGAAGAAAGCCGTGCAGGCCCTCGAGACGCTGTCACGCATCCTGGAGGAGCAGCACGACCTGCAGGCCGCGATCGAGCGCGCCACGGCGCTTGTCGCCGTCGATCCCGTTCGCGAACGGAGCTATCTCCGGTTGATGCGGCTGCACACCGCCAGCCGCGATCGGGCGGCAGCCATCCGCGTGTACGAACATTGCGTGGACGTCCTTCGCCGTGAGCTGGACGCGGCTCCGGGTTCCGAACTGCGCGACCTATTTACGCGGCTGACGCGTCCTGCTGCGGCCGCCTCCGCCGCCGCGGGCCGGCGCGACGAGGTCTCGACGACTCCGCTCGTCGGCCGAACGCAGGAATGGCGGAGAGTACGGGACGCCTGGGAGCGCGCCGAGCGCGGACCCGCGCACCTGATCCTGGTCAGCGGAGAGGCCGGGATCGGCAAGACACGCCTCGGAGAAGAGGCCCTTGCCTGGGCCGAGTCGCAGGGCATCGCCACCGCGCGGGCCCGTGCATACGAGGCCGAAGGAGGGCTCGCGCTGGCACCGGTCACGGCATGGCTCCGCAGTCCGGCCATCAGGTCTACCCTCTCAGAACTCGATACCGTATGGCTCTCCGACATCGCGCGGCTGGTCACGGAGCTGCTGATTGAACGCCCGGACCTGCCGCCGCCCCTCCCCCTCGCGGACTACGGTCAGCGGCAGCGGTTCTTCGAGGCGCTCGCCCGGGCGATTACGGGAGCCGCGCCGTTTCTGGTCCTCCTGCTCGACGATCTGCAGTGGTGCGACCCCGACACGATCGAATGGCTGCACTACCTGCTCCGCGCCGACACCGCCGCGCGAATGCTCGTGATCGGCACGGCGCGGATGGAGGAAGTCGACGTGGCCATCCGCTCACGCGTTTCCAGGCGGCGCTTCAGACCACTGGACAAATCACCGAAATTCCTCTCCGCGAACTGGATGCGGCCGAAACCGGACGGCTCATCAGCGTCGTCGCGGGACGTGACTTCAATCCCGACGAGGTGCTGCGGTTGTTCCGAGAGACGGCGGGCAACCCGCTTTTCGTCGTGGAAACCGTGCGCGCGATCGACACCTTCGTGACGCCGGCCACCGACCCGCCGGGACCCTCGACGCTGCCGCCCCGTGTTTCAGCCGTGATCACCGGACGTCTTCGCCAGCTCTCGGCCGACGGCCGCGAGCTGGCCGGCGTGGCGGCCACGATCGGACGCGCCTTCACGTCGGATCTGCTGTTGCGCGCGAGCGGGCTCGACGAGGAACGCGTCTCGCACGCGCTCGAGGAACTCTGGCAGCGCCGCATCATCCGCGAAGCCGATTCGCTCCATTCGGTCAACGCGTACGACTTCACGCACGACAAGCTGAGGGAAGTCGCCTATTTCACATTGAGCCCCGTGCAGCGGCGGCGCTGGCATCGGCGCGTGGCGGTCGCGCTCGGCGGCATGTTCGCCAGCGATCTGGACGCCGTGGCCGCACAGATCGCGGCCCATCACGATCGGTCCGGCCAGACCACCGAGGCGCTGCCGCTGTACGACCGCGCGGCGCAGGTGGCCATGCGGCTCTTTGCCTACGACGAAGCCCAGACCATGCTGCGTCGCATGCTCGTGCTGCTCGATCAGGAGCCGGAATCGCGTGCGCGCGCCGAAACCGAGTTGCGGATCCAGTTGATGCTCGCGGCCGCCGTCCGCGTCTCCGCCGGATGGGCCTCCCCTCGCCTCGAGCCGCTGCACCAGCGCATCGTCGCGCTGACCGAACAGATCGGCGGCCTCGAGCGCCCGGCCACCGCCAGGGTGACGCTCGTGTTTTTCCTTCTGGTTCGCGGGGAGTTGAACCTGGTCGGCGATCTGCTCCGGGACATGCAGGCGGCCATTCTCGCATCGGGCGCGGCGGTGCCGCGCGTGATGGGGACAACGGCGCTCGTCGGGTACCACGCGCACCAGGGGCGCTTCGTGGAAGCCGAGACCATCTACGAACGGGAGCACGCTGCGTACTCCACGGACATGCACGCGGCGCTCGTCGCGCTGATGGGCGCTGATTTCGGCGTGCTCCTGCGCGCCTGGTCCTCTCATGCCCTCTGGGCGCTCGGCCGGACCGCCGAAGCCGAGCAACGCTGCACGGATGCTGTGAGGCTCGCGAAAACGCTCGCCCATCCGTTCAGCGAAGCGCTCGCGCTGTCGTACCATGCGCTGCTCCAGACGTTTTCCGGCGACGTGGCGCGCGTCAGGCAGTCGGCGACGGCGGCACACGAAATCTCGGAACGTCACCGGGTCATCTACTACGACGCGTGCGCCGGCATCCTGCTCGCGTGGGCGGCGGCGTGGGAGAAGCCCGGCGAACAGACCATCGACTCACTTCGTGAGCGCATCGCGGCCTTCTGCGAGACCGGCGCAAGAGCCAGGCTGCCCTTCTACTACTGTCTGCTGGCGTCGGTGTACTTGAAGAACGGCAAACCGAAGATGGCGTTGAGCGAGCTGGAGGGCGCTCTCAAGCTGTCCGAGCAACGCGGCGAGGTCTGGTGGGACGCTGAGTTGCACCGGTGTTGCGCCGAAGCGCTCGCGCGGCTCGGGCGCCGCGACGAGGCCGTCACCGCCTGCCAGCAGGCTCTCGCCACCGCCCGGGCCCAGCAAGCGCCGGCCTTCGAGTCGCGGGCGGCGGCCACGTTGGAATCGATTCAGTAAGCCTCGCATTCAGCGGATTTCACGTTGACTGGCCTAAACTAAAGCCCAAAGCCAAGAGCCCAAAAAGCCGATTCTCACATCACGGCCCTAACGCCCCCTCTAACACTCCCCTAACACCCGCTCCGTTACGGTGATGGCATTCATCCAGGAGAGGAGTGCACTATGAGCATGACCAGCACGTCGGCGTTCCGCAGCGAGATCGCAGGGACGGTCATCGAACCGGGTCATCCGTCCTACGACGCGGCCCGCGCCGTCCACAACGGCATGATCGATCGGCGCCCCGCCGTGATCGTCCAGTGCGCGACGGCCGACGATGTGAGCGCGACGGTGAGGCAGGCCCACGAAATGGGGCTCGCCGTGGCCATTCGGGGCGGAGGACACAGCGGCCCCGGATTCGGCACGTGCGATGGCGGGGTCGTTCTCGATCTGTCAGCCCTGCGCCGCGTGGACGTGGACCCGTCCTCGCAGACCGCGCACGTCGAAGGCGGCTGCACGTGGCACGACGTGGATGCCGCGACGCATCCGTACGGCCTCGCGGTGCCGTGCGGGATCATCTCGTCCACCGGCGTGGGTGGTCTGACGGTCGGCGGCGGCCACGGTTACCTCGCGCGCAAGTACGGCCTGACGATCGATAGCCTGCTCTCGGCCGACATGGTGCTGGCGGACGGACGCCGAGTGACGGCCAGCGCCACGACCGAGCCGGAGCTGTTCTGGGCCATTCGCGGCGGCGGCGGCAACTTCGGCGTCGTCACCCGCTTCACGTTCCGTGCACGTCCCGTCTCGACCGTGATTGGCGGTCCGTTGATCTGGTCGTGGGACGACATGCCGGCGATGATGCGCTTGTACCTCGACCGCTTCCACAGCATGCCGGACGACGTGTACGGGTTCTTCGCCGAGCTGATTGTGCCGCCGGGGCCGCCGTTCCCGGAACCTCTCCATCTCAGGCGCGCGTGCGCCATCGTGTGGTGCTCGACGGCCAGCGCCGAGGAGACCGCGAGCCTGCTGGCGCCGTTCCGCGAGTTCCGCAAGCCGCTCATCGACTTCGTGGGCCCGTTGCCGATGCCGGCCCTTAACAGCATGTTCGATGTTCTCTATCCGAAAGGCACCCGGTCCTACTGGCGGGGTGACTTCTTCGAAACCTTGCCGGACGAGGCGATCGCGCTGCACGAGAAGTACGGGCGGCGCCTGCCGAGCGTGCAGTCCACGGTGCACCTGTACCCGATTGACGGCGCGGCGGGACGCGTCGGCGCCGACGATACCGCGTGGGCGTACCGCCATGCCACGCTGTCGGAGGTCATCTTCGGAGCCGACAGCAACCCGGCGCAGGACGCGACGATCACGGCCTGGGCGAAGGACTACTGGCTGGCCGTCCACCCGTATTCCTGTGGCGGCGCCTACGTCAACTTCATGATGGACGACGAGGGGCATGACCGCGCGCGCAGCACGTACGGCAGCCACTACACGCGGCTGGCTGCCGCCAAGCGGCTGTACGACCCGGACAACGTCTTCCGCGTCAATCAGAACATCCGTCCGCGTTGATGCCAGTCGGCGCGCGATGCCGTGGCAGTGAATCCAAAGAGGGCGGAGAGGATCGGGTTCCTCCCGCCCTCTTCGTTCCCGGATGCCGATTTATGGATGCCCTTGTCGCGCGTGTCCGGGCTGGCTGCAAGGAAGCGCGACGAACGCTTTGGGCTGCAGGCATTCGGCCGCCTAGCGCCTGAGGTCTCGCGGCAGCAGGCGCAACCGGAGCTGACCGCCATTGCCAGTCGGCTCGAGGACGAGTTCCCCACGACGAACAAAAACATCGGCGCTACGGTGATGACCTTCAACGAGCGCCTGTATGCCGGTCCGATTCGGCTCGTGATCCTCGGCTAGCGAACGTCCTTCTCTTTCTGTGGCACGCGCGCGAGCACGAGACATAGGACCAGCGCCGGAATCCCGAGGAGTCCCGCCCCGATGAAGAAGAGCGCGTAGCCTTCGAGCAGCGTCCGTCCGCTCGCCAGCGATTCGACCATCACTCCCGAGAATCCCTTCGCGAACTTGCCCACGTACGTATAGGCCGAGCTCAGAAGCGCATACTGCGTCGCGGTGTAGCCCATCGTCGTCAGGCTGGACATGTACGTCACGAGCGCGACGCCCGCGAAGGCCGCCCCGAAGTTGTCGACAGCCATGACGGTTCCGAAGACACGCACGTCAGGACCCGTGTAGGCCAGAATGGCAAATGCGGCGATCACGACGCTCTGCATGATCAGTCCGATGATCAGCGTCCGGAAATAGCCGATGCGCACAGCGCTGAGGCCACCTGCGGCAATCCCCAGCAACGACCCGACCAACCCGATCGACGCTCGGACGGCGCCGACGGTGTCCTTGGACAACCCGAGGTCGTGATAGTAGGGATTCGCCATCGGGCCCATGAGGAATTCCGGCAGTCGATAGAGGCTGATCATCGCGAGCATCAACAGCGCGACCCACCCGTAGGCGCGGAAAAACTCGGCGAAGGGCCCGACGACGGCGTCGGCAAAGCCGCGCAGGCTTCCGAGGTGACTGGCCTCGCGCTGTGATCCGGGGGCTGGGGCGGCTCGCGATGGTTCTACCGCCGCGAAGCTCGCGGCGACGCCAACTGCCATCAGCACGGCCATCATCGTGTACGAGATCGGCCAACCCAGATGGTTTGCTGAGATGAGAATCAGCGCGTCGGTGACCAGCAAGGCGCCGCGGTAGCCGAGTTGGTACGCCGCGGAAAGCAACCCGAGTTCGTCGGAGTCGCTCGCCGCCTCAATCCGCCATGCGTCAACGACGATGTCCTGTGTCGACGAGGAAAATGCCACCAGGAGCGCGAGCGCGCCGACGACCGTCAGCCCGTGCTTCGTTCCGTACATCGAGAGGGCGAGCAGCCCCACGGCGACGAGCACTTGCGCCAGCAGCATCCAGCTGCGCCGACGTCCGAAACGACTGAAGAGAGGCGCATCGAGCCGATCGACCACCGGCGCCCATAAGAACTTGAGGGAGTAAGCCAGACCCACCCAGGACAGGAATCCGATGGCCTTCAAGGTGGTTCCCTCGTCACGTAACCAGTAGCCGAGGGTGTTGCCTGTCAACAGAAAGGGCAGGCCGGACGAAAAGCCGAGCGCGAGCATGACTGCGACTTTCGGTTGTCCGAGCGACGACATCACGTCGCGTTTGGTCTTGCGAATCGTTGCGACTTGTGTCATGCGTTCACGCTGAACAGTGGTCGGCGACGGAGCTCTCTCCTGCGTCCTGGCCAAATCGATGCCCCGGCAACGTGACCATGCGTCAGTCGATACAGGTTACTCGCATTCCTCCCTCGGTCGACGGCCTCCAACCCCGAATCCCGAGAGTCACGGCACTTAGAGCGAAATGCGATAATGCCGTCTTGTGTCATACAGGCACTGGAGTATTCCTCGCCCACCCACGTCGATCCGTCCAACTCGTCTGGGCACTTTCGCGCTCGCGATTGCGGGGCTCTGTGGCCTGACGACCGCAGAGCCGGGACACGTAGCGGAGGCGGTGGGATGGCAGCAGGGACCGTTTCGCAGCGTGGCGAAAACCGTCGCGCTCTACGCGACGGTCGCTGACGCGTCGGGACGCCTCGTCCCCGACCTGTCGAAGGACGACTTCGAGGTCCTCGACAACGGCAAGCCGCAAACGATCACGGTCTTCGCCAACGACATCCAGCCAATCACGATTGTCGTGATGCTCGATCGCAGCGAGAGCATGCGCGACAACTTCGCGCTCGTGGAAACCGCCGCCGAGGAGTTCGTCAAACGGCTCCTTCCGGCGGACAAGGTGCGGATCGGCAGCTTTGCGACGAGAATCCAGCTCGACCCGCGTGATTTCACGAGCGACACGCAGGAGCTCCTGAACATCCTGAGGACGGAGCTGCAGCCCGCAGGGCCGACGCCGCTCTGGAACGCTGTCGGCGTCGCGATGACTGCCTTGCTCCACCAGGACCGCCGCCGCGTCGTGCTCGTATTCACGGACGGGGACGATCGTCCGGCGGAGAAGCGCTCGACGAACGTGACGCTGAAAGAGGCGACACGACGTGCCGAGGAAGAGAACGTGATGGTATACGCCATCGGACTGGCCGGGCGCGAGCCCGTCAACGGGACCGCGGGACACGGTCGGAGCCATGGCTCGGGAGGGGGTGCGCCGCGCACGCGGAAACCAGATGAAGGCCTTGCGAAGATAGCCGCAGAAACGGGCGGCGGGTACTTCGAACTGACGTCGACGAACGATCTCGGGTCGACGTTCGCCAGGATCGCCGACGAGCTGCACCAGCAGTACGCCGTCGGCTTCGAGCCGGAGCGCCTCGACGGCAAGACGCACAGGCTCGAACTGCGCGCGAAGCGCGAAGGCGTCACCGTCCGCGCGCGCCGTAGCTACGTCGCGTCGCGAGATTAACCCCCTTCACTGCTTGAGGCTCTCGGCGTTGGGCGTGCCCAGAGCCAGGAGCCCCGAGTCAAGAGCCGACTGCGGCAGCGTTCCCATCATCCGCTTCGTCTCGCCGAGCGTCGGCACTCCATCGATCGCCCCCAGCCGTGTGACGCTGACGGCGGCTGCGGCATTGGCAAACCGGAGCAGATCGCGTGTCGGGTCGCCGCGCAGGAGGCCGAAAATGAACGCGCCGCGAAACACGTCGCCTGCGCCGGTCGTGTCGACGGCGTTCACCCTGAAGGCCGGCTCGTAGTGAAACCGGTCGCCGTCAAGGGCCACGGAACCTCGAGGGCCGAGCGTGACGCACAACAGACCCGCATGACGCCGTCGGATCTTCCGGAGGGCACGCTCGACATCCGATTCGCCCGTCAACGCGCGAGGCACGTGCTCGGCGAAGATCGGAATGGTAACCTCGGAAACGAGCTCCTCGGTCCGCTCTGTCATGCGATCGATGTCGCTCGTCACGTGCAGGCCGGCCGCGCGTGCGATGCGTGCCGCGATGATCGCGGTTCTCTGATCTTCGTCATCGACGTGCAGCACCCGCGACGACGTCAGGCCGCACGCCAGCAGCTCGTTTTCGTCCAGGGTCAGCGCCTCTGCGCGATCCCAGAGCACCATTCGTTCGCCGCTCTGCTCGTTGACCAGGATCACGGCGAACCGGCTGGGCACCTCGCGCGTGATCGCGTCGCCGATGTCCACGCCGCGACGGGCGAGCTCGTCGCGAATCCGTTGTCCGTTGTGGTCGTTGCCCGTCGATCCGACGTACTTCGTTCGTAGTCCCATTGCCGCGCAGGTGCAGAGCGCCGTCGCATTCTGTCCACCGCAGAGGATCGAGTGGCTGGAGACTCGAACCTTCGCGTTCGGGCCGTCCGGCTCCGGCGTGACCGGCAACCGGTACACGTAGTCGACGGAGTTCGCGCCGACCCCGATCACGTCCCACGTGGGTGTGTTTACCGGCCCTGTCGCGTGTCGTGTGATCACGGCGTCACCGCCCTCACACCGAGCAGGCGATCCCCGCCGGCTGCGGCGAACCGCTCGGCGGCCTGGCGCCGCCCCGCGTCCGCACGGGCCATCAGGCGCTCGAATCGCTCATCACCGTGCAGCGATCGAATCCACGGCTGTTGGCGCATCTGCGGAACCATGAAGCCGCCGTCGACCACGCGTTCGAGCTCTTGCAGCGCTTCGTCCGGCGCCCCACCATGAGCGAGGAGTAGTACACCCAGGAACAATCCTTCAGGATCGCGGAATCCCATGGCTCGAATCTTGGCGAGGCGCTCGAGGATGACTTGCGTTCGACGATCGATCGCCGCGTTCGCAGCTTCGTAGAAGAAAACATGGAAGTACGGCGCTCCCGTTTCACTGCCCCGAAGCATCAGTCGTCCTTCGTCGATTCGCCCTTGCTGGAGCAACGAGATGCTTCCGAGATAGGTCTCCTCGGCTTCATACCGGACCACGTTCTCGTGATCGTTCAACAGAAAGTACGTGAAATGGACGCTGGTCCGTACGGATGGATCGAGCTGTCGCGCCCGCGCGTCTGCCGCGAGGGACGTGTCGAGCAGACCGCAATACCGACAGGCCGCAACAAGACCCGCGAAGAGATCCGGATCGTTGGGGGTCACGCGTACCTGCTGGAGGAGCCGGTGCATCGCCGCTTCGGCGCGTCCGAGCTGATCGATCTCGAAGTGTGTGTAGAGATGATGTGCGAGAGGAAGCTCGGCATTCAGCGCAAACGCCCGCTGAAACGCGTCCTCGGCGAGCCGGAATGTCTGATCGTCTTCCGATCCAAACTTCGCGAGCACCCGGTACACACGTCCGAGCCGCGCCCACGCCGGCGCATAATTGGGGTCGCGCTGCACGGCGGCGAGGTACAGTTCCCGTGCCGCGCGAAGCCTCGCCTCGTTGATAGTGCCGTGTGCCAGGTGATTCGCCCGCAAGTACAGCTCGTACGCCTCGCCGTCTTTCGGCACGCTGCGCGCGAGCTGTGCACGCTCGCGTGCGGTCAGCGGGACCGAGAGTGAGTCCAGCACCTGACGCGCCAGGTCGTCCTGCACCTGAAAGATATCTCCCATCTCCACCTGCGCGGTCTTCGACCACGCCACGGCGCCACCAGGCACCTCCACCAGCTGTGCGATGACCCGCACGCGCTCGCCCGCCCGCAGGATCGACCCGGTGAGGACGAGGTCGACCTGGGCTTCCGACGCAATCCGCTTCAAATCGAGCGTTTCTCCGGCGAACTGTTGCGCGAGATGGCTCGATCGCACAACCAGGGGTCCGAAGCCCGCGAGGGAAACCACTAGCGAATCCGCGAGGCTGAAGCTGAGAAAATCCAGATCGGGATCCGGCCGGAGCAGTCGAAACGGCACGACGATCAACCGCGTGGTCGGACGAACCACGGCCTGATCGCCGGTGTCGCTGAGCGCTGCCGCCGCGCGAATTTCGCGGCCGATCGTCGCGACATCGGGATAGCGATCCTCCGGCCGCTTTGCGAGACATCGCGCGATGACGCGGTCCAGAGCTGATGCGCGCGGCCCTCCCGTCAGGGCCGGAGGGCTTTCGTGCAGCACGGCATGCGAGATGTCCCACAAGCTCGTACCGGCAAACGCGGGCCGCCCCGCGAGCATCTCGAACAGGATGCAGCCAAACGCGAATTGATCGCTCGCCGGTGTTGCCGTCTTGCCTTCCAGTTGCTCGGGAGACATGTACCGGGGTGTGCCTGCCACCATGCCGGTGGCGGTGATCTTGACGTCGACGCTCGTGAGGTCTCCGCTCTGTGCGAGGCCGAAGTCCAGCAGCTTGGTGCCGTGCGGCGTCAGGAAGACGTTCCCGGGTTTGAGGTCGCGATGGACGATGCCGCGTCCGTGAAGCGCTTCGAGCGCCGCCAGGATGCTGAGCGCAATGGACGCGGCCTCGCCGACCGGCACGGCGCTGCGCTCGATTCGTTCCGAGAGCGGCTCGCCGGCGAGCAGCTCCATGACGATGTAGATCGTGTCGCCGTCTTCACCGACCTCGTACACGTGACAGACGTTCGGGTGCGGGATTGCGGCGGCGGCCCGGGCCTCACGCCACAGGCGCTGGCGAGCCGTGACGCCGGACGCTTCACGAATCGTCTTGATCGCAACCTCGCGCCCGAGTTGATCGTCGTGTGCGGCGTAGACCACGCCCATGCCCCCCTCACCGAGCTTGCGTTCGATGCGGTAACGGCCGATTGTGGTCTTCATCACTCGGCGATTTTACCCCGGCCGGTGTAGCGGGCAGGAAGGAGGCGGAGGCCAGGCGTATCATGCGTCACGTACCGGTCCGATACGTGGGATGGCTCACTAAGTGCATCAGCGGTGCACTCGGTCGTATCGGCGAACGTGTGTGACGAGGGAGCCGGCCAAACCACACGATGATTGAAGTCTCCTTGGCATCCGGCCAGGGCGACAGAAGCCGTCGCAGTGACGAACTTTCGCCCCAGGCGATTCGACGCGCGAGAGAGTCCGGACGAGCTTGCAACCATATATATGATCTGGTACTTACACTCGCAGGCTCCTTGGTACGCGACCTCGGCAGGATCGGCATTAAAATTGCGTGTCTGGCAGAGCTGACGGTTCGTGCACACGGCGTTTGGATTGGGGGGTGGCGATGCTTCGGAGGAGCGTCTTCGCAGTCGGGTTAGTCTGGTCTATCGCTTCCTCGACCGCTCTAGCTGGCCCGATTGTCGTCTCATCGGGGGGACCCCTGGCGCTCAATGGCGTGAGCGTTGCCTCTGACGGCAGCGCCGCTACCCCTTGGGCGCTGAACGAGACGTTTACGTCCTCCGGCGTCGGCATCCTCGGGTTTTCGGATGAGGATGGGCGGCCTCTCGGCACCGGGATCGGGACGTCCGTGACGGGCAGCTGGTTCACCGCAAGTATCACGAACGACACCGACATCGCCTGGACTTCCTTCGAGTTGGAGCTGCAAAAAGCCCTTGGCAGAGCATCGGGCGAGGGCGATGGGTTGAGCTTCGCGCAGGGCTCGGGCCTGTCGTTCACGTCGAACATGTTCAGCAGATACACTCGAATCGACACGACCCGCGATTATTTGAACTTCAGTGGCGGGACCGTGCTCCCAGGCGAGACCGTCACGTTCAACTTTGCGATTTCGGACAACACTCCGAACGCCTTCTACCTCGCTGCCGCGGCCAATCGGGTCGATGTCTCGAAAGCACTCGGGCTTGGCGACGCGACCTGGGGTCCTCGTATGGTGAATCCGGAGCCCGCATCCTTGCTGCTCCTTGCGACAGGCTTAGCTGGCGTGGCGAGACTGGTGCGCCGCCGGCGGTAGGGCCGTTCCGGAGGACTGCAGCCTCCATTCCGGACTGGCTCGCGCTGGCGAGTCAGTCCGTTTTCATGTACAACTGCACGCTCCAGACGCCGGGTAGCACCCGCTGTCGACTCTATAACTCCTATCCCTCCGGTGACCCATGTCCACATTCCGACTTTTGCTCAAGGGCCAAAGACAAACGATGTCCGTCGCCGCAGCAGTCGCCGTCTTCATGCAAGCTGCCGCGGTCAGTGCTCAGCCGCTCCCCACGATGACGCTCGATACGACGCCACTGACGTTCGGCGCGACCAGCAATGGCGCCGCATTCGTGGCGCAAACGTCGGCGCAGATCGCGCTTCTCACCCAGTCGGGCGTCGGAACGGTGTCGTGGACGGCGACGACGTCTCAGCCGTGGCTTCAGGTGAGCCCCGCGGCGGGCAGCGGCGGCGCAGAACTCTCGATCTCGGTGAGGAGTGTCACGGGTCTTCCGATTTTGGGAACGTTGACAGGATCGGTATCGCTCACGTTCTCCGGAGCGACCACCTCGACCGCCTCGATCCCCGTCACGCTGAACATCATGATCAACGGGACCTCGCAAAGTCCTTTCGGCTTTATCGATACGCCGCTCAACAACACGACTGGCGTAGTCGGCGCGATTCCCGTGACGGGCTGGGCACTTGACGACGTCGAAATCGCGAGCCTGACGATCTGCCGGTTGGCAGTGGCGGGCGAACCCGTCGGCCCCGACGCGCGCTGCGGCGGCAACGCGCAGATCTTCGTTGGCAACGGCGTGTTCATCGAGGGTGCACGGCCGGACGTTCGCACCTCTTTTCCCACATATCCCCGCAATCACGCCGGCGGATGGGGATTCATGGTGCTGACGAACATGCTGCCGAATCAAGGGAACGGCGTGACCGTGTTTTCCTTTTATGTGACCGATCGGGAAGGGCACCTCGTCGGTCTCGGGTCTCGAACGATCACGTGCGACAACGCAAACGCCACCAAACCGTTCGGCACGATCGATACGCCGGGGCAGGGAGACAGGGTGAGCGGATCCCAGTACGTGAATTTCGGCTGGGCGCTCACACAGGCGGACAAGTTCATCCCGTTCGATGGATCGACAATCCAGGTTTTAATCGATGGCGTGGCGCAGGGGACGGTGTCGTACAACCACTTCCGGGTAGACATCGCGACATTTTTCCCCGGACTGGCGAACAGCAATGGGGCGATTGGCTTCCGGATCATCGATACGACGGCCCTCACAAACGGACTGCACACGATCGTCTGGTTCGTGAGCGATGCAAGTGGTAATAGCGAGGGGCTGGGAAGCCGGTTCTTTCGCGTGTCGAACTCGTCGGGCGGCGTGAGCGCGTCCGGTGCAACTCGAACAGCAACGAGCGGAATGGGGTCGCAGCAAGCGAGCGCGGCGATTGCCGCCGCGCCAGCCGACCAGACGCCGATCGTCGCACGCCGCGGCTGGCAGGCTGACAGCGCATGGCGCAGTTATGGGATAGCCGGGGCGGAGCGCGCGGTCCTGCGTGGAGAAGAGGTCGACCGATTCGAGATCGAATTGGGAGAGCACATCGGAGAACGGTATGCGGGGTACCTGCGCGTGGGCAGCGATCTCGCGGCGCTGCCAGTCGGGTCCCACTTGAACGCCGAGACGGGAGACTTCACGTGGTCGCCTGGTGCGGGCTTCATCGGAACCTACGACCTCGTGTTCGTGCGATCCGCCGGCGACCATATGACAGCGCGACAAGAGGTCCGGATCGTACTGCAGCCGAAAGGCAGCGAGCACGGCGGTGTCGACGCCGTGATCGACGCACCCGCCGCGCACCAGGTCCTTCACCAGCCGTTCGCGCTCGGCGGATGGGCGATCGATCGAGACGCCGAAGCGGGCACCGGCATCGACACCCTGCATGTCTGGGCTTTCCCGACGATGGGCGGTTCCCCGATCTTCCTCGGCACGGCGGGGTACGGCGGAGCTCGCCCGGATGTCGCCTCGATCTATGGCACGCGCTTTCGCCCATCCGGCTACGGACTCACCGTCGACGGGCTTCCACCCGGCACGTACGATCTGGCCGTATTTGCGTGGAGCAACGTCAGTAGCGGATTTGCACCAGCGCGGGTCGTCCGGGTAACAGTTCGTTAGGTTCCAGGATGCTGACAAACGCATCCTGAATGGAAAATGGAAGATGGGAAATGGGAAACCCTAACATTTTTGCCATCTCCCATTTTCCATTTCCCATCAGGCCGTCCTTTTAAGCGGCCTGTCAGCACGACTTGTCACATCGGCTGGAGAAACGGCCCACGGGCATCGCACGAAGATCACGAAGATACGAAGACCACGATGGGGGCAACTCAAAACCCTAAGTCGAATTAGACGCCGACCGCCTATCGGTACACGCCTCTCCTCGACAAACGCTGCGCTGTAGAGAGCGCCGGAGAGAGCGGAGGCCACGAAGCAATCTCTTCCCCGCAGAGTCACGAAGCTCGTGGAGAAAACAGATACTCTTCGCGTGCTCCGTGCCTCTGTGGTGAAGAGGCGTGTTCCGTGATCTCCGCCCTTTCGGTCGACGGAGTCCCCGAAACGTCAAAACCTGCGTACGCTAGAATGCGCCGCGATGGAGGGCAGGTTGATGCGCAGGCGTGTTCCCATTTTTCTCATTGCATTCCTCATTCTCACGTACGCCTCTCTCACCCGCGCTGCGCTCGAACAGGCGCCTGAATACGGACCCGCGAACGGCACGCTCGTCATCGTCGGCGGCGGGAACCTGGAAGGCACGGGCATTGTCGAGAAGTTCATCCAGCTCGCGGGTGGAACCGATGCGCACTTCGTCATCGTTCCAACCGCGGCGGGCAACAAGAACGCTGACGGCACGATCCACGAATACAAGGAGGAAGAAACGATCGCGCCGTGGCTCAAACGCGGCCTGAAGCACGTGAAGATGCTCCACACGCACGATCCGAAGGTCGCCGACACCGAGGCATTTGCAAGAGTCCTTCGAGATGCGAACGCGGTCTGGTTCAACGGCGGCCGCCAGTGGAACATCGTCGATTCGTATGCGAACACGCTGACCTACAGGGAATTTCACAAAGTCCTCGAGCGCGGCGGCGTAATCGGCGGGAGCTCCGCCGGTGCCACGATCCAGGGTGAGTACCTCGTGCGGGGGGATACGGCGGGTCCGAACGTCATGATGACCGCCGAGCCGAATCACCAGGAGGCATTCAAGTTCCTGCGCAAGGTCGCGATCGATCAGCACATCAACACCCGCAACCGATGGGACGATCTGATCCCGCTGATGCAGAAGCGCGTGGACCTGCTCGGCATCGGCCTCTCCGAGGGCACCGCAATCATCGTCAACGGCGATACGTTCGAGGTAAAGGGGAAGTGGAAAGTAGCCGTGCACGACAACACGCGCCTGTATCAGCCGTGGGAGAAGCCGTACTTCGTGCTCTCGGCCGGCGATGTCTACAACATGAGGACGCGCAGAATCGAGAAGCTGGGAAATGGGGCGAGCAGCCGCGCCGGGAGCGAGGGGGGATACTGACGCTTGCCGGTAGCTCGGTAGCTCGGTAGTAGCGCCTGCGGCCGCGGCGAGCGAGCGGAGCGAGTCGAGCCGCAGCGCGTGGGGTGGGGCCCACGCGCAGTGAGAAAAGATGCTCGGTAGGTTCAGGGCTCAGGGTTCAGGGGTCAATTCGGATTTCGATGA
>JBKPCD010000156.1:0-14494 GCA_046727175.1 Acidobacteriota bacterium | reverse complement strand
GCCCATGCCGTCGCGTGACTGCCAAAGCTTCAGAAGGCCAATGGCAATGAGGCCCACCGGCCAGTACCGAGCGTAATCGTACGCCTCGAGCAGGCCAAGGTTCTCGACCGTGAACAGGACGCCGGCGCCAATGATGAGAAGGCCGAGCAAGAGCTGCGGCGTCAGCCGCGGGCGTTCGCTTCGGGCCGGGAGGTCGTTGCCGTCCGTCATGATCGGTGCTCCTGCTGCTGGGGCGGCCTCGCGCTGACGTCGAGATCGGTCTGTGCGGCTGGGTGACTGGCGGTGCGGCGTGTATCGACCGCGTGCCACACGATCATCAGCCCGGCGCCAATCACGAGCAGCGGCCAGGATGTGGCGTACGTAAATCCGAAGAGGCGATACTCGCTGACGAGACCCCAGACACCGAGATGGAGCAGCCACAAACCCGCGCGCGTGCGTCGCTGCCTCGGACGCGCCGGCGCCCGATCCAGAAGACGCGCCGTCCCGATCGCCATCAGGATCAGCGGCCACATATGGCTCGTGAATCGAAACTCCGCGTCAATCACCCGATCGGCGAGCAACGACATGCCAACGACAATCACGACTAGACCTGCGATGACGCGACCCTGACCCTGCGGGTGGCAGTCCATCTGTCCCATGTCTCGACGATACGCCGCCTCTGCACGTATCGCAGGCGTTTTCCGGTGAATGCCCTCACATCGTCGGTAAATGGGGACCGAAGAACCGGTAACTCGGTGGCTCGGTGGCTCGGTGGTTCGGTGGCTCGCTGAAGTGGCGGGCTTCGCCGTTCGGTGTTCATGCCGCGCCGTGAGCCCGGGCTCATGATGACTTGGTAGGTCGGTCGCCGTCGTCCTTTGGCAGTCGCTCGGACTCCAATCCAGCGAGATACCGAACTACCGAGCCCCCGAGCCCCCGAGCGACCGAGCCCCCGAGCGACCGAGACCTGCTAAGATCCAGCCGTATGCGATCAAAGCGATTTCCCGTACTGGTGCTGATCCTGGCGGTCCTCGTTCCGACCGCCGTGGACGCAGGTCCTCTGCAGGACGATTTGAAGGCTCGACGCGCGCGTGCGATGGAGCGGCTCGGCCCCGATGCGCTCGCGATCTTCTGGAGCGCGCCGACGCGCACGTACTCGCTCGACGTCGACTACGAATATCGGCAGGACAGTAATCTGCTGTATCTCACCGGCATCGATCAGCAGGACACGATCCTCGTGCTGATGCCCGGCAACGAAACCCGGCGTGAAGTCCTCTTCATCCGGGAACCGGATGCGCGCCGTGAACACTGGAACGGTCACAGCTTGACGCCGGACGAAGCGACGGCGCAAAGCGCCATCCCGACCGTGATGACGGCGAGCCAGTTCGAGCCGTTCATCACCGCAACGTTGTCGAAGCGGCCAATGGGCGGCAGCACGAGCGAGTACACGAAGTACTTCGACGCGCTGACACAGAATCGCGCCAAGGTCGCGCTGCTGCTCGAACCGGGCAGTCTCAGCGCGCCACCAGGACTCGTGACCCAGTTCGCTTCGAAAGTTCGCGAGCGGTTCTTCGGATTTGCCGTGGAGGACGCGACGCCTATTCTCGCGGAGCTCCGACAAATCAAGACCGGCTACGAGCAGGACGTACTGCGTAAGAGCGTCGCGATCTCGAGTGAGGCACACCGCGCCGGCATGAAGGCCGCGGCGCCAGGTAAGTTCGAGTACCAGGTCGAAGCCGCGATCGAGTACGTCTATCTCGAGAACGGCGCCATGAGCTGGGGCTATCCTTCGATTGTCGGCAGTGGCCCCAACGCGACGATCCTCCACTACGAGAAGTCGAGCCGCCGAATGGAGGCGGGGGATCTGCTTCTCGTCGATGCGGCGGCGAATTACCAGGGGTATACCGGTGACATCACGCGAACATATCCGGTGAACGGACGGTTCACGCGCGAACAGCGGGACATCTACGAAATCGTCCTTGCGGCGCAGGAAGCGGGCATTGCGGCTGCAAAACGTGGAAATCCCCTCAGCGCGATTCAGGCGGCGTGTGACGAGGCGCTGCGTGCAGGGCTGGTGCGGCTCGGGCTGGTGACCGATCCGAAAGGACAGCAGTTCAAGACGTGGGCGACTCATGGTGTATCCCACTGGATCGGCGTGGACGTGCACGACGTCGGCCGTCTCCGTGAGCTTGCCCCCGGGATGGCATTCACGATCGAGCCGGGGATCTACATTCGCGAGGCCGCCCTGGACAATCTGCCGAAGACTCCGGAGAACCTTGCGTTCATCGAGAAAGTCCGGCCGATGGTTGCCAAGTACCAGAACCTTGGCGTACGGATCGAGGATTCATTCCTGGTGACGGAGTCGGGACTGGAGCGGCTCTCGTCGAACGTGCCGCGGACGATCGAGGAAATCGAAAGCTTTCTGAAACAGAACAGCACCGCGCAACGCTGACACGGAGCTACTTGTCGGGCAGGCCGGCTGCCTGGCGCGCCTTTCGAAGGGCCTCGAGCGCCTCCTGAACTTCCTTCTTCGCCGCTTCACGGGCACGCGCGTCTTTCGCCTCCTGATAGTGTGCGATGGCTTTCTGGAGCGCCCACTTTAGCGCAACCGAGGTGGCGGCCACGACCAGCCCCTCTTTATTGCTGAAGGCTGCATAGCCCTGCACATCCTTGGGCGTGACCATGTCGAGGAATTCCTGGTGCGTCATGCCGCCATATGGTACAGGCCCTTTCCAGAACTCGGGCCCAAGGATGTCTTCGATGGTTGGTTTCTCGCCGAAGATCTCGACTCGAAAAACCGGCCGTCCCTCTGTGATCCGGAGTGCCGGCGGATGCTCCAGTGCACGCTGAATCCGGTCGAGGGACACCGGCAGCTCGTTGGGGTCGATTGGCGTCGAAGCGGCGGCCTGTTTGGGTGACGAATCGTCCGCAGTTGTGGACGACGACGGCTGTTGAGGAGCAGCAGCTGTCAGCGCGGTAATCAGGAGCAGGAGATGAAAGCCCATGCCGCGTACGTGTTTGGACGATTCTCCTCGACTTGTGGCTTCAAGAATAGTGCCTTTTGTTCACGGGTGGGACGTCGGCTGTTCGTAACTGGACAAGCCCACCAAAGCTGAGGGCTGAGATCGCCGTAACTCATTGAGAGTGAGCGCTTGGCCACGTCACCCCCGCGGCATGGCGTTCGCTCGGGAGACTCACGCGCGGCCGTCCGGGGCGACCCCCGGTCTGCGAAACCCTGGCAGGCCGCTAAAAGACGGCTGTTGGGAAATGCGCAAATGGGAGATGGCAAATGTATAGGGTTTTCCCATTTCCCATCTTCCATGTCCCATTCACGATGCGTTTTTCAGCATCCTGCGAGCTAGAGGACTCCCATGCAGGACATCCGCTACGCACTGCGTCTCTTCAGCAAGTCTTCCGGATTCGTCGCGGTCGCCGTCATCACGCTCGCGCTCGGCATCGGCGCAAACACCGCGATCTTCAGCGTCGTCAACGCACTGTTGATTCGACCCCTGCCTTATCCCGACGCTGACAGGCTCGTCATGGTGTGGCAGGACATGACCGTCCGCGGTGGACCGCCCAAGGAATATGCAACCCCCGGCAATTTCGTCGACTGGAAGACGCAGGGGACCCTGTTCGACGGTGTGACCGCGATGACGGGCTGGCAGCCGACGCTGTCCGGAAATGGTGAGCCGGAACCGTTGCTCGGCGAGCAGGTGTCGCACGAGTATTTCGCCGTGCTGGGTGTGCAGCCTGAGATTGGCCGAACATTCACGCCACAGGAGGACGTGCCGGGGGCACCACGAGTCGTCATCCTTTCTCATGCGTTGTGGGAACGTCGATTTGGCAGCGATCGAGGAATCGTCGGCCGGTCGGTCGTCCTTGGCGGCGAGCCGCACGAAGTGATTGGCGTGATGCCGGCCGGGTTCCGGCCAGGTGTGCTTCCGACTGCCCAGGTGTGGCGGCCGCGACGGCTCGATCTTGCCAAGCCGGCACGCGGTCTCGTCATCCTTCGTGTCGTTGCGCGGCTGAAGTCTGGTGTCACGCCCGAGCAGGCGGCGTCTTCTGCGCCGGTACTTGCCCGACAACTCGAGCAGGCGCATCCGGACTCGAACAAGAACGTTGGCATTCGAATCGATACGCTCCAGAACGAGGTGATTGGCGACGTCCGCCTGGGATTGCTGGTTCTGCTCGGCGCTGTGGCGTTCGTGCTGCTCATCGCCTGCGTCAACGTCGCCAATCTCCTGCTCGCGCGGGCCGCCGGACGCGGACGCGAGATAGCCGTCCGCATGACGCTCGGTGCCGCTCGCGCTCGCGTCATTCGGCAGCTGCTCACCGAGAGCGTGTTCCTCGCGTCGATCGGCGGTGTCGTCGGCCTCCTGCTCGGGGTCTGGGGTGTTGCCGCGCTGGTTGCGATTGCGCCGGAAGGAGCGCCGCGCCTCGACGAGATCAACCTGGACGCGCGAGTTCTCATCTTCACGGTGCTGATCACGATGGCGACCGGCATCGTGTTCGGGCTCGCGCCGGCGCTGCAGGCGTCGCGGTCGGATTTCATGCCGGCCCTGAAAGAGGGAGCGCGAGGAACTGCGGGGCGCTCGGGACAACGAGCGCGGCGAAGTCTCATCGTCGGCGAAGTGAGCGTCGCGCTCGTGCTCCTCGTCGCCGGCGGTCTCCTGATGCGCACGTTCCTGCGGCTCCAGTCAGCCGACCTCGGCTTCGATCCATCGAACGTACTCGTGGGTTCCGTCGCACCACCGCCGTTGGCGACATCGGGTACGCCACAACTCTCGCCGGCGCAACGACGGCAGGCCGTGCGCGAGCATCAGATCGCCTTCTACGACCAATTGCTCGAGCGCGTCTCCGCGCTGCCGGGCATCAAAATCGCTGCGCTCTCGTCGAACGTGCCGCTCGGCGGCGACAACGACATGGACGTGTATCTCGAGGGCCGTCCCGTACCGCGCGACAGCTCCGAGTCGCTCGTCACGTGGTACCGATACGTCAGCGCCGACTACCTCAAGGCGATGACGATTCCGCTCCGGCAGGGGCGCCACTTCGTTGCCCGCGAGCCGACGCCGGCCGTCATCGTCAACGAAACGGCCGCGCAGCGTCTGTGGCCGGGTGATCGCGCAATTGGAAAGCGGGTGCGATTCTCTACGCAACCCGACGCGCCGTGGTTCACGGTGATTGGCATTGCGGGCGACGTCAGGTTCCGCGGCGCGCGCGGAACACCGCGGATCGAGATGTACCTCCCCTATTGGCAATTCCCTGAAGCGGGGATCACGATCGTCCTGAAGACGGCGGGGACGCCGACCATGCTCGCCGGCGGGATGCGGCAGGCGGTGCGCGACGTCGACTCATCGACGGCGGTCGCAGGCATCGCCTCGATGTCCGAAATCGTCCACGACTCGATCGCGCAGCCGCGGTTCTTCGCCGTACTCGTCGCGATCTTCGCGGCGCTCGCGATGGCGCTCGCGGCGATCGGCATCTACGGAGTGATGTCGTATGCCGTGACGCAGCGCACGTCGGAGATTGGTGTGCGCATGGCGCTCGGTGCCGGCCGCAGCGACGTCTTCAGGCTCGTCGTGGGCGATGGACTCCAGTTGGCCGCAGCCGGCGTTGCACTTGGCGTGTGCGGCGCGCTCGTTATCTTCTGGTGGGGCCGCAGTCTCCACACGCTGCTGTTCGAAGTGCGGCCGGCCGATCCGCTTACCTTCGCCGCGACCGCCGGGTTGCTGATGATGGTGGCCGCTGCGGCCTGCTTCGTCCCGGCGTGGCGCGCCACGCGAGTCGAGCCCATCGTCGCGTTGAGGGCTGAATAAAGCCGGTCGCTCGGTAGCTCGGTGGCTCGGTAGCTCGGTGGCTCGGTAGCTCGGTAGTTGGTCGCTCAGTAGCTCGGAGCCTCGCTGGCTTGAAATGGTGTTGCTCAAGTTCCGCAGGGGCTTCGCATCAGAAGTCCCCATGCGTGATTGGCAGAATTCGGACTATTGCCCGGGGACCAGCAGCACGGAGCCGCAAGCTACGCCCAACGAGCTACCGAGCCACCGAGCGACCGGCATTGCGCGGCAGCGAGCGACCGGCGCCTGTATAATTCTTAGAAACCGTGATCGATAATTCCCCGTCTAACCGACGAGGCCAGGCGGGGTCCCCAGCGCGGGTTGTGGGTGCGCTGGGGTAGAGCAGCCGGGGTCCACGCGCGTTCCTGCGCGACGATGGAACGAGCCCGGGAAGGGGTCAGCATCCATGGCGTTTTTCTCCAGATCGAGCCAGCCGGTTCCGCAGATCGAGAGTCTGCCCGTCGACGTGTCTCTCGCGCCGAACGCGCTCGTCGCCGTTCGCAATCTCGAGAAGTCCTACGCACACGGCACCAGCCGTACCTACGTGCTTCGTCGCATCAACGTCGACGTGAAGGAGGGGGAATTCATCTCGATCATGGGGCCGTCTGGCGCGGGAAAGTCGACGCTGCTGCATATCATCGGCATGCACGACAGCGCGTGGACCGGTGAGTACTACTTTCTCGATCAGCCGGTTCACAAGCTCGGCGCCAAGGAACGGGCGAAGCTGCACAAGCAGTACATCGGCTTCGTGTTCCAGAGCTATCACCTGCTCGATCACCTGACCGTTTACGAGAATCTCGACATCCCACTCTCGTACCGTGACATCAAGAAGTCCGAGCGCGAGAGCATGGTCTGCGACATCCTCGACAAGTTCGCCATCGTCGGCAAGAAGGATCTGTACCCCAATCAGCTCTCAGGCGGCCAGCAGCAGCTCGTGGCTGTCGCCCGCGCGGTCATCTCGAACCCGAAAGTGATCCTCGCCGACGAACCGACGGGCAACCTGCACTCGAGTCAGGGCAAGGAGATCATGGAGCTGTTCAAGCGGCTCAACGAGGCGGGGACGACAATCGTGCAGGTGACGCACTCGGAAACGAACGCCTCGTACGGCAGCCGGATTATCCAGCTCCGAGACGGCTGGGTCGTCGACGAATAAAGGGAAAAGAGAAAAGGGAAAAGGGGCAACGCAGCACCGAGAAATAACGTGAGGTCGGCGCCACTAAGGCAGCCGACCTCTTCAATTTCCCTTCTCCCTTCTCCCTTCTCCCTTTTCCCTTTTCCCTTTTTCACGCGCGGGCGCGCGTCAGCCGCGCGAACTTACCAGCGCGGCTCTTTGCGCCGCCCCCCTGAGAAATCGCCGTCGTCGTAACTGCGGCCGCCACCGCCGCCGTACCCGCCGCGGCCTCGGCCACCGCCGCCGAATCCACCTTCGGGCTTCGGTCGTGCCTCATTGACCACGAGCGCCCGCCCTTCCATCTGATGCTCGTGAAACTCGCTGATCGCCTTCTGTGCGTCCTCGTCGGAGCCCATCTCGACGAAAGCGAAACCGCGGGCGCGGCCGGTCGCCATGTCTCGCATGACACGCACACTGTCGACCTTGCCGGCGCGGCTGAACAGCTCCGTGAGCTGATCTTCTGTCGTCGAGTACGGAAGGTTGCCGACGTAGAGTCTCCTGCCCATGCTGTCACTTACTCCTGCCAAATGGCGCGCGATTGTCGTCAGCGATTCGTCCCCGCGCACGAAACGGAACGCCGGTCGGAAAGCTCTCGCGGATTGCGGTGCGGAAGGGTTAGGACCTGCGCAGGCAAGGGGCGGGCTCCCACTTCCGGCCGAGTATAGCAGAATGCATGCCGCAGGCTGTCTGAGCCGTGGTGCCTTCCTCGCACGCACACCGCGCGCGAAGAACTTGATTAGAGTGAAGCTGATCCGACCACGGGACGGGCACGACGCCCCTGGCGGCGCGGCGACGAGACGCACGATGGTCGTAACCGGGATGACACTCGTCGTCGTTTTGCGTGCGAGGCGAACGGGCGTCGCGTTCACATACACGCGCTGTCCAGTTCCAGACCGATGACCCAGATGAGAGGCGCCGACACGCCACCACGATCCGCGTTCACGCCGGAGGAGCGACGTCTGATCCAGCGGCTCCGTACGCCTGCTGCCGTCCAGAAGTTCCTGAACGAACTTCCGTACAACACGGAGCCTCCGCCGGGACGCGCGACGCTGCGCAGCTTTCGAGGCGTCGTCAGGCACGGGACGGCGCATTGCCTCGAGGCTGCTCTTTCGGCGGCGGTAATCCTCGAGCAACACGGCTGGCCGCCGCTCGTCCTCAGCTTCGAATCGATCGACGAGCTCGATCACGTCATATTCGTGTATCGCCGGCACGGACGCTGGGGATCGATCGCGCGCTCACGGGACCCCGGCCTCCACGGTCGCCGCACAGTCTTCCGAACCGCGCGTGCTCTCGCCCTCAGCTATGTCGCCCCCTACATCGACTTGTCGGGACGTATCACCGCGTACGCGGTCGTCGACCTGCGCGTCCTGGGCAATTACGACTGGCGGCTGTCGGAGCGAAATGTCTGGAAGGTCGAACGGATGCTCCTGGATTTTCCGCATCGGCCGATCCGCAGCTCCGATCGACGAATCGATCGCCTGCGCGCTCGCTATCGCGCCTTCAAGGATCGGTTTCCGAATCACAAACCGATCTACTACGAGGGACGCGAGAAGTGGACGCCCATTCCCCGCGAGTTCTTGAACCGACCGATTCAGAAGCTAGAAGCCAGATGCTAGAGTGAAACTCGGTCGAGATCGCTCGACTTCTAAGTCCCTAGATTCTGATCCATTCACCGTCGATCAATCGAGGTCGAAATCGCGTGTCGGCTTCGTGATCGGCTCGTTCCTGGCCTGCTTGAGCGCCTCGTCGAAGCGTCGCGACAACGCATCGCCGCGGGTTCGCTCGGCGGCGACGGACTGCTGGAACAGCGCCTCACGCCGTGCCGCTTCTTCCGCCAGGATTCGCTGTGCTTCGGAGAGCTCCGGCCGGTCGCCGCGCACGGGCTCTTCGTGCCGGACGACGCGCCGCAGGTTCACATCGATGACGAGCGTGGCCCGGCAGCACGGGCAATGGGTTTCGAATTCAGATTTGAGTTTCATCATGGCCTCGTTCGTGACTCTCGCGTCGTATCGGCTGACGTCACTGCGGCACTCTCTTTCCATTCCACGTCAGCGTCACAGGTTTGCCGTTCTGATCCGTTGCTGTCACTTCGACTTTGTAGACGCTCTGCCTGGCTCGGTCGTATCGCTGGCCATACGCGGTCTGGAACCCGCTGAGCGGCGCCGTCATGCGACCTCCCGCCGCGAGGAGCTGGGCTCCTCCGCGAAAATGATCGTTGACCGTGATCACCACGTTGCGCCACGGTCGCGACGTCTGGTTCTCGACGATGATCGTGCCGTCCTCGAGCCGGATCGGATCACGACGACCGCAGCTCGAGACGATCACCGCCACGACGAATATGACCATCGCCGTCCGCGCCGCGGCGCTTCGCATACGACTATGATATCGCCGATGCCTCGGGACCCTCGATCATCATCCCGCCGCGCGGGTGGTACGTCGTTGAAAGGAAAAGGCGCCCGCCTCCGCGCGTGTCGTGCCTCCCGGACCGGCGGTAGCAAATTGCGGCAGCGGTTCTGCTGATGGAGTGGACCCCGACCACGGTCCTGACACTCGCGGGCGGCGTCTTCCTCGTGTGGGTCGTTCTCGTCTTCCTCTTCACGCCAGGCATCAACTATCACCTGAGCCACCGCACGTCGGTGCACGACGACGGGTTCCTCTACACGATTCAGTCGACGTGTCAGGCCGCATTGCACCACGGCAACCGCGTGACCATTTACACGAACGGGCCCGAATTCTACCCTGCCATGCTCCAGACCATCTGCAGAGCGACGCGCTCGATCAACATGGAGTGCTACATCTTCCAGCCAGGCCGTACCGCCAACCAGTTCATCGCAGCGCTGTCGGAGCGTGCTCGCGCCGGCGTGAACGTCACGATCGTCGTCGACGCGATAGGCAGCTTCAGCCTGTGGGGACGACCCGTCCGCAAGTTGCGCAAGGCCGGCTGCCGGATCGCATCGTACCAACGGCCCCGGTGGTACTCGCTTGCGCGATTGAACAATCGTACGCACCGCGAGCTGCTCATTGTCGACGGCCACGTCGCGTTCACTGGCGGTGCGGGCATCGCAGACTGGTGGGCGTGCCCCCGCGGTCGCGTGGCGACCTGGCGCGACACGATGGCTCGCATCGAGGGGCCAATCGTCGCCGCACTGCAGGGCGTCAGCGCCGAGAACTGGCTGGAATGCTGCGGCGAGATCCTGACGGGCCCTGAGTACTTTCCGGACCTCTCGCCGTCGGGGACGACGACGGCGTTTGTGGTGAAGAGCTCGCCGTCGGATCGCGCGACGGCATCCAGGGTGACGTTCCAGTTGCTGATGGAGGGCGCCGACCGCGAGATTCAAATCTCCACACCGTACTTTCTGCCGGACCGGGCGCTCCGGCGAGCGCTCATCGGCATCGCCCGTCGTGGCGTCGCTGTTTCCGTCGTCGTCCCCGGACGCGCTACCGATCAGCGATGGGTGCGGCTCGCGAGCCGACGCATGTGGGGGGAGCTGCTCGAGGCCGGCATCCGAATCCACGAGTATCGCCCTGCCATGATCCACGCGAAGGTGCTGCTCGTCGACGGCCTCTGGTCCGTGATCGGCACGACGAACATCGACAACCGCTCGTTCGAGCACAACGACGAGGTCAACGTTGCGATGCGCGATCCGGCAGTGGCCACCTGTTTGCGGGAGGACTACCGGCGCGACGAGCAGAACAGCGACGCGATCACGCTCGAGCAGTGGAGGAAACGGCCGTTGTGGGAGAAGATCGTCGGACCGTTCATCTGGATTCTGGAGCGGCAGCAGTGACGGACGTGAAGAGCGGCAAACATCACGTCGACGTGAGGGTCGCGACGTACAATATCCATCGCTGCCGCGGCATGGATCGCCGGGTCATGCCGTCGCGGATCGCCGACGTGCTCCGCGAAATCGACGCCGATGTGGTGGCGCTCCAGGAAGTCGTCGGGGCCGGTCCCGAGGGCGCGGGCCAGGCCGAGGAGATCGGCGCCGCGCTCGGGATGGGGTGGGTCATGACATCGGTGCGGCATCTGCGCAAGCACCTCTTCGGCAACGTCGTGCTCAGCCGGTTCCCCATCGTTCAACACTGCCATTACGATCTCTCCTGGCGCACGTGCGAGCCGCGCGCCTGCCAACGCGCCGATCTGAGTCTCGGTCGCGGGCGCACGCTGCACGTGTACAACGTCCATCTCGGCACCGCCGTCCTCGAGCGCCGCTACCAGGCGCCGCGTCTCGCTTCGTTCGTTCACGATCGCCGCGTCGCCGGACCGAAGATCATCCTCGGTGATTTCAACGAATGGATGCGCGGCCTTGCCACGCGTACCCTCAGCTCGCTGTTCGATAGCGTCGACCTGCGCGCTCACCTCCGCCGCCGGCGCACGTATCCGGGGATCTTCCCGGTGCTGCACCTCGATCACATTTACTACGAGGGCGAGGTCGACGTCCGACGCGTGGAGCTGCCGCGCACGCGGAAAGCGCTGATGGCGTCCGATCACCTGCCGCTCGTTGCGAATCTGCGCATCGGGTACGCGGATTGAGACGGGCGGATCAACGAGACGCGGATTCTCGCGGATACTCGCGGATCAAACCGGCTTTTCACGAGACGCGGGTTTTCGCGGATGCTCGTGGATCAAGCCCACCTTCACGAGACGCGGATTCTCGCGGATACTCGCGGATCAAACCGGCTTTTCACGAGACGCGGATTCTCGCGGATACTCGCGGATCAAGCCCACCTTCATGAGACCCGGATTTTCGCGGATATCCGCGAATCAGAAACGCTCCCGCGAGACTCGGGGGCGCGGGTCAGAATCTGTCGTCGTGGGTGGCACATGACGCCGTTGGCGGACCGGCATCCGTCGATGTGTTCGGACCGGGCCGACGTTTCTGGCTGTTCTGAAGGACGCGGCGCTTGAACTCGGCGCGTTTACCGAAGTTCAGCAGAAGACCCACCTCGATGTCAGTGGCTCTGAGGTAATTCGTGAGTTGGATGTTGTGAAACTCGTTGACCTCCGCGGATGACTTCACTTCCACAATGACTCGATCCTCGACCACGAGGTGAGCCTGGAACTTGACGATGCGATGACCGCGAAACCAGATCGGGAGGTGCGCCTCCTCCACGACGCTGAGGCCGGCCAAGGCAAGCGCGATCGCCATTGCGCGCCGGTAGACGAATTCCGGAAAACCAGGTCCGATCTCGTTGTACACCTCGTAGAAGACACCGATGATCTTCCCGGTCAGCTCCTTTTCCAGAAGCGCTGTATCTGGCGATTCGGACTTGTCCATGGCCGATCGGCCAGCAACGAGCCGGCCACATCTGATGGATCGCTCTCAACAGCAAATCCTGTCCGCGAGCGTAATCACATTTCAATTTGTGCAACGCTCCGTCCGTTGAGAGTTCGCAGATTTCAACAGGGCCATTCTCGCGTGTCGGTGAGCTGTGATCCTGCGATTCGCAGATCGACCTCTCGTGCCAACGTCTCCATCCGCGCACATTCGCCGGAAACCGGTCTCGTCGAAAGTCTGAATCCGCAATCATTCGCGTAAATCCGCCTCTCGTTGGAAGCTCCTTGTATCCGCGTCCCCAGCCGCGTAAATCCGCGTCTCATGCCACTTGACACCTGATGATGTCAAAGTGATATCACTTTGACATCCGCCGTAAGGAGGGCGCTTCCATGATTCGCGAACGTGACTACGCGGCGCTCCCGGGTCTCCCCGTCGCGCTCCTGCTGCTCGTCGTCCTGGGCCTCGCCATCTACGGGCTCATCGCCGCCTCTGAGGGATCCCCGGTGCGCATCATCGCCCTCAGCCTGACGATCGCGTTCGACCTGTTCCTGCTGGCCGGCCTCTTCGTCGTCAACCCGAACGAGGGCAAGGTCCTCCAGTTCTTCGGGGACTACGTCGGCACCGCGAAAGTGCCCGGCCTTCGGTGGGCCAACCCACTGTTCACGAAGAAGCGCATCTCACTCCGCGTCCGCAACTTCGAGAGCGCGAGGTTGAAGGTGAACGACCTCGAGGGCAATCCGATCGAGATTGCGGCGGTGGTCGTCTGGCGCGTGATCGATAGCGCAGAAGCGGTGTTCCAGGTCGACGACTACCAGAACTTCGTCAAGGTGCAGACCGAGGCCGCCGTGCGAAACCTGGCGACCAGCTACAAGTACGACGCGCACGAAGAGGGTCAGATGTCGCTGCGCGGCAACACGCTCGAAGTCGCCGAGCACATGAAGAAGGAAATCCAGGATCGCCTCGCGCGAGCGGGCGTGGAGGTGATGGAGGCGCGCATCAGCCATCTCGCGTACGCGCCGGAGATCGCGCAGGCGATGCTGCAGCGTCAGCAGGCCGGCGCGATCATCGCCGCACGCCAGCGCATCGTCGAAGGCGCCGTCGGGATGGTCGAGATGGCGCTCGATCTCCTGTCACGTCGCGAGATTCTCGAACTCGACAACGAGCGCAAGGCTGCCATGGTGAGCAATCTGCTCGTCGTCCTGTGCGGTGAACGCGCCACGCAGCCCGTCATCAACACCCGGCACGATTTATCAATAAACCTCGAAGTGAGACGTTGTCCGATCGCAAGCCATTCCTGCTTCGTGTCGATCGCGACGTGCTCGACGCCGTTCAGCGCTGGGCAGACGATGACCTGCGCAGCCTGAACGGTCAGATTGAGTTCATCCTGAGGCGAGCGTTGAACGAGTCGGGACGATGGAAACCGGAATCGCGCGGGCCGCGGAGCAGCAGGCATCCGCGGAAGTGAGAGCTAGGACTCTTCGTATTCCTCTTCGTTCGGAGGCAGCAGCCGCGTGGATGGACGCAGCGCTTCGCGGTAATCGAACAGCGGAAGACCGGCGACATGCAGGGTCAGCGGGCACCCCGGGGCTTTTGCGTCCACGACGACAGTGACCGGACTGCCCTCTACTCCTTCGCGAAAGCTGATGCGGCAACCACAGGCGAGGCGTGCGTGGGTGAACCCTTTCAGCATCGTGGACCGATCATACTACAGGAGCGCCTTGATCGTTTTCTCGAAGTCCTCCTTGCTCCCCGGGCCGAAATGTTTCCCGCAGACCGACCCGTCTCGCCCGATGAAGTACGACGTGGGATACCCGAACAACGGACCGAACGCGTCGAGCAGATCTTCGTGGTCGCGGCCGACGAGAACGGGATAGTTCATCTTCCACTCCGCCGCGAACGCGCGCAACGTCTCAGGATCGTCGTCCGCAGAGACGCCGAGCACGACGAAGCCCTTGTCCTTGTAGTCGTCGTAGAGCTCGATGAGCGCCGGCAGCTCCACCTTGCAGGGGCCGCACCACGTCGCCCAGTAGTTGAGCAGAATCACCTTCCCCTGATAGTCCGTGAGCCGCACGTTCGACCCGTTCATGTCCTTGACGGTGAATTCGAGGTTGGCCTTGTTCTCCGGCTTGCACGCGGGGCCCTCCTTCGTGCCGGACGCGACCCGTTGCGTCCCCTTCGCCTTGCCAGACTCGCCAACGATCAGCGACACACCGATCGTGCCCACTGCGACGACAGCG
>JBKPCD010000155.1:0-14755 GCA_046727175.1 Acidobacteriota bacterium | reverse complement strand
ATCCCAGGTTGCGCCGTTGTCGGTCGAACGGCTTACGGCGATGTCTGCTCCATTCGTGCCGTTCTTCTGTTGCCATCCGACATACACGCCGTTGATATCAGCAGCAAGGAAAGCATCCGCAAAGGTCCGGAAGACTGGCGGCGTGCGCGAGGCGACTTGTGAATAGTCCACGAAGCGCGCGACCCGGACGGGTCGCCCGAACGTCGCGCCATCATCCGTTGAACGCGCCAGGTAGATGAAGCTGTCCTGCGGGTTGGTGTTCCCGGGGTTGTTGTCAAAGGTTCGCCACGCAACGTACACGTCGCCATTTGGCGCCGTAGTCAGATTGCACCCCTGCATGTTCCGCACTGGCCCGAGGTCCGAGATCTGATACGAGTCACCGTGATCCGTCGAACGCGCCACTTTTAAATGACTCTGGAAGCCCGTGAACCGCGCCCAGCAGACGTAGACGTTGCCATTCGACGGATCCACGGCCAGCGCTTCCTTGTCTTCTTGACGGCCCAATCCCACCGTCCCGCGTTCGACGACAACAGTTTTTTGATATTGCGTCCCGACGTACCTCGCGACCGCAATCACGTTAGTGGCTTCCTTATCGAAATCCGGGCGTCCGGGTGGCTGCCGCTGGAAGGCGATGAACGCGTAGAACAGGCGGCCGGCGCCATCGAAGCCGAGCCAGGGATCGCTGGCGGCCTGATTGCCTCGCACCGGTGAGGCGAGCCCCTCGGGAGACGTATCGCCCGGATACCCCGGAACGGGCGCTTCGAAGCTGAATGACTGGCCGCCATCGGTCGATATCGCAAGGCTCTGCCATCCATCATTGGAGACGGGAACCGTCCGGGAGTCGTTCATGCCGACGGCGATGAGTAGCGGGTTCGTCGGATCGAGGGCGATCGAGGGCTCGTTCTGTTGGAACACGTCCGGGGGGCCGCTCGATGCCGTGAATGCATCCCCTGGAAAGAAGTCGTGCGTGGAGACCCGGACATTCGCACCCGCAAGAATGGGCGGGTCCGCAGCCAATACGTACGGGATCAATCCGACGGTAAAGGCGACGATGGCGAGACCGATCAACCATGCCATTCCGCGCGCACGCGACCCTGGTGCCATGATGACCTCCTGCTGAGTGATAAAACAGCCCACGAACAGCGCCGGCGACTTAGAAGGAGGTCGATCTTAACGCGAACGGGTCCTGCGGCTACTCGCCGGCCCAGTGACGCGAACGGCGGCTCTACCGGCGAACAGCGGCCTGACGATCGCCTCATTCGTGCCGAAGTGCGGTGAGCGGGTCAACCTTCGTTGCGCGGCGGGCCGGCAGGTAGGCCGCCAATGCCGCCACCAGTGCAAATCCTGCCGGCACCACGGAGAAGGTCGAGGGATCGAGCGGGGTGACGCCGAACAGCATCCCTGCGAAGTATCGTGTCGCGACAGCGGCTGCACCCATTCCGAGCGCCACGCCGATGGCCGTCAGCCACATGCTCTGGCGAAGCACGAGCGCCAGTACCTCCAGCCGCGCTGCACCGAGGGCGGTTCGGATGCCGATCTCGCGCGTCCGTTGTTCCACCCCGTATGCGACAGCGCCATACAGACCCAACATCGCGAGCAATGCGGCGACCGCACCAAAGAATCCAGACAACATCGCCACCAGGCGCTCACGGATCACTGAATCACCGATCTGAGCCAGGAATGGTTGAACGAGAACGACACTCTCGGGTGCTAACCGGCTTACCGCTTCGGTCACGGATCGCGTCGTCACAGCGCCATGTCCGATCGCCGCCCGGATGACGACGTTCATGTACTCGAGCGGCTGCCTCTCCTGAGACGCCGGAAAGAAGGCGATGGGCTCGAATGGCTCTCGAAGACTCGTGTATTTCGTGTTTGCCACGAGGCCGACAACTTCGTACGTGACCGGTTTCGCAGCGGCCGATCCAGCTATCTGAAATGTCGACCCCAGTGGGTTTCGCGCGCCAAGCAGATCATGTGCGAACGACTCGTTAACGATGGCGACACGCCGCGAGCTCAGCGTGTCGCCCGGCGTGAAGTCCCGTCCCGCAAGGAACGACGCTCCCATCGTTTGAAAGAACGCCGGACTGACCCTGTTGAAGGCGGTCTGCTTCTGATGCTGAACACCATCGATCACGACGCGTCCTGTCGAGGACTCGCCGGTCAGCGGAATCATTCGGACAGATGCGACCGATTGCACGCCGGGAACCGAGCGGAGGGCGTCGAGCAGACGCGCCTGCAGTTCGAGCCTCTTCTCCACGGACACATGGCTGCGCTGATAGTCGATGACCGCCATGGCAACGCCGTCCAGATCGAATCCGCTGTGGGCAGTCGTCAGATTGTGCAGCGTCCGGACGAAGAGCAGGGCCGTCACGACGAGCGCGAGCGATAGAGCGACCTGGGCGACCACAAGGCCGGCGCGTGCGCGGCTGCGTGGCCGGGCGGTCGCTGTACGAGCTGTTGCCCGCAGGAGAGCTTCTGTCGACTGGCGGGTCGCAACGACCGCAGGGATGACGCCGAACAGCATGCAGGTGACGAGCGTTAGAACCGTTCCGAAGAGCAGCACGCGCCAATTGGGATCGAGATTGAACGTAACGCTGAAGAACTGAAAACCGCTGGTACGCAGGAGCCCAACCAATCCCTCGCTCAGGGTCGGCGCCAGCAACATTCCCGCGGCGGCGCCACCGATGGCGAGGAGCACACTCTCGGTGAGCAACTGCCTGACAACTCGTCCGCGCGAGGCACCGAGCGCCAGGCGAACTGCGATCTCCCGTTCCCGGGTTGTGGCGCGGGCGAGCAACAGTGTTCCGATATTCGCGCAGGCGATGATCAGTACGGCGCCTGCTGTCGCCAGTAGCACCCACAATGGTGTCTCATACTCTTCTCGCACCGTTCCGGATACGCCCGTCGACGCCGGAAACGCTTTGAGTACGGAGCCAAGATACGCCTGCGCGACGTCGGGCGACAGTCCGGACGCCACGGTGGTGTGGAAAATCCCGGACGAGATCGAGGCAAGATGGTTTGACGCATGTTCCAGCGACCATCCCGGCGCCAGACGACCAATCACGGTCAGCCACCACCAGCTCCGGTCATTCAGCGCGCTCTGTTCAGGGTTGAGGATCCGCTCCGCGCAAATCGGCGTCGCCACGTCGAAGATCCGTCCGACCTCGAGCCCGGTGAACCCTTCCGGCGCGACACCCACGACGTCGAACGGATGGCCGTCGAGGATCAGCGTCTTTCCGATGACGGTGGCGTCCCCGCCGTACTGCCGGCGCCAGAACGCATACCCGAGGACTGTGGCTGGCGAACCGCATCCAGGCTGATCGTCGCTCGACGTGAACAGACGCCCCAGATGCGGTCTGACACCGAGGACGTTGAAGAAGTCACCGCTCACCCAGAGACCCTGGACGAATTGCGCTTCGCCGCGAGTGGAGACGTTGACGGGGTACGCGCCCCACGCGACCACTCCGGAGAATGCCTGTTGGCGACGCCGCAACTCTTCCCACAGCGCATTCGTGAAAAGTGGACGTCGCCCTGCGAACGTCCCGATTCGTCCGCGCGTGGGATCGGTCATGCGTACTTCAACGAGCTGGTCCGAACGGTCCACGGGCAGTGGTCGGAGCCGCACGGCGTCAGCGAGCTGGAAGATGGCTGTGTTCGCTCCGATGGCGATTGCCAGGGTCGCGATCGTGACCGCCGTCATTCCAGGTGCCTTCCCCAAACTGCGTAGCGCGTAGCGGACGTCCTGGCAGAATTGCTCGACGATCGATTCCGTCATTCCACTCCCCACTCCGCCTCTTGTGCTCAATCATCATTGCGCGGAAGTCACGCACGATAACGCTTCTTCTCTACTTCTTCAAGACCAACCCGGATGCAAAACGAGCGGTCCGCCTGAAGGCGGACACCATAGGAACGGTTCCTCAGCCTCACGCTCGTCAACGCCGTCCGGCCGGCCTCGATGCTGGGACCGAAGCGTTACAGAAGACAGCCCACTCAGAACCCAGGGCAGCGCCAGAATCGTGATCCTTCGGCGCAATTCGTATGTGCGACTCACGTCAATTCCGTCCGGTAACCGACCACACGCTGCGAAATCCACGTGCTTTCGAGGAGTTGTGTCCTGCGCCCCGGGCGGAATCGAAATTGTTTCACTCCCTGGTGGCATGGGGATGTTCTCGACCGCCTCGGACGTCGCCGTCGACCTCGGGACGGTGAACACGTGCGTCTACACGCAGGGTGCCGTCGCCCTGAGCGAGCCTTCGGTCGTCGCGTTCAACACCGCTCGTGGCGCGATCGAGGCAATTGGAACGGACGCTCACGGCATGCTGGGGCGCACGCCTGCCAACATCACGGCGGTCTGGCCGGTGCGCAACGGCGTGATTGCCGATTTCGACGCGGTCGAGAGGATGCTCGCATACTTCGTCCGGAAAGCGCGGGGTCGCACCAGTTGGCGGACCCGGCTCGTGATAGGTGTGCCGGCCGACAGCACGCAGGTGGAGCGTCGTGCCGTCAAGGAAAGCGCGAAGCGGATGAAGCCACGTGACGTGCGCCTGGTGGACGAGCCGATGGCCGCTGCGATTGGCGCCGGACTGCCGGTAACGGAGCCCACCGGCAACATGATTATCGATATCGGAGGCGGGACCACCGACATCGCCGTGGTCTCGCTCGCTGGCGTTGTCTACAGTCGCTCCTTGCGCCTGGCGGGTGGTGACATGGACGACGCGATCATCCAGCACCTGAAACGACATCATAATCTGCTGATCGGAGAACCCACGGCCGAACGGATCAAGTGCGAGATCGGATCCGCGGCGCCGCTGGAAAAACCCTTGTGCATGGAGGTGAAAGGGCGTCATCTCTCCGAGGGGGTCCCGCGCACGGTCACCGTCAATGATGCGGAAATCCGGGAGGCTTTGTCCGACCCGATCCGCGCGATCGTCAAGGCCGTTCGTGAAGCGCTCGAATCCGTACCTCCGGAACTGTGCGGTGATATCTATGAGCGCGGCGTTATGCTCACCGGCGGCGTCGCGCTCCTCCGAAAGCTGGACCAACGCCTGCGCAAGGAAACCGGCCTGCCCGTCATGGTGGCCGAGGAGCCCCTTGCCACTGTCGCGGTTGGTGCGGGCAAGTTGCTCACCGACCCGGATCTGTTGCTCAAGGTCGCCGCCGCCTGAGGTTGCGAGGCCATACCCCGGTTCGCCTCCTCAATCAACTCCATCGCTCGTTCGGTGTTCGTCCAGCCTCCAACAGGAGGGCGTGAGGTCGCCCAGAGCTCGTTCCGTGACCATTCGTAGCGACACTGATCTGGGTGTGTGCGCGTGACGCAACGAATCACACGCCTCTGACGTCGATGGGTGCATCGATCGTGGTTGGCCCGCAGTGGTCACCACATGGTCGCCGGATCGCGTTCTTCGCGACGACTGCCACAAGGGCAGCTATGCGATCTACGTGACATCCGCTGACGGAGGACAACCATCGCGGCTGACGCGCCCAGAAGCTGACTCGGAACCTGGTTTTGCGATCAGCCCGGATGGACGATGGCTGCTGTACTCGAGCCTCGAAAGCAGCGAAGCGGATTTGATCCTCGTCGACAATTTCCGTTAACCAATCAGCGGACGTCTCCTCCTATCAGCGGATTGGAACAACGCCATCGGTCGAATTCCCACGCCCCAACGAATTGAAACGGCGGCTGCGGCAGCAGCTCGGAGGTGAACAGGCGGAACTGTCCCGCGCGCGCGTAGGGGAGACCGGATGCCGGCACCAGCGCGTCGAAGCTCGAGAAACGGCGTTCTCTGACGGCGACGAGCGCCGAGCGGCCGGACGAGTTGCGGAGTCGCTCCCGCACGCACGGCGTGCTGATCGATTCGAACTGACCTGGGGCGAGACTTCGGCGCAGCGTTGGCCGCAGGTAGAACACAACGGATCCACCGCGATCGTCGACGATCCAGAGATGCTCGGGCAGTGTGCCGGCGGTGTTGAGGTACATTGCAAGATCCCGCGAGGATGCCATGGTCGCCACTCGCGGAAAGACGACCGCTACCCCGAACAGAAACATCAGAGTCGTGAGCATCGAAACCGCACCAAATGCCACTGCGCCCTGCCGTCGCGCCCACGGCGCTCGCGCCGCGAGCCCGCACAGTGCGAGCACCGCGGCGGCAAACCATGCGTGAGCGGCAAATCCGAGTTGAGATCGACGCTCGATCGTCACCATCACGACGAACGGGAGAATGACGACGATTGCCGCATGGCCATCGAGGATCCGCTGAAGAGCCTTCGACGGCCTCGCGTCGGGCCGTTTCAAGGCTTCGGACCACGGCAGCGCGGCGAGCAACCCGATCGCCGGAAAGAGTGGAAGGGCATAGGTCGCCAGCTTCGCACTGCCGGCGCTCAGAAAAAGGACGCCGCTCGCGAGCCAGATCCAGAGAAGGGTGTGCGCATGCGACGAATCCGTATCACGAGTTGCCTGATTTCCCCTCGTAATCGCGCCTGCCAGATACAGTCCCCACGGCATGCTGCCGCCGGCGATCACCGGCAAGTAATACCAGGAAACTGCGCTCCCATGGCGCTGGCGGCCACCGAAGTAGCCGTGCAGGTGGCGATCGACGAAGTAGTAGTGCAAGTATCCCGGATGGAGCCGTTCGACGAGGACATACCACGGCGCTGCCACGGCAAGGCCGACGATTCCCGACATAAAGATGATCACCAGTGCTTCGCGTCGGAGCCGTTTGCAAACGAGAAGGCTTGTCACGAATGCGACGTACACGATCGCTGGTCCTGCGAGGCCCTTGGTCAGAATCGCTAGACCAAGGCACAGGCCGGCGGCTGCGGCGTTTATGATGCGGCGATTCCAGGACGTCCCTCGATCGCCGCGCCACAGAAAAAGCAGCGCCAGATTCGTCCACACGACCAGCACGACGTCAGGGCCGCCCGCCTGGCTTTCAGCGAGCGGCAGCAACAGCGTGGACTGGAAACACGCGGCCAGCACACCGACCCATCGTCCGAAGAGCGTCCAGCCGAGCAGACCGGTCGTGACAGCCACGAGAAGGCCAAACAACAACCCGGGGACGCGTACTGCCGCTTCGTGCTCACCGAACAGCTTCAGCGAGGCCGCCTGTATCCAGAAGAACAGAATGGGCTTGTCGTAGAACGAACGTCCGAGCAATCTCGGCATCACGAAGCTGTTCTGCTCGACCATCTCCTGCGAGATTGACGCGTGAAGCCCTTCGTCTGGATCCATGAGCGGAACACCCAGCGACAGCGGATACACGTACAGAAGAAGCGTAATCGCGGCCAGGGTGACGAGCATGAGGCCGTCGACTCCCGCCACGGACCTCAACACTGCCGCGACGGAAGCCGGACAGGGGATGCGTTCGGAGGCCGGGTGGACGTCGTTGCTTCGGATGTATGACATCTCGGGGGCGTTTACGATCCCGCACGCATCAGGCACACGTCAGGTCGACGGATCTCTCGGATCGTCACGCAATGCCGATGAACCGTCAATGAACGTGTGGATCTGTCGTTCCTGCTTCGAGTCGCGGGGATCGTACGTTCGACGAGCAAGTGGCGGTCATCGACAGCATCGACACGATGGCCGATAGCCACTTCTTCTGACTCGTCGGTATTGCAGCTCTTCAACCGATCTCAAAGGAAAGGCACGCAGTCAGCATGCGGTTTGCACGCATGATCGCCGAGGTTTTCATGGCCAAGTACGGCAGAGCGGCATCGAGATCGGTCAAGTCGGCGATGCATCGCCGCAAGCGCGGCACGCTGAAGAGCGGCTCCGGACGCAGGGTCAAGAGCCGGAGGCAAGCAATCGCTATCGGCCTGAGCGAAGCGAGAAAGAAGGGTGCGAAGGTCCCGCGGAAATCGTCGCGCAAGCGATCGAGCGGACGCAAGAAGCGCTGATCGCAAGGCTCGCTCCGTGAGCGGGCGTTACTGAACACTTACTCCTGTCGGAGCACGACGAGCGGATCGATGCGAGTGGCACGACGCGCCGGGATGTACGCCGCGAGCAGCGACAGAGCACCGAGTCCCGCGATCACGCCCGTGTAGGTCAACAGGTCGTGTGGCTCGACCTCGAACAGCATGCCTGCCACGAGGCGCGTGGATGCGACCGCCCCAAGCACGCCGGCGCTCAGGCCGATCGCGGTCAGCTTCAATCCGCGTCCGAGCATCATCCACAAGACGCTTCGCGCAGTGGCGCCGAGCGCCATTCGGACGCCGATCTCCTTCGACCGGCCACGTACGCCATGACGCCGTACACCCCTGCCATCGCGAGGCACAGCGCGGCGACGGCGAAGAGGCTCAGAAGCCAGGCACGAAACTTCGGCGTCGCTACGTGTTCGGCGAGGAGCTCGTCGAGCGTGCTGACGCGTACGGAGACCTCGGGAGACCGCTCGCGCGCCAGCCGTTGAATCGTCGGGCCGAGGGCGTCTGGATGCGACGCCGCCCTTACGAGCACGCGCAGTGTGGCTCCGTTGTAGGAGTGCTGCTGGTACGGCATGTAGATTTCGGGTTGCGGTTCGCGATCCGGCCCGTACTGCCGCACGTCGCCGACGACGCCCACAATCGTCATCGGGTCCGTTGAATCGTAACCGGCGACGAGCACGCGGCCGATCGGATCGCGCCCGTGAAACGTCGCGCGGGCCAGCGCTTCGTTGACGATCACCACCTGCGGTGCGCCGGTCCGGTCGCTGTCGCGAAAGTCTCGTCCACGCCGAAGCGGAATGCCGAGCACGGCGAATGCGCCGGGCGTGATGACGTTCATCACCGCGGGGCTTGCCTGGCTCAGTGGGGACTCCTTGGGCATCCGATCGATCCAGTACCCGCTTTCGGATTCGACGCGCCCGGGTGGTCCCATCATGGCGCCGACGGCCAGAACGCCGGGTACGCGCGCGATGTCCGCAAGAAGCCTCTCGAAGAACGCGCGGCTCGGCGTCCAGTCGGAGCCGCGCGGAACCGCCGTCGCCTGCATCATGAGGACGTTCGCCGACTGGAATCCGAGCGGCGCACGCTGGAGCGCGACGAGGCTTCTCACGAGCAGCGCACCGGTCGCGACGAGGATGACCGCGAGAGCGATCTCCGCCACGACGAGTGCCTCACGAGTCCGGCTGCCGCCGCCCCCAGCCGTGCGGCTCGCGCCGTGACGAAGCGGCTCGTTCACGTCGACGCGGGCCGCCTGCAGCGCCGGCGGCAATCCGAACAGGATGCTGACGAGCGCGCAGAGCGCCAGCGTGAACACGAGGACGATGAGATTGACGCCGGCTTCCTCGAGGCGTGGCACGTTGGCCGGCGAGAGCGCAACCAGCGCTCGCGTCCCCAACAGCGCGATCGCGACGCCGAGGGCGCCCGCCGCCAACGCCTGAACCAGCGCCTCGATCAGCAGCTGCTGGACGATCCGCACGCTGCTCGCGCCCAGCGCGCCGCGAACAGCGATTTCCGTGCGCGCGCCGTCGCCTTTGCGAGCAGCAGCGTGGCCATCGTCGCGCACGCAATCATCAGGACGAGGCCGACGGCGCCGAGCAGCAGATACAGCATCGAGCTGACATCGTCGACCATTTCGCGCTGGAGAGGTGTCAAGACAACGCGGATGTTCCTGTTTGTGTCCGGGTACTGCGCGTCGAGCCGCGCGGAGATCGCGGTCATTTCCGTCTAGGCCTGCTCGAGACCGACGTCGGTCTTCAACCGTGCAATCGCACAGAAGTTGTTGCCGCGCCGATGGTGCTGCGAACGGTTGCCGATCGCCGTAAACCACACGTCGGTGCCGGCCGGAAAATCGAACGAGGCCGGCAGCACGCCGACAATCGGCACGGACCGATTGAAGAATCGCAGGGTTCGTCCGAGCGCACCCGTCGGCGCACCGAACCGCTGCCGCGCGTACCGCTCGCTGATCAATGCGGCGCGACTGAGGATTGTAGATTGACGGATTGCAGATTGCGGATTGACGAATTGCGGATTATAGATTGACCGATTGCCACGACATTCAGCAATCAGCAATCTCAATCAGCAATCAGCACTCCGTCAATCCGCAATCCGCAATCCGCAATCGTTAGGGTGGCTACCACCTTGTGCCGAGCGTAACGAAGATGCCGTTGCGATCCGGCAGGTAGGTCTCGAGCGTCTGCTGGAACTCGAGGCCAATCGAAAGCTTGTGCGGATCGGCATCGTACGTCGTCGCGCCGTACCAAATATTCCACCGCACACCGACTCCGCCGCGCACGTCGCGTTCGATGCGGAGGCTCTTCGCGGCGGTGAACTGGACGTGACCGTACGGCTCCAGCGTCAGCTTGGCCGCAAGCCTGCGGTGATAACTCGTGCGATAGTCGGCAGTCGCCGCGCTGTAGTCCGTCTTCAGATACTGCGCGGCGTCGAGGTACAGATTCGTGGAGATCCAGCCCGCGCGCGCCGGGTGCCAGTCGTCGCCGAAGCGCCCCCCGTTGAAGAAGGATGCGCTGGCTCTGAGCAGTACGTCACTGCGCGTGCGATCCTCGATGCCGGTCAGATTCTCGGCTGCGAAGTAGATGATCTGACTGCGCCACGGCTTCCAACGCAACCCAAGGCCCAGCATCGAATTCTCCAACGGGAGCGCCTCCCGCTGCTCGCCGCTGTCGCCGAAGACGCGAGCATACGCGGAGAGCGTCGATCCGTCTCGAATCGCGGGGTTCCCGAGTCGGACATCCGCCTCGAGCTGCGAGTAGCTGCGATAGCGCCGTCCCGCCTGCGGTGCCGTTGTCGCGGTCCCGAACCCGGTTCCGCTGAAGCCATCGAAGTTGATCGTCACCCGCCGACCGAGATCCTCGTGCAGACGCTGAAAACCGAATCGCTGCTCAGCCGACTGCGTGGAATTCTCCGTTGTCGGTCCGGTGCCGCCGGAGGCCATGTCGAGCACGCGCTCGGCATACAACCGCGCTGTTTCGTTCTGCTTCAATCGCTGCGCAACGTACACGAGCTGCTGCGTGAGGACCAGATTCGTTGGATCGGCACGCCACGCGCGCTCGAGTGCACGCTGTGCGAGCGCGGCGTGACCTGCTCGCCAGTAGGCGAAGCCCAACTCGATCTGCACGCTCATGTTGGCTGGATCGATTGCCGCGGCGCGTTCGAGGGCCGCCAGCGCCGACGCCGGGCGTTCCGCATGCATGTACGCATACGCCAACTGCAACTGAAGCATCGCGTTGTCACGATCGAGATCGACGGCGCGCTCGAGCCATTGCACCTGGCGGTTCGGGGCATAAACGAGCAGCGCCAGGCGAAGATAATCGTCCACGTTTGGTCGCAGTTCGACGGCGTGCTCGAACGCGGCGATGGCCGCTGCGGCGTTCGTATCGCCGTAGCTTTGGCCGAGGAGCGACCAGTATCGGTCTCCGAGCGTTTCACCGCGTTCGCGATACTGCGTCAGCCAGGTCGACGCCTGCGGACTCTCCTCGGCGGCCAACGCCGTCGTGGCTGCAGCGATCAGATCGTCGCCAGAGAGATGGTCGTCGGGGACGGTCCGCCACGCGTCGAGTGCCGTACGGTAGTCGCCGTTCGTGTACGCCGAGTACGCAAGCGCCCTCGAGCCACGTGCCCCTGCCTGGAGCGCATGCGCGCGCGCGTACGCCTGCCGTGCCGAGCCCGGATCGTCTCCAGCAGCGCAGTCGCCGAGCCGCATCCAATCGTCGTAGCCGTACTCCGGCGACGCATCGGCCAGGGTCGTCCGAACCGCGGCGCAGTCGTTGCGGCTCGCCCAGAAGGCAGCCTGTCGACTCCGAAGCGCCGGCGTGTCCAGCGGCGTGCGAAGGGGCAGCAATTCGTCATCGCGCAACGTATCTCGCTGCTGATCGATGAGCAGAATCAGTCGCTGAAAGAGCGTGTCTCGGTCCGATGGACCCATCGCGGCGAACGGGTACTCACGGAACAGCAACCGGGTCGCTTCCGCTGTTGCACCACTTTCCACGAGCTTGTACGTGACTTCGTCGAAGAGACCGGCACTGCCCGGATCGCTCGCGAGCAACGCGTCGGCTTGATGCCCAGCAGCGTCGAAGTCGCGCGCCTGCAACGCGACGTTGAGCGCCGCTCTGAGATCGGGCGGTCGGTTCGGCTGCGCAACTCCGCCCGGCGTCTGCTGACGGATGTGATCGACGCGCACGCGCTGTGACCGCGGCAACGATGCGGGAGTGGTGGACGCAAATCCCGTTTTGTCCGTCTGCGGACTCGGTCGCGCCGCGGCGGTCGCCTCCAGACCACGGCGCGAGGGGGCATCAGAACGCTGGCTGTCGGACAACTTCGGATCCGTGCACGATGCCCCAGTGCTCTGGCTACAGAAGGTGGCCCTCGACCGGGAGGCCGCGTGGACCGCCGCGTCAACATCTGCCAGTGCCGTCCGCACTCGCGCATCGTCAGGAGTTCGCATGAGTTGTTCGCGCAGGACAGATTCCGCGCGTGCCGTGTCGCCGAACTTGCGATACGCCGCGGCGAGGTGCAACGACACCGACGAACTTTCAGGCGCCAGCCGGCGGGCCTGCTCGAGCTCCGCCAGTGCACGCTCGTGCTCACCTCGCTGCATCGACTCCCACCCCTTCTGCAGGTGGGGGTACACGACAAAGCGAAGATAGCCGCTCAGATCGCTTCCAAGGTCGTTGGCTTGCGCCGACGCAAGCGCCGGTACTGCCAGCACGACGGCCAGCACCGCGGACATGAATCTCATAAAGCGCTCGCCTCCAACGCTTCCGTGAACGACGGTCCGGTGATTCCCGCCCGCTCCAGGAGCGTCTCCATCGATCCCTGGAGCGTCTGCTGACGCTCCAGCGCTTCGTCCAGAACTGCCGAATCGATTACGCCTTGCTGGACCAGATACTGGCCCAGGCTCATGGACGTTCCTTCGTGCCGCAGCAACAGGGCCTTGAGTGCGGCGGCGTCGAGATGCCCCAGGGACATCAAGATCTCGGCGAACAGCACTTGCCGCGACACGTACTCCTGCCACAACGCATCGGCCTGAGTTTCCGTGAGCCGGCCTTCGCCAACCGCATCATCCAGCGTCTGACGCGGATCGTCGGTCTGCCGCCGCGCATGCCACTGACGGAGGCCGACGGTCACTTGTCCTTTCGGGACGATGACGTAAGAGACGGGCCGTTGGAGCTTCCGCCCGAGCGCTGCAAGTGACACCGGATCCAGATCGCCTTCGCTCGCGAGTACGAGCCGCTTTCCTGTCTGACGGATTGGAAGCACCGCGTAGTGCAAAGCCAACTCTGCGGGGACCTGCTCGATCAAACGTGGATCGAGCGCCAGTGTGTCGACGCGTTCCCACGGCACGCCACTCTGTTCGGCGACTGCGATCGCGAGTTGCTCCGCGGTGATCACGCCTTCGTGCACCAGCCAGCTTCCAAGCTTGAGGCCGCGCGCGCGGTGAACCAGCGCCTCGTTGAGCTGCTCCTCGGTCACCGCGCCTTGTTCGAGGAGGATGCTGCCCAGCGGACGCCGTGCGCGCCCTTGTTCGCCGAGGACGGGGAAGTCGTGCGTCGTCTTGTCCCATGCAACGCGGCGAGGATCGCCTTGCTTGACGATCTGCCGAATCGCGCGGCAGTTGGCCCTGAAGTTGATGTAGTTGCCCCAGACCAGACGAGGAACCGACAGCATGCCTTCGAGGAGTCCGTAGTAGGTAGAGACGAAGTAAACGCGCTGCACGATCCGATTGCTCATCAGCACCAGGTTGACGACGAGCAGCGCTGTCAGCCACGGGCCGCCCTCGAAGATCGACAGGAACCGATAACTGTCCGACACGAGCGTCTGGTATATCCAGAGGCCTGCGATCTGCAAGAAGATCACGCTCGCCAGAAAGCTGACGAAGTTGCTGATTCCTCCCTTCCGATCGCGCCAGAGGAAGTAGTTCAGCGTCAGATCACTGGTCCATCGGTGAGTCTTGAATCCCTGATAGACGATGCCGATGATCCAGCGTGATTTTTGGCGGATCGCTGCGGCCAGTGTGCTCGGAAAGTACTCGCGAACGCAGACGACGTTCGCGTCGCGCGTGCTCTTGCCGAACGAAGCCATGGAAGAGGGCGCGACGCCGGCGTCCTTCAGGACCGGGAAGCGGACGAAGATCTCGGTCATGCCCTTCGCTCTCAGTCTGAATCCGATGTCGTAGTCCTCGGTCAGACTCTGTACGTCGAAGGCGACGCCGTCACCGTCGGCCAGCAGCGCCATCACGGCGCGGCGGCTGAAGCACGTGCCCACGCCTGCGCTCGGCACCTGGCCCGCAATCGCTTCGCGCACCGGAATGTCCTTCCCGTGCAGCTCCGCGAATTCGTCCATGTAGTGCGCGCTGGTGAAGTTCCACCACTTGCGCTCGAACGGATATACCGGAAGCTGAATGAGATCCTTGCGATCGACGAGATAGTTGAAGAGCCGAAGCTCCATCTCGGAGATGACGTCCTCCGCATCGTGCAGGATGAATCCGGCAAACTGCAGGTTGGCGCGACTTTCGAACTGCAGAATCGCGTCGAGCACGTTATTGAGGCAGTCTGCCTTGCTCGTCGGTCCCGGGCGCGCGCAGACGACCTTGTGCACGTTCCGGAAGCGCGCGCACAGCTCATCGACGTCCTTCTGCGTGTCGGGATCGTTGGGATAGGTGCCCACGAAGATGTGGTAGTTCTCGTAGTCCAGAGTGGTCGCGGCGAGCTCGGCCATCTTGCCGATCACGCCGGTCTCGTGCCACGCCGGCACCATGATCGCGAGCGGCTTCTCCGCGGGTGTGAGCAGTGCGCGATAGTCGAGACGCTCGTGCAAGCGG
>JBKPCD010000154.1:0-25094 GCA_046727175.1 Acidobacteriota bacterium | reverse complement strand
CCCGAGGCACGCACGCCCTCCGGCTGGATGACCCTGCCGTCGAGGCCGGGTCCGGCGACCGTGTCCTTCACTTGATACCCGAGCAGCGCCTGTTTCTGCAGTGGCGCGTCAAGTGCGTTGATGAGCGTAAACGCCTTGTCGTTTTCGTTCCCGAGCGGCCGAATTGTCTGGCCGTTCAACGTGAATGTGGCCGGTTGCGTGCCGGTGTGGCTCGGCGTCAGCGTGTTGTTCGCACCGGCAACTGTCACGTTGATCGCGAGATGATGGCCGCCGAACTGAATCATCCACGGCGCCGACTCCGACGGCGTGCCGAGAATCCCGACATAGTACTCCGCGCGTCCGAACCTGACGCGGCTCGCTTCCGGGCGGGTGGTCTTCTCTTCGAGGACCTGATCGGCGTTCACGATGTTCATGACCTTCTGATACCCGGTGCGGCTCAGGGGTGCCGCAACGAGCGCCAGCGCCGCTTCCTGTTGCGGCGGCGTCATGTCGCCGAGCTTCAGGCCGTTTCGCTCCGTCGCACCGGATTGGAAGGTCGTGCCGGTCGGCAGGTTGGACCAGTTCGCCCGGGATTTTTCGGTGAGATCGAGTCGCGCTTTCGCGCGCTGATTCTGGTCGAGCGTTGCCAGGAACGCGTTTGCGGCGGCGACGGCCTTTGCTGTCACGCCATCGGCCGCCCGCGGCGCCTGGCCGTCATCCGAGCGCGGCGCGCCGCGCACCGTGTCGCGCACGAGGAGAGAGGCGAACAGGCAGGCCATGCCCGCAGCGAGGAAGCCGCCAAGACGATCGAGTTTCATGGCCTGAGGCTAGTCCGGTCGAGCTGGCACGTCAACCGTCTTTCGTTCGTCCAATCCCGGTGATGTCGTCTCGGTGCACGGACGATGTCCGTCGATGCGTATTCCTGTACCCGCATCTGCGGGTTGGCGCGCGCTATCAACGTGTTTTTGCCCGGCATCACGGAACGCAAAGCTCCCGTCCAGATCCGTCGCCTCCCAGTCACGATGTCATCCGTCGTTACCGTATGGCGTCGAATGAGCGTGATCGAAGGCGGCGTCCGGCCCGCAAAGGAGAGGACTCCTGACACATTTGCTGCGTTGACGATTTGGAGATCGAAGTCGATCCCCGTGCGCTCTTCGGCAGGACCAACCGTGACGATCATCGCCCGCGAGATGTCGGCTGTCCCCGGATAGAAAACCGGGGCGAGCGTGACATTCTGGCGTAGTTCGGTCGAAACGATCGGAGCTGGTCCTTTCGTCGGTGGTCCCGGGCGTGCTTGTGGACCGGGCTCTCGCACCTCTGCGAGCGCCCGCCGTATCTCCGCCGCGGAGAGGACCTGAAGATCGCTGGTAATCGTGCCGCTGATAACGCTGCCGCGCGTGATGCGAAGCGTAACCGTGCGGGTCTCTATCGAGCAGCGCGATCGTGCGGCCCGCGCGTCCTGGACGTTTCGAGCCGTAGTTCGCCGTGACGTAGCCGTCCTTCGCCGCCGTCAGGGTGTAACGCCGGGGGGGCAGGCCGCTGACGTCGCCGGCCTCCAGTTCCAGGGGAGTTTCCGACACATCACGGCCGTCATACATGGCAGCTTTGAACATCCAGCCGACAGGCGACCCGGCGACGCGCACGAAATACCGCCCACCGGCAAGAGGAGCCGTCGTGAATTGGCCACTACTCTCGACACGGGCCGGAGGCTTTGGAATCGGAATCACCGGTGTGCTGTCGTCCGGTTCGATCACCAACGGAACCTGCTGGAGTCCTGTCGGAGGCTTCGGTCCGATGCCTTCGAACTCCAGACGCCCGCTGATCCGGATTCCGGCTTGTAGAACGATCACGAAATCGTCGATGTCGTTCTGGCCCACCCCGACTGGAACGTTCGACCAGAGCGGCCGCTCGATGGGTGCGCCTGTTCCGGCCTCGCGAGGTGACGCCATTGCCGCGCGTAGCGAGTACAGCCCGGCGGGTACCGATGGAAAGGTGAACGCGCCGTTCCCATCTGTACCGGTTGTCGGCGCATCCTGATCCAACCCGACGTCCGCGGCGCCGTTCGGAATCAGTTGGACCAGGATGCCGTCGGCAGGACCGTCCGGGCCGATGACGATGTCTGAGGCGCGCACGGTGGGAACGGGATGAAGCTCCAGATTGACGGCGCGCCGCTCTTCGCCCGCACCGACGAGGATCGTCAACGCCTGTGCCGCGGTTGTAGCCGACGGGTGGGACGTCGGCGGATACACGAACCAGTGCTCGTCGGCGAGCGGCGGAGGAGTCGGCACGCCGCTGCCCAGCATGTACTCGAGATCGCCGACTCGAATCGATCCGGCAGAGCCTTGCGATGCGAGATCTCAGCGTCGGCGATCGCGCGCGGGCCGTGCCGAAACTGCGTGACGGCGACCGGTAACGCGACCTGACGTGCGGACGCTGCAACGAGGTACTCGCACGGGATCAGACGGGCGAGGCGATACACTCCGCGATCGTCAGTCTTCGCAGTAAACGTCGGCACAAACCGCCGTCGTCCTCCCGTCGTCGTGCGGCGCAGTGCTCGAATCTGGATGCCGACGAGCGGTTCTCCTTCTTCATCGACCACGGTGCCCGTGATTGCGGCCTCCTTCCACATCCGGACTACCGCGCCACCCACGCGTTCACCGTCACCCAGCGCGATTGGCTGCGACGGCCGGCAGGACGCCTGCTGCCGTAGGAGCCATCCAGATAGCCCGACTTCGTTGCCGAGACGCTGAAGCTGCCCTTCGGGAGGTTGCGGAACACGAAGTACCCGTCAGCTCCGGTGAAGATTCACGGCTGCGGGACGGGAGGCGGTTGAGGGCTGCGCGGACTCGATGAAACGGGACCTCCACTGATGCTCACGATCGCGCCGCGAATCGGCTTGCCCGTCAGCGCGTCTATCACTTGTCCAACGATGAGTCCGGATATCGAGGCACTTTGTTGCGATGGCTGCGGGTATGCGGTCGCATCGAGCATCAACACGGTCGTTACGACGAATGTAAGAAGCCGTGCTCTCATGCGACGATGAGCTTTCGGGTCTAGACGTCGCAGATCGTCATCGGGCGGCTCGAATCTCGGAAACCGCGAACACATTATCAAGATCTGGAACGTGAAATATCCTCCGGGCGGTGCGATTCGCTCAACGCCGGAGTGCCCAGCGAATCGCTTCCAGCAGGTGCCGCTGAAAGCGCGTGTCCTGCCAGACCTCTTCGCGATGTCCAAGCGCGGTGTAGAACACGCGGCCGTTGCCCGGAGTTCGGTACCAGGCCAGCGGCAGGTCCGCCGGCAATCCCGCCCCAGGCAATCCGTCATCCGGATTTCGATCCATCGAGAGCAGGACGTGCACGTCGTCGCGGCTCACTCGCGTGAACCGATAGAGTTCGTCGGTGATTCGAAACCGCGGCGCGAGATGCGCGACCGACGCGTGTGACGGATCGTCGACCTTGACGTCCGCCTCGGCGATGTTGCCGTGCGTGAGAAACTCTCCGCCGAGCAACGCCAGGTACTCCGGAGCGTCGTGATACGTATCGGAGGCGCTGTGCGTGCCGAGGAAGGCGTGCCCCGCAGCAACCCAGTCCACGAACGCACGAAGGTCGGGAATGCCAAGGTCGCCGGTCGTGTTGGCGAAGAACACGGCGTCCACGCTCGCGAGATGGGCAGGGGTGATGAGCGACACGACGTCGCCGGCTGTGCGGCAGAATTCAACTTCGAACAGGCCACTCACAGATCCCAGCGTTCGAACGGTCGTTTCGGCAACCGGGATCGAGCTGTGACGAAATCCCGTCGTGTGAGTCACCACCATGAGTCGAGCGGGCGGCGCGGACGGAGTCGGGCTCCCCGGGTTCGAGGAGCTCCCACACGCGATGACCCCGAAGAGCACCGCTGCCGACGTCGGATTCGCCAGCGCTGAGCCGATGCCTCTGCGACGTGCCATCGACAGTCCCGAGCCGGACGGCAGGATGCGTTTTCAGCATCCTGCTACGTTCACCGGCTCTTCAGGTTCGATCCAATCTGCTGCAGTATGCGGCGTTCTTCTGCGGAAATCGTCCGCAGCCCGAATACTCCGCCCGACGCTGCGGCGATCTTCTCGGATTGTTCGATCAGGTCATCGACTGAAAACGTCAGGCCATCGTTGCCTCCCGACTCGAGCATCGCGCGAATCAGTCGCTGCGCACGGCTGAAAACCTCCGGCCGCGGCTGCGTTGCGAGCCAGTCGTGCAACAGCCCCTCGGCAGCGCTTCCGGCTTCGATGCCACGAGCGCGCGCGAACTCGAAGATCAGAGCTCGTTCGGCGGGTGTAATGCCGCCTTCGGCCCAGGCGACCTGGACGATCGGCACGAGCGGCAACAGAATGACGGTGTCGGGCGTGAACCCAAGATCGCTGAGTTCGCGCAGCAACTCCGGGTCGGTGAGCCCCGTCTTCGCGATCATGTCACGCCGCGCCTGATCGGCTGACGCGGCCTGACGCATCTTAGTGATCAGCTCGCGATCCCTCTTCCTGAAATAGTCCTCTTCGGCGGCCCGTCGGCGGTCCGCGAATGCGTCGTTGTCGGCCATGACGTCTCTCCGACACGATCCTACACGGATCCCCTACCGGAGACGCGGATTCTCACGGATCGAGTTAGACGAGACGCGGACTCTCGCGGATCGAGTTACACGAGACGCGGATTCTCGCGGATCGAGTTGGACGAGACGCGGATTCTCGCGGATCGAGTTACACGAGACGCGGATTTTCGCCGCATACGGATCCCCACGAGACGTGGATTCTCGCTGATATCCGCAGATGCCGAGTTCGCGAACTGCGGCCGGACGATCGGTCGCGCCACGCGAAGCGCGGCAGAGAAGGCGCCGACGTTCGGTCGGCGCGCGACCGCTGTATCCGGGAAAATCGGCGTTCATCCGCGTCTCGTGTGATCGGATCCGCGGACATCCGCGAAAATCCGGGTCTCGTGGGGTCTATCCGCCAGCATCCGCATGAATCCGCGGTACGATTCGCGTATGCGGTTTGGAGAGCTGGTGTCGGCATCGAAGGCAGTCGCGGAAACGAATGCACGGCTGGCGAAGATCGGTCACCTCTCCGCGTACCTGAAGCGACTCTCGCAGGATGAGATCGAGATTGCGGTCGAGTTTCTGAGCGGCTCGCCGCGTCAGGGGCGCATCGGCGTAGGCTGGAGCACGCTTGGCGCGCTACGCGACGTCGTGCCGGCCGAATCCGCGACCCTGGAGCTGAGAGACGTCGACGAGGCCTTCGAGCGTGCCGCCGCCGCGTCAGGAGCGGGATCCAATGCCGCCAGAAGCCAGATCCTCCGGGACGTGCTTCGCCGCGCGACCTATGACGAACAGGACTTCATCGTCCGGCTGCTGTTCGGCGAGCTGCGACAGGGCGCGCTCGAGGGCGTGCTCGTCGAAGCCGTGGCGCGCGCGGCAGACGTTTCGTCGACGCGTCTCAGGCGAGCCGCGATGATGGCCGGCGCGCTGGCGCCGGTCGCGCGCGCGGCGCTGACGGAGGGCGATGCGGCGCTCGCGCGTTTCATCATTCAGCCTGGTCTACCGGTTCAGCCAATGCTGGCACAATCGGCGGAAACCGTAGAAGAGGCCATCCAAGAACTGGGCGAGGTCTCGCTCGAGTACAAGCTGGATGGCGCGCGAATTCAGGTCCACAAGTCGAACGATGACGTGCGCGTGTTCTCGAGAAACCTGCGGGACGTGACCGTCGCGGTGCCGGAGATCGTCGAGATAGTTGCCGCCCTTCCCGCGCGCGAAATCATCCTCGACGGAGAGGTGATGGCCTTCCGCCGCGATGGGATGCCTTTGCCATTTCAGGTGACGATGCGCCGGTTCGGCCGCAAGCTCGATGTCGAGGCGCAACGTCGAGAGCTGCCGCTCACGCCCGCTTTCTTCGACGCGTTGTACCTCGACGGCCAGGCGATTCTCGATGAACCGCTTACGAACCGGATGGCGGCGATCGAGCGCATCGTGCCGGTGAAGTGGCGCGTTCCCCGAATCGTGACCGCACGGCCTGACGAGGCGCTGGCGTTTCAAGAACGCTCGATCGCCAACGGTCAGGAAGGCGTGATGGCCAAAGCGACTGGCGGGACGTATGCGGCCGGACGACGGGGACAGGCGTGGATCAAGGTGAAGCGCGCGCGCACGCTCGATCTCGTGGTGCTCGCGGCCGAATGGGGCCACGGCCGCAGGCAAGGAACCCTCAGCAACCTTCACCTGGGGGCGCGCCACCTGGCGGGCGGGTTCGTGATGCTGGGAAAAACGTTCAAAGGGATGACCGACGAGATGCTCGCGTGGCAGACGAAGAAGTTCCTCGAGCTCGAAACCGCCCGCGATGCTTACACTGTCTACCTCCGTCCCGAGCTCGTAGTCGAGGTCGCGTTCAACGAGATCCAGGAGAGCCAGTATCCCGGTGGTCTCGCGCTGCGCTTCGCGCGCGTGAAGCGATACCGACCCGACAAGTCTGCTGCGGACGCAGACACCATCGCGACCGTCCGCACCTTATATGAGCAGATGACGAACTCGGGCGGATGAACGACGGACGCCCCACGACTTCGTTCGGGCGCAGCGCGTTCAGATTCATCTCCGCTTCAAAATACCGCGTCGAGTTACGTCACAGGTAAACCTGCGACTTGCTGCGTAAGCCATCAGTGTCACAGCAGGCCGGATTCACAGGGGATCGGCCGACGCAGCGCCGGCAGTGCGTTTGCCTGTTCCGGGGCGCGAAAGGAGCCATCTTATGTCTCGAAGCACTGTCGGCGTCTTGTTGGCGGTCGTGGTATCAACCGGACTCGCAGTCGGCTGTAGTCACTCCACCTCGTCAGGTCCGGAATCGACGGCGGCGCCCGTCAGCCCATCGTCTGTACCCGCCAACCCGACCACGCAAGCGAATCCGCCGAGTGCGGCCGCAGCGGGCGGCCAACTCGAGCGGCAGGTGACGATGCAGGATGCGTGCGATCCAACGACCTTCGATGCGGTCATAGGGGCAGGGGCGTGCGTGCGCTCCGGTGGCATGACGTTCCAGAAGTTCATCGACGAACTGACGAAGCACGCCGCGGTTGGCGCCTGGCACTTCGCTCCTCCAATCACGACGGCAAAGGTTGGGCAGACGTTCGTCGCGATCAATCGTGGCGGTGAGGAGCACACGTTCACCGAGGTGAAGGAGTACGGCGGCGGCATCGTTCCCGATCTCAACACACTCGCTCACGTCCCCGTAGTCGCGCCGGAATGCGCCGCGCTCGAAGAGGACGACTTCGTCAAGCCCGGCGCGACGTACCGCGAGGAGATCGGCGAAGCCGGCACGGTGAAGTTCCAGTGCTGCATCCATCCGTGGATGCGTCTGGAGGCGCGGGTCAGTGAGAAGTAGGTGACAGGCTCTGGCTCTCCACAGGCGAGATGATCTGAAGTACACCAGAATGGGCGCCGACGACGGCCTTCACGGGGATCGTCCGATCGAAGGTCGCCAGTCGGCCGCCTTTCTTGTGCGCCAGCCCCAGCAAATACACGTCGGTGAGCTGCCGGTGTGACGCGAACGCGAGATCGAACACCTTCTCGTCACGAAGGGAGAGGGTGTCGGTCCAGAACACGTGGTCGGCGCTCTTGCAGAACTGCCGAAGGTGGCGGAGCAACGTCAGGGGACGCTCGGGATCGGGACCCAGAGCGGGATTCGACAGGATTCGAACGAAAGCCAATTCCGTCAACGGGCATGTCGCCCAGCCATTGGTGCTTTCTTCAGCAAACCAGTCGTGCGCAAGTTCGTGGTGAACGTGCCCCGGGTCGAAGAGAGCGATGAGGACGTTCACATCGAGCAGGGCGGGACGCTTCATCACTCGTCGCGTAGCTCGTTAACCCGCTTCATCGTCACCGGTGCGCCCCTCCGGAGCGGAAGGAGAGGAACACCGTTCCGCACTTTCGTCGTGCGCGCAGGCATGAGCGCCTGTTTCATCAGATCCGACACCACTCGTCCGAGCGTACTTCCCCGCATTGCCGCGATCTCTTTCGCCGCCTGAAGCGCGTCATCGTCGATGTCCAAGGTGGTACGCATGCATCAATCATCACACATCACGCATCAGGGACCAATCCCCCTTTCATGCGTGCGAGCTCCATAAATGTGACAGTTGACAATGCGACAGCTGCTGTCATATAAAACGGGCCATGGCCGACGCAGTGCGTTATGCCATTGGTGACCTGGCCGATCTCGGCGGTGTTTCCCGGCGGACCGTGCGCTACTACGTGCAGGAAGGGTTGCTGCCTCCGCCGCTCGGGGTCGGACGCGGCAATCACTATGGTCCCGAGCATCTCGATCAGCTGCTGCGCGTCAAGGAACTACAGGAGCGCGGCCGGTCGTTGGACGAGATTCGCCGCGTGCTGGATCGTGGCGAGCCGCGTTCGGCGGGTGCACGGCCACGCAGCCTCGACGATGCGTCGGATGTTCCGCGAGCGCTGTGGCGACGCCTTTCCGTTGCCCCCGGCGTGGAACTGCACATCGCCGGCAACGTTCGTATGCCGGCGCCAGGCAGGCTGCAGGAGCTCGTCACGTGGTGTCGTCAGCACTTCGGAGGAGCGGACGACGGCGATGACGAGTAGAGCGATGAGAAGGACAGAGCCTCGAGGCAGAAAGAAGGCAGCGCAGATGCTCGAACAACCCAGTGCAATTCGTTCCGGCTTGTTCACGACGAATGAGGCGCCCGTGCCGCTCGCCGGCGTCACTGTTGATGCCGAGATCTCGAGCTTTTGTGGGCGCGTCGTGATAACGCAGCGATACGTGAATCGCGAAGCGACTCCGATTGAAGCCGTGTACGTGTTCCCGTTGGACGAAGGGGCGGCGGTCTGCGGTTTCGAAGCAATCATCGACGGCACACTCGTCGTCGGCGAAGTGAAGGAACGGGAAGAAGCTTTCCGGATGTACGACGATGCGATCGAGCGCGGGGACGGCGGGTTTCTGCTCGACGAGGAGCGGCCGGATGTCTTCCAGGCGAACGTCGGGAACCTGCCGCCGGGCAAGGAAGTGCTTCTGAGGCTGACGTATGTCACCGAGCTCGCAGTCGATGGCAGCGGCCTGCGGTTCACCGTTCCCACGACGGTCTCACCACGGTTTGCGCCTGCCGAAGACCACTGTGGCGTGGGTCGTTCCGACGCAGAGTCGCTGAACCCGCCGGTGGCCTGGCGCGTGCCGTACGGGCTCGGCCTGTCAGTGCGCCTGGCGATGCCCGGCAGCATCTCGCGCGTCGAGTCTCCCTCTCACCCCGTCGCAGTCGCGATGAATGGGCACGAAGCAACCGTCACGCTCTCGCAGCGCGAAGCCGCCCTCGATCGCGACTTCGTGCTGTCCGTCGAGGCCGCCGGGCTCGACGTTCCGCAAGCGTGGATTGAGCGAGACGAAGGAGATGAATCAGCAATCGCTGTCGGCTTCATTCCGCGCCTGGACCACGCCACCGTCCCCAACGAGCTGATCTTTCTCGTGGATCGATCGGGATCGATGGACGGAACCTCGATCGACGAGGTACGCAATGCGCTGCAGCTGTGTCTTCGATCGATGGTCCCGGGATGCCGCTTCAATATCGTGAGTTTCGGGTCGACGTTTCAGCCGCTTTTTCCAGAGAATCGCAGCTACGACGAGACGAGCCTGGAACAGGCGAGCACCCACGTCGCCGGGCTTCAGGCGGATCTCGGGGGGACGGAAATACTGCCGGCGCTGCAATTCGTCCTCCAGCAACCACCCCAACCCGGCCTCGCCAGGCAAGTCGTCGTGCTCACCGATGGCCAGGTCACGAACACCGATGCCGTGTTGCGTCTCGCGAGCGCGCACGCGGCCTCCGCGCGCATTTTCACGTTCGGCATCGGCGCGGGAGCAAGTCATCACCTCGTCAAGGGGCTGGCGCGGGCAGGCGGGGGCACTGCTGAATTCATCTATCCCGGTGAGCGGATCGAGCCCAAAGTCGTCCGTCAGTTCGGGCGTTTGCTCTCGCCGGCAGTTACCGACGTTCAGCTCGCGTGGGGCGGGCTCGCGGCCATACCGGCGCCGGTGAAGGTTCCACCCGTCCTCGCCGGCGGACGGCTCGTAATCTATGCCTTCGTCAAGAATCTCCGACACACGACCGTGCGGCTCACTGCAACCATGCCATCGGGGACGGCGACCTTCGAAGTGCACGTCGACCCTACTCGCGCGACTGTCGGTCGCGCCGTCGGCACGCTCGCCGCGCGCGCACGCATCCGCGAGCTCGAGGAGAGTCCGGAGTGGATTGCCTCGCGCGGCTCACGGCAGAAAGCGCGGAAGGAGAGCAGCGTCACGCAGGAAATCGTCGCGCTCAGCATTCGTTACGGGCTCGTCTCACGCGAGACGTCGTATGTTGCGGTTGAACGACGCGACACGCCCGTGCACGGCGACATGAAACTTCGGCGAGTGCCCGTTGCGCTCACGCACGGCTGGGGCGGGTTGCAGAACGGCACATTGAGGAGAGCCTCGCTCCACCAGGTGACGGCGGGGATGCCGGACGCAGCGAGCACGCACGCCGCTCTCAGCTTCGGAGCCGTGCGTCCACACGCTTCCCGCATCGGGTGGCACATGCCTTCCGTGTTTTCGGCTCGCGAAGACCGTGCGCCGGGCGCGATGGACCGTCCCGGTGAGCTGTTGTCGCCGCCTATGCCTCCAACTGCATCGCCCAGGCGACGTGTCCCGCCAGGTTTTCACGCGGTCGTCAAACTGCAGCGCGCGGATGGATCCTGGGATCTCACATCGGAGCTCGCTGGAGTCATCGGCCGCGACGTGTCGGAATTGGAGGCCGCTCTGAAGGATGCGCCGGCAGACGAGGTGCGGCGCGCCTGGGCTACCGCCCTGGCGCTGGTCTGGCTCGCAACGCGCGCCAATGAGATCGCAGACGAATGGGAGCTGCTCGCGCACAAGGCAAAGGAATGGCTGGACGTGGTGGCCCCCGCTGCGCCAGGTGAGCCGACCTGGATACAGAAGGCGACGCTGTTTCTGTTCCCGCAGAACGCCGGTAGCTCAGTAGTCGGGCCCGAGGCCGCGGCGAGCGAGCGGAGGGGGTCAACCTAGCGAGTCCAGCCGCAACGCGTGGGGTTGGGACCCCACGCGCGCTGAGAAGAGGCGGGTTCGGTCCTACCGCCAGCCGTCGACCCGTAACCTGCGCCGGATTTCGACGGCACGCTGGCGAAGGTGCCGCATTGCGCGGAAGGTTTCCCACTGGACGATTCGGTCTGGTTCCAGAATCACCAGCCTTGCCCCGTTGGTGCCGTCGAGGACCGCGGCACGACGCTCTACGCCATCTTTCGAGACCCGCCAGAGTGTAGCGATCTGCAGCCGGCCGAAATTCATACGTATCCCTGCTCCCTGCGGTCGAGACCTTTCGGTCGCGGACTCGCGAGGCACACTGCTCCTGGGAGCGGCTGAATTGCTGGGGTGCGACTAGAGTAGCAGGCCCATTCTCACCAATCAAGCGAATCCCGAGCCCCGAACCCCGTCTCCCGGCACAAGACGGAGCTCCCGAGCCACGGAACTCCGAACTATCGGCCGCACGTTCCGAGCAGCTATTCGCGGGCATTTCCGAGCAGCCACCGTGATTGATGCTCAGCGAGAGCCTGTGGTAGCCTGAGCGTCCCTTCTCACGAAAACGGGGCATCCAAGGACCCAGCGCCGTCATGCTGACCAGCGTCCCTCGTGCGGTCGCCTCTGCAGGCACCGCTCCGTTCATCCACAAACTGCCGCCGTCTCCACCGCCCGGACGTCATCGCGCCCGGAGTGTTTTCGACAAGGAAGGCTGTCGTGACTACCATCAGCGACGAACCAAATGCCGGCGTACCAACGACCGTTCAGGATCAGGAAGGCGGTGCGAGTCTAGAAAAGGTGCGTGACCTGCTGTTCGGCGGTCACATGCGGGACTACGATCGCCGGTTCGCGCGGCTGGAGGAGCGCCTGGTCAAGGAGACCAGCGATCTGCGCGAGGAGATCAAGAAGCGGCTCGCGGGAATCGAAGCGTTCATCAGGAACGAGATCGAGTCGCTGAGCGAGCGCCTCCAGAACGAGCACGAGCAGCACTCGACAGCGGCCCAGGCGCTGTCGCGCGACCTGAGCGACACTACCCAGGCGTTTCAGCGGAAGACCGCACAGATCGACGATCTCGTCGCCCGGAATCAGCGAGACCTCCGGCAGCAGCTGCACGATCAGCAGCAGCAGTTGAGCGACGAGATTCGTCAGCGGGCCGACGAGGTGCTCGCCCGACTGGCGCGCGAGGCACACGAGCTCAGGACCGACAAGACGGACCGCTCGGCGCTGGCTGCGCTCCTCACGGAGATGGCGATGCGGCTCAACGACGAATTCCGCCTCCCTGCGCCAGAGGACGCGTCGCGTGGGTAACTCCGCCGCGGCGCGGTCGGAGCCGCCGTCGCCTGCAGGAACCGAAGCGTCGTCGAGATTCGCAGAGCTGCGATCGCTGCTCGTTGGTCCCGAGCAGCGCCAGCTTCGGGCGCTGCAAGCGCGCCTCGACGATCCCGGGACGCAGGCGCGAGAGGTGAGCGAGGTCCTGCCGCAGGCGGTCGAGCTCCGGACGAACGATCCGCAACTCGCGCGCGCGCTGGGCCCCTCGATCGAAGAAGGGATCTCGGGGCTCGTCCGGCGCGATCCGCGTCAGCTCGCCGATGCGCTGTTTCCAGTGATCATGCCGGCGATTCGCAAGGCCATTGCCGCGACGCTGAGCGGCATGCTGGAATCGCTCAACCGAACGCTCGAGCACAGCCTGTCGTGGCAGTCGCTCCAGTGGCGGATTACGGCGCTTCGGACCGGCAAGTCATTCGCCGAGATTGTCCTGCTGAACACGCTCGTTTATCGGGTCGAGCAGGTGTTCCTAATTCATCGCAAATCAGGGTTGCTGCTGCAGCACGCTTACACCCCAACGCGCACGGACCGCGTGTTGGGGGCCTCTCTCACCAGCGCGCTCGGCTCCGTGCAGGACGCGGATCTCGTCTCGGGGATGCTGACCGCCATTCGCGGTTTCGTGCAGGACTCGTTTCGGGTCTCCGAGCACGAGTCGCTCGACACACTGCAAGTCGGTGAGCTGTCGGTCTGGATCGAGCAGGGGCCGCATGCGATCCTTGCAGCTGTTATTCGAGGAACCGCGCCACCCGGCCTTCGTGCGATGCTGCAGGAAGCGCTCGAAACCATTCACGCGCAATTCGGCGATCGACTCGAATCGTTCACCGGCGACAGCTCCGCGTTCGATGCCGCGCACCTCGTCATCGAGCGGTGTCTGCTGTCTCGGTACACGACCGAGTCGAAGAGGCGCCCACCATTTCTCCCCATCATTGCGACGGCCGTGCTCATCGCCTTTGGCGTGTGGGCGTTCATGACGTGGCAGTCGCGCGCGCGATGGAACCGGTACATCGAATCGCTCCGCGCCGAACCGGGCGTCGTCGTCGTATCCGCCGAACGGACCGGCGGCCGATACGTCGTGAGCGGCCTGCGCGATCCGCTCGCGCGCAACCCAGCGACCCTCCTGTCGTCGCACGGGCTCGACGCCAGGCAGGTTGACGGTCGGTGGCAGCTCTATCAGGCCCTCGATCCTTCGCTGGTGCTCGCGCGGGCGCGCGAGCTGCTTCACCCGCCCGACGGCGTGGCGCTGCACCTCGCCGGCAGCGTGCTGACGGCCAGCGGGACGGCACCGGTCGATTGGATCGACGACGCCGTGCGCATCGCACGCGCCGTGCCCGGCGTCACACGCTTCGATTCGGGAAACGTCATCGACAACTCCGCGAAAGCACTGGCACGCGAGATCGAAGCGGCGGCCCTGCTCTTCACCAAAGGCACGTCCACGCTCACCGCGGGCGGAGACGATGACCTGAGCAAGCAAATCGAGCGTTTTCGAATGCTCGACCGGCTGGCCCGCGCGGCCGATCGCCGGTTCAAAGTCGACGTCATTGGAGAGGCAGACGCTGATGGTCCACCTGAATCGAATCTCCCGCTGAGCCGTCGCCGCGCAGACCGGGTACGAGCGGCGCTCGCCGCGGAACGATTCGAACGGATCGAGATCGCAGCCGATGGCATCGGCAGCAGCCAGGCCGCGCGCGCCAACAGCACCGACGACGAGAAACAGCACAATCGGCGGGTGTCATTTCGGGTAACGGAAGCGGTCCGTCCCGGTGGGTCAACCGCGCGATGACTCAGAAGAAGGTGTGCCTGCTTGGCGCGGCGGGCGTCGGCAAGACGAGCCTGATCTCGCGATTCGTGAGCAGCATCTTCTCCGACAAGTACCTGACGACCGTCGGCGTCAAGATCGATCGGAAGACGGTGTCGATCGGAAGCGAGGAGATGAGTCTCCTCCTGTGGGATATCTACGGTCAGGACGAGCTCCAGACCGTTCGCCCATCGTATCTTCGAGGCGCGTCCGGGTATCTGCTGGTCGCCGATGGCACCCGGCGCGCCACGCTCGATACTGCGCGCGATCTTCAGCAAACGGCGGAGTCCGTCGTCGGCAACGTGCCCTTCCTGCTCCTGCTGAACAAGTCGGATCTCGACAAGGAATGGCAGGTCGACGAGCGGTCCCTGTGGAAGCTCGTCGAGGGCGGATGGCCCGTCGTCAAAACGAGCGCGAAGTCGGGCGCGGGCGTCGAAGAAGCATTCGTCAAGCTCGCGCGAAACATGGCAGGGATGTAAGAGACGATAATCGTGAGCGATATTCTCTTTGCGGAACTGGTGGCCGCACTCGACCTGGTCGTGTTCGAGCGCATGCCCGATGGAGTCTTTCTGCGGATTGGCCTGGGGCAACCACCGGCCTGGTTCGCGCAATCGTTTCGCGAGGCATCGCAGGGACATCCGGTGACGCTCGCCGAGGCGTTTCCGTTCCTCGAAAGCTTCCTGCCCGAGGCCGAGGATCTGTGGCGTGGCGGTCGTCGCGGACGTATCCGGTCCGAGGCGTTCGTCGTGAATCTATCGGGCGGTGAGCTGGCGCTCGTTGCCACGGCGCTGTCGATCGGGCAGCGCCATCTCCTCGTCATCGAGCTCCCGCCCGATTTCGATGAACGGCGAAGCGCGCTGCAGGGCGCGCGCGATCACGCGCTCGCGCGGGAACAGCTGGTGGGCCGAATCGCGGCGCTGGTGGCACCCGCAGGCGCCGCAGTGCGATTGACGGATCAGCTGCTCGGAAGTGGACTGACCGCCGAGCAGCAGCAACTCGCGATGGCCCTGAAGCAAAACGTGACGAAGGTGGTCGCGGACCTCGAGCAGATCGCACCCCCTCGGTCGGGAGTGACCCGGCGCTAGCGATGGCGCTGCCGATCTTCCAGCGCGCGGCGTACTCGGTCAGTCTGCCAGGACGCGCGCGAGCGGAATCTCCAGCCCTGGTAGATGCGGCGTTGTCAACACGTCAACCATTTCGCGCGAGAGTTCGAGAGGTCGGCCGAACTTCTCACCGTCGCGCCGGTACACGCGAATGACGTCGAGCTCAGGGTCTACGACCCAGTATTCCGAGACGCCCCAGCGCTCGTAAAGACGACGCTTGATGGTCTCGTCCCGCTTCCGCGTGCTCTTGGAGCCGATCTCAATCACCAGTTCCGGCGCGCCGGCGACATGTTGTTTTGTTGCTCGTTATCTGAGCAGCTCGCTCGTTCGACATGTAGAGTAAATCGGGCTCGACCACATCGAAGCGCGAGAAAACGATATCGAGCGGCGCGTAAAACAGCTCGCCGATCGGATGCGCCTCGAGCCAGATGCCGATCAGCAGATACAACCTGCCAGAGATCCGCTGGTGCCGTAGGTTGGGCGACGGCGTCACGTAGTGCTCCCCGTCAATCAACTCGTGCCGCTTCCCGTCATCGGGAAACAGCAGGAAGTCGTCGTAGGTAAGCTTCAGGCCGTCGCCCGCCGATGTTTCTGACGAAGGCAGCGCGGTCTCGGGATTCACGTCGTCGCTCCCGGCCATTCGCTCATTGTAGCGCCGCAGGTGTGCGAGAGGGGTACCAGGCGCATTTCGCAATACCTCTCGATGAGAATTCAGCGTCCCCGGCGCTGAGAACGCAAATATCGCAATCACGTCGCTCTTCGAACATGGCAGAAAATCAATTCAAGGGAGTGATTGCCCCGCGCAGCGGCGCCCGTTATGATTCGTCCGAATCGAAGGAGGTTGCATGACCGTTCTTCTTGCGATCGCATTGCTGCTGCAGGCGCCGGCGGCCGTCTCCTCGAATGCCGAGGCGCAGAAGGCCTACGAGGAAGGCAATGCCGCCTATGAGAAGCAGGAGAACGACAAGGCGCTTGCAGCCTACGATCGGGCGATTTCACTCGATGCGAAGAACGCGGACTTCCACCGCGCCCGCGGACGGGCGCTGGCCCGTCTGCAACGTCATGGTGACGCGATCGACAGTTGCTCGAAAGCGCTCGAGCTGCGCCCGGACGACCCGGCCGCGCTCATCGATCGCGGTCACTACTACATCAATCTTCGGAAGCTGGATCTGGCGCTGCCCGACCTGACGAAAGTCGAGGCGATGAAGAAGGACGACTACGGGCTCTTCTACCATCTCGCGCTCGCGCGGTATCTCACCGGTGATTTCGCGAAGGCGGCGGCGACGTACGAAGGATGCCTGCGAACGGCGGAGACGGCTGACAACCGGACATCGTGCCAGGCATGGCAGCTCCTCGCGCTGATACGTGCCGGACGCAAGGCAGACGCACAGAAACTGCTCGATTCGTTCACGCCCGATCCCACGCAGAAGCCGAGCGCGTACATCGATCGCCTGCTGCTGTTCAAAGGCGTGAAGACCGAGGACGAAGTCGCCAAGGGCATGGAGCAGAAGGATCCCGTCCAGCTGCCGACGATCGCCTACAGCATCGGCATCTGGCATCTGCTGAACGGACGCGAGCCCAAAGCACGCGAGTACTTCGAGAAGGCAGTCGCGCCCCCATCGCAGCAGTCGGCATTCGGCGCCGTCGCCAGCTCGGTGGAGTTGGCGAGGATGAAACGGTGAACCTGGTCATCGCAGAGAGCAAGATGCGCGCGCTAGTCGTCGATGCCAGTCGTCAACCGGCCCTCCGTCAGGTGCAGGAGCCGGAGCGAGCCGGAGAATGCCGCATCCGCGTTCGCATGGCGGGCATCTGCGGGACGGATCTGCAGCTGCTCGAAGGCTACGCGGGGTTCCAGGGCATTCCCGGCCACGAGTTCGTCGGCGTCGTCGAGGACGCGCCCTCTGGTGATGCGCGCTGGTTGGGGAAGCGAGTCGTCGGAGAGATCAACGTCGGCTGCGGGAACTGCGAGTGGTGCACCAGCGGCGTGAAGGAACACTGTTCGACCCGACAGGTGGTCGGCATTCGCGGACGCGAGGGAGCGTTTGCAGATTACATCTGGTTACCGGCCGGGAACTTGCACGAGGTCCCTGACTCCCTCAGCGATCGGGCGGCGGTCTTCGTGGAACCCGCTGCCGCCGCGTGCAGAATCCTCGAGCAGATTCCACTGAGCACGCGTGCCAAGGTTGCTGTGGTTGGGGATGGTCGGATGGGGCTGCTCGTCGCTCAGGTGCTCGCGACCGTCACCGGCAACGTGACCGTCTTCGGGCGGCACGAAATCAAGCTGCGCACGGCCCGCGAGCTGGGGCTCGAGGCCGCGCTCGATGGAAATCGTGTCGGCGAACGCCCGACAGGCTCGGGCCCTGCACGATTCGACCTGGTCGTGGACGCCACCGGCAGACCCGAAGGAATGCGCCGCGCCCTGGAGCTCGTTCGCCCGCGCGGCGTCATCGTGCTGAAGTCCACGTTTCACGGTGAAGCCGGTCTCGAATCGTGGCCGATTGTCGTCGACGAAGTCACGATCGTCGGATCGCGCTGCGGCCCGTTTCGTCGAGGCATCGAGCTGCTTGCGTCAGGAAAGATTCAGACGACGCCGCTGATTTCGAGGATCGCTCCGCTGGAGGAACACCAGTCGGCATTCGCGGACGCGCGGCGCGTACTGAAAGTGCTGTTCGATGTGGGTCTTGTGGGGCGGGGTCTTTAGACCCCGCCTCAGGGCGCGGTCTAAAGACCGCTGCCCTACAAGACGCAAATCGATCGGGGTCAGGCCGCCTGGCCCCGGGCAGCCCGCATCTTTCTGACCGCCTGCGCTTCGATCTGGCGCACGCGTTCGCGCGTCAGCGACAGACGCCGCCCGATTTCCTCCAGTGTGTACTCGCGCTCGGTGCCGAGGCCGTAGCGAAGTCGCAGGATCTCCCGCTCGCGATCCGTAAGGGGCGCCATCGCGCGCTCGACCTCGGTCGCCATTTCGCTTCGGATCGCTGCCTCCTCTGGCGATCGCGACGTTGCGTCGCGCACGAGATCGCCGAGACGCGTCTCCGCATCTTCCCCGACAGGCGCCTCGAGCGACGCCGGCAGCTTCGCGGCGTCGAGGAGCAACTCGACTTTCGCCACCTGAACGCCCATCCGCGTCGCGATTTCCTTTGGCGTCGGTGGCCGACGCAGCTCCGTCGCGAGCGCGCGCCGCGCCTGCGTCAGCCGGTTGAGCGATTCGATCACGTGCACGGGCAGACGAATCGTCCGGCCGTAGTCGGCGACCGCGCGCCCGACTGCTTGCCGCACCCACCACGTCGCGTACGTCGAGAACTTGAAGCCCCGGCGGAACTGGAACCGATCCACCGCTTTCATCAGGCCGATGTTGCCTTCCTGGATCAAATCGAGCAGCGAGAGGCCGCGGTTGACGTACCGCTTCGCGACCGAGATCACCAGGCGCAGATTCGCCTCGAGCAGCTCTCGCTTGGCTTCGAGAACCACCGCCTCCTTCTCGTTCACGCGCTCGACCGCCTGACGGAACCGACGTTCGGTTAGGCCTGCGCGATGTTCCAGCGCGCGGCGCGCCTCGCCGCGTGACTGCGGCGCCAGATCCTGAAGGCGATCGAACGACGACTCGAGCGAGCGCAGCTCCGCCACCACGTCGTCCACGAGCGACGGCCGCAGCGGCACGCGCGCGAGCGTCGCCGCAATCTGCTCGTTGGCTTCCGCGATGCTTTTCCGGTAATGGAGCCGGCTCGTCGGCGTCGATCGCCGGTCCTCGCACCGCCGGTGGCAGTCGTCGATGCGCGTCTGCAGACCGCGAATGCGATCGAAGGACTTCAGCACGGATCCGACGGTCTGCGGCTCGAGCTCGCCTCCGTCCGGGAGCAGGATCAGCTCCGCCGCAGGCGCCGTGCCTTTCCGCACCTGGTCCGCCAGTGTCAGCAACGTCTGACGCGCGCACGGTATGGTGCCGAGCACGCCCTGCAGATCGCTCCGCGCATCTTCGATGCGCCGTCCGATCTCCTGCTCCTCTTCGGCTTTGAGCAGTCGATGGCGGCCGACGTGTTTGAGGTACACGCGAACCAGATCGAACTCTTCGCGCGTCGTACTCTGCTGATCGGCTTCCTCGAGCAGTTGCTCGGGATCGTCACGTCGCGGCGGCTCTTCGTCCTCAATCGCCTGGTCATCGAAGGCTTCAGGTTCTTCTTCCGTCAGCAGGCGGTCTGGCGATTGAACGAGCGATTCGACAGGCTCTTCTGTTTCGTCAACTGGCACGAGATGAAACTCGTGCGCACGTTGACGCCAGTCGAGCACGTGCGCGTTACGCTCGGGTTCGTGCCAGTCGATTAAAGAGGTGCCGTGCTCGTCATCGTCGCCCGGCGCGGTCGCGGCGCGGTTCACGGGTCGGCGTGGCATGTTTCTGATCATTGCAAGCAGTCTGCCTCGATCCGCGCAGGACGGCAGGAAACCGTCCCGTCGGCTGGGCCGTCATCATTAAAGGACACCGAATTGTGTGGGGTCTATAAAATAGACGCTTCTCGGAGCGATTTGGTCCCTGTTGGCGGGTGGCGTTGCCCTTGCACTGGGACCCCACATGGCGCGACTACTACAACGTCAGAGGATGAAAACATTTCTGCTCGTCTCGACATTGGCAGGGTCGGTCACGCTCAGCCCTGCAGCCCAGACGCGCATTACTCCGCATAGTAACAGCTTTTCGCCTGAAGACGATGTGAAACTGGGACGGGAAGCTGCTGCTGAGGTTAGAAAGCAGCTTCCGATGCTGGATGACCGGCCGGCCGAGCAGTTCGTCGAACGGATTGGCAATCGACTCGTCGATGCCATCCCCGACGAATTGCGGCAGCCCGCGTTCCGTTACTCGTTCGACGTCGTGAACGTGAAAGAGATTAATGCCTTCGCGCTGCCTGGCGGCCCGATGTTCCTGCACCGCGGCATGATCGAAGCGGCGAAGACCGACGGCGAGGTTGCTGGTGTCATGGCCCACGAGTTGAGCCACGTCGTTCTCAGACATGGAACCGCGCAGGCCACCAAAGGTCAGAAGTTTCAGATCGGCGCGATTGCGGGTCAGGTCCTCGGCGCGATCGTGGGCGGCCGTACTGGAAGCGTGATCGCGCAGGGATCGCAGTTCGGGCTGGGAACGTACTTTCTCAAATACAGCCGGGAGTACGAGCGCGAAGCGGACCTGATGGGCGCGCAGATCATGGCACGTGCGGGGTACGACCCGCGCGAGATGGCCAACATGTTCAAAACGATCGAACGGCAGGGTGGCAGCAACGGACCTGAATGGTTGAGCGACCACCCGAACCCGGGTAACCGCTACGAGGCGATCAACCGCGAAGCCCAGTCCCTGCAAGTCGCGCGTGCGACCGCACCGACCAGCCAGATCCAGGAGATTCACTCGAGGTTGGCTCGGATGCCTCCGGCGCCGACGATGCAGCAGATTGCGCAGTCGCAGCAAGGACGCGACCGCGGCTCGCGTCCAGTGAGCACCGGTCGACGCGAGCGCGTAGATCTGCCATCGGACGAGTGGCAGACGTATCGGCCCGCGCAGTTTCTGCGCATCAACGTACCTGCGAACTGGCGTCAGTTCGGCCAGGGCAACACCGTAACGTACGCTCCCGAGGGGGGCTACGTCGAATCAGAGGGTCAGTCTGCGTTTACGCACGGAATCGAGATTGGCGTGATGCGTGGAGACGGCAGCGGGCTGCAGCAAAGCACGGAACAGCTGCTGAGAAGCTTCGCCCGGAGCAACCCACAGCTCCGCCGCGAAGAGGGCTACTCGCGCACGATGATCGGTGGCCGTGAGGGCATCACGACAACGCTCAGCAATGTTTCCGAACTGACGGGCGAGCGCGAGGCCGTGAACGTGTCAACGGTGCAGTTGCGCGACGGAAGCGTGCTATTCCTCATCGGTGTCGCGCCGGAGAACGAGGCATCCCCGTACCTGAACACGTTTCGCCGCGTGCGTCAGTCGCTCCAGATCTCGGATACCGCGAACCACTGACGCATTTCAGGCAAGGTGGCGTACTGCACAGGTTTACAGCGCGCCACCGCCTGTTATACTGCCTTCTTTCAGGTGGACCACAGCCTTCCTGCTTGAGCCAGCGCCGGGCGCCGAATCGAGCTTCAGTCTCGCTTCTCTCCGCGACGTGTTAGCCCAGCACAGCTAGATCCATCGAAGGACGACAACACGTCTGGTAACGCCCCGCCGGTGCGGGGCGGGAGTGAAGCACAAGACCATGGCTCGAAAACTCTACGTCGGTAATCTGCCGTACGAAACCGGTGAACAGGATCTCCAGGAGCTGTTCGCGAGCGCAGGCTCGGTCGAGAAGGTGAATGTCATGCGCGACATGGCGACCGGCCGGGCGCGAGGGTTCGCCTTCGTCGAAATGGCGTCGGATGAGGACGCTCAGAAGGTGATCACCGCGTTCAACAACTACAAGTTGGGCGGGCGCAACCTGACCGTCAACGAAGCGCGTCCCAAGCCTCAGGGTGGCGGCGGCTTCCGTGGCGGCGCGAACAGCCGATCTCGATCCGAGCACTGGTAGTCTCGTTGGTTCGGCAGACTCGCGTCTCCCGCCCTTCGACGGGGCTCAGGGCCTGAGCCTTCGTCGCGGGGCGGCCCCCCTTTGAGTCCCCAGACGCGTCAACAATCGCAGCATCGCACCTCACCGAAGATCTCGTCGAGTCGATCCGGATTCTACGCGCGCAAGTTCAGCAGGCAGCGGACAGCCTTGCCGATATCGGGGAGGCTGTACTTCGCTGCCATTTCTTCGAGAAACCTGATCTTGCCCGTCTCGAGCTCGGTCGTGTGCGGAGTGAGATCCTTCATCGTGATGCCTCCTGCACGGGCCGTTACTGCGGCGGCCGACGTGCATCGAGATCGAGCTCGTTCAACGGCACGTCCCAATGCGCGTCGAGGATCTCGAATCGCCGCTGCTCCTCCTTCTGGAACGTCGCCTGATCCGGATAGAGCTTCCGCACGATCTCTTCCTCGCCGGATGGTCCCACCATCGCTGCGGCGTCGCGGAACGTAATCGCGACGGCGAACGTCCAATCCGCCCGTCCGTCGCCGTGATACGTCGGGACGAACGTCCTCACGGCGGTGATCCTTCCGGACTTCATCTCCTCTTTCAAGACCGGGTAATGGTTCTTCCTGAACAGATCCACGAACTCGTCCTGGTGGCCCCACTTCACGCGATAGAAGTACCACGTCGTCCGCTCGGCACGCGAAGCGGACTGAGCGGCGGGCGCCTGCGCGCGCAGCGCGGATCGAGGACCGGTCACGACAACTGACGCGAGCGCCACAATCAGGCACCCGACAGATCGCTTGCTCATCCACATCGCTCGTCTCCAGAAGTATGCTGCTGAGTTCACGGCACAACGTTACTACATGATCGAGAGCGAAGAATTCTTGCTCGCCAACTTCCCGCATCGATTGTGTGTATTTACGTCAGGACGCGTCATTCAGGCGGAGATCATGCATCGTCGGCGGAGCGAGGCGGAGCTGAATGTGCTGGAAAGCGAGAACGAGCGGCTGCGACAGGAAAACGCGGAACTTCGAGAGACCTTCGACCACCTGCACAGGTCTGCTGAGTTGTGGGTGAGGCTCTACGAGCGTCAACTCACCCGCGCCAACGAGCTGGCTGGTGGCGGACGCCGCCTCGCTCACCGATGAGAGGGCCGGCGGGGGCTGCAAGTTTGCTCCACTCGACGCAACCGGAGTAAGATAGCCGTTCGTGGATCAGCTGAAAATCCTGTTGATCGTCGACGACCCCGAGCTGAGCGCAAGGTACGAATTGATCCTGCGTTTCTGCGGCTACGTGCCGGTATCTCTCAGCAGCAGGGCGATATTGGGTGAAATACCGGCGGGCGTTGTCGCCGCGTGCGTGCTGAGCGACCATCGCCCGAGCGTCGATGCAATCTGCTCGAAACTGCTGGCGGCCGTCATCCCAATCGTTCGAATCGATCCGTTCATCAGACACGGGCGCGAGCACCTGCCTTTCGACGTGGTGCTCCCCGCCAGTAGCGAGCCGCGTCGGCTGATTACCGCGCTCCGCCACCTGATGCCGAACGGGGCGTACCCTGCCTGATCTGCGCTAGACCTGGTTTCAAGACCTCCTCACCCTAGGCGCCGGCTTCTTCAGCGGGCAAAGGAGTCCGCCTGAAGGCGGACACTACAGGTTTTGAAACGACTTCTAGCGAGGCTCCGTCTGAGACCGTCCAGGCTCTGCCAAGCTAGATCGCCTCGCTTGATAACGCCGCGCTGTCGCGCGGACGGCCTTGACCGAAAACTTGACTCAAAAACCCAGAATCGAGTCGGTCAAGGCCTTTAGCCAAGGACGAGCACGTCCGGCACGAGCAGATCCACGCCGTCGACCGTACCGCTGATGGACGGCCATCCAGGAGTCGTCGTCAGTACCTCGAAACCGCGACGATCCACGAGCACCGTTTCCTCGACCTTCGTGCCGGTGATCGTCGGGTTCCACGCGAACGCCTGCCGGTCCTGAACGATCTCGTCGGAAGTCGGATGGGCGACCCACTCGCGCGAGCGATATCCGGCGGCGCCTCCCTGATGGTGCTTCAACTCCTCGCCGGGGAATCCAACCTCTTCGTACGCGCGCACCGTTGCTGCAAAGATTTCGCGGCCGGTCGCCCTAGGGCGTGTGGCCGCGATCATGCGCGCGAACACTGTCGCTGTTGCGCGCGTGCGTCGCGTCAGCTCATCGCTCGGGGTCGTCGTGACGATTCGTGTAACCGACATGACGAGACCGCTGCGCTCGGCGCATGTCGCCACGAGCGCAACATGCTGCCATCGCGCGCCAGTCGGCACTGGATGGCGATACCGTGCGATTCGCTCATCCGCCGCGATGAGCGTCACGATCGCTCGAGCGCCGATCGATGCGATCGCGTCACCCACACGACGAGCAATTTCCCGCTCCTCGAGACCTGGCTCCAGGGAGCGACAGGCTCTGCCGACGACTGCTCCCGTTTCCCGGCCGAGCGCACGGTAGCGTTCGACTTCTTCCTCCGTCAGCCGCGCACGTGCGCGCGCAACAACGCCATCGATCGTGAGGGCCCCGGAGAGCGGGAGATCGGACCCTATGGCGGCGGACGTGTTCAGCACGCGCGTCGCGTGAGTCGCGATGCAGGCGGGATCGCCGCGCTCGGCGGCCCACGGGAATTCAACGGGCTCGAAGTCGAGGCCCGTAAGCTCTTCGTCGAGCAATCGGGGCATCTCGATGGCGTTGGCGAGGACGAAATGGCGCCCGTTGGCGGCCACGAGCAGCGTGCCCGCGCCGGCCTCGCGCGAGCCATCGATGCGGTTCGTGCCGCCGCCGGTCAGCCAGGCGAAGTTGTACTGCGTGCCGAGGAGGACGCCCGCGAGCTGCGCGTCGCGGGCGATACGCTGAAGGCGTTCAATCTTTTGGTCGATCTCGGCCATCGCGCTCCCCCCTTTATCCTGTCATCGTCCCCTCTCACCGAAAGGACAAGGTATAATCGCGGCCGCCCGCAAGCTGGACCTTGATGCTTCCGTCGGCGAGCTCGGTCATGGGCGTGGCTTTCGCGCCGGCGGTGATTGCGGCAACGCGTTTGTCCTCTGGTGGCCTGACGCGGAACACTCCGTCCAGGCGCGGATGCAGCACGGCGCGCGTTGCCTTACCGGCGGCCCAGGCGAGATCGACACCGACCGGCAGTCGTTCGTCGGCCGTGCCGCCGAACACCATCGCGCCAAGGCGGCCGTTTCCAACGGGCAGCGCCTGGTTCCAGTTGGCTGCGGGCTGCCGGTACCAGAGGACGTTGGTGCCTTCGACTG
>JBKPCD010000153.1:0-21135 GCA_046727175.1 Acidobacteriota bacterium | reverse complement strand
GCGCCCAGAAGACCGCGGCCGCAAGCCAGGCGATGACGTAGGCAACCCATCCCATGGTGTCCTCGCGATCGCGGATGCTGAACGTCGCATCCGATGGCAGATGGGGAATCGGAAATAGGAAACGCGAACACATTTCCCATCCCCCATTTGCCATTTCCCATCGGCCGGTCTTCGTCCAACCGGCCAGCAATCGTGGCACGGCATCATGAGTCTGTCCAGAAACCACGGCGAGTCGACCGTTCACCGACAGAGGCGACCGTTGGCCGATGGATCCGAAGATGTAGGGGTGGGCTCGCCTCCGCGCGAAGCGCTTCGGCGAGACTCGCCGTAGCCTGGGCGAAGGCGGTTCAAGCCCGCTTCGACCGCGCGGTCTAAAGACCGCGCGCCACAAAGGTCTAACCTCTAAAGACTGCACCTACAAAGGTCTTTAAAGACCGCGTCCCACCAAACGAATCGGTCCTATAATTCGCGCACGCGAAGGAGGAAAAGCCGTCCGTGACATCGATTCGCTCGATCGTGCCGATCATGCTGGCGATCACCACGCTGTCCGCCGATGAACCACTGACGCGCGTGAAGCAGGAAGCCGCTAAGGTCGTCCCGGCGATCACCGAGATCCGCCATCAAATCCATCAGAACCCCGAGCTCTCCAATCGCGAGGAAAAGACCGCCGCACTCGTCGCAGACTACCTCCGCACGCTCGGTCTCGAGGTCAGGACCGGTGTCGCGAAAACGGGCGTCGTCGCGCTTCTCAAAGGCGGCCGTCCCGGGCGCGTCGTTGCCGTCCGGGCCGACATGGACGCGCTGCCGGTGACCGAACAGACGGACCTGCCCTTCGCGTCAAGGGTCCGATCGACGTATCTCGGCCAGGACGTGGGTGTGATGCATGCCTGCGGCCACGATGTGCACACGGCGGTGCAGCTCGGCGTCGCCAGCGTGCTGACCGCGATGAAGGCGGAGCTGCCTGGCACGGTCAAGTTCATCTTTCAGCCGGCGGAAGAAGGTCCGCCGCCGGGCGAACCTGGCGGCGCATCGCTGATGGTCAAGGAAGGTGTTCTTCAGAACCCGAAGCCTGACGCAATCTTCGGCCTGCATGCGTTCTCGGAAATGGCAGTCGGCTAGATCGGGTACTCCGAAGGACCGGCGCTGTCCGCCGCCGACACCTGGGAGGTGAAAATCGTCGGCCAGCATGCGCATGGAGCCCGGCCTGAGCTCGGAATCGATCCCATCGTCACTGCAGCACAGTTCATCGAAGCGCTGCAGACGATTCGATCTCGCACGTTTTCGGGATTCGAGCCCGGCGTCGTCACCGTGGGAACGATCCATGGCGGTCAGCGCCACAACATCATCCCCGGCGAGGTGACATTGAGCGGAACGATCCGCACGTTCCGGCCGGAGATGAGCGCGCTGGCCGAGGCGCGCCTGCGCGCGATCCTGAAAGGTGTGACCGAAGCGGCGGGTGCAACAGGCGAGGTGACGCGTTACGAGCGCGGCGCGCCGGCAACGATCAACGACGCGCCGCTCACGCGCGAATCCGTGCCCGCGCTCGAACGCGTCGTCGGCAAGGACCACGTCACGCGGATTCCGCCGGCAATGGTCTCCGAGGATTTCTCGTTCTTCGCCAACGAAGTGCCAGGGTTCTTCTATCGACTCGGACAGGTGAAGCCTGGGACGACGTCAGGCGATCACCACACGGCGACGTTTCTGGCTGACGATGGATCGATTCCGGTCGGAATCGAGGTCATGAGCTATCTTGTGTTCGATTATCTGACGCGCCATAAGTAAGACCAAAAAGGGGATACGGGATAGGAGATCTCCCTGTCCCTTGTCCCTTCCTTATGCGCGTCGCGCCTTGGGCAGCATGCTGAGGTCCGATCGATCCAGTGCGTTATCGGCCGCGCCGACGCGATACCATCGCCACGCGTAATCCTCGAGATCGATCCGGTGCGCGCCGTCGTTACGCGCGCGGCTGTGGTGTCCGTCGAACACCTCGACCAGCACGTCGTCGCGCGGGCACCCCACCTTCAGCATCACCTTTTGCGGCTTGTTGCTGAAGTTGTGGACGGTGACCATCGAGGTGTTCCGCCAGTCGTAACGAAGCGCGAGTACTTCCGGTACGTCCGTGCGCAGCACGACGAACGTACCCCAACTGATCTCCGGACACTCCTTGCGCATGCGAACCAGGCGCTCGGTCCAGTTGAGCAGCGACTGCGGATCGCGGCGCTGGTCCGAGACGTTCACCTTCTTGTAGCCGTAGGTCGCATCGCTGATCACTGGCCGGATGACTTTCCTCGCTCGCGAGAACCCCGCGTGGCGGTCGCTCGTCCACTGCATCGGCGTGCGAGCGCACTCGCGCTCCGGGAGTCGCAGGTCGTCGCCGATGCCGATCTCGTCGCCGTACTGCATCATCGGCGTACCGGGCAGCGAGAAGAGGGTGCTGAACGCGAGCTCCATCAATCGACGGTCGTTGTGCAGCATGGGCGTAAGTCGACGCCGGATACCGCGGTTGTACAGCTGCATGCGCGGCTCGCGCCCGAACGCGTCGAAGACTTTCTGACGTTGTTCCTCCGTCAGCCGTCCCAGATCGAGCTCGTCGTGGCTGCGGAGGAACTGCACCCACTGTGCGTTCTGAGGCCGGTCGCGGGTTTCCTCGAGCGCGCGGATCAGCGGATCGAGGTCGGCGGTCGCCAGGGCGTAGAACAGCCGCTGGTTGACGGGGAAGTTCAGCATCATCTGGATGCGCTCCCCCTCCGGACCGAAGTACTTCATGCTCTCGTCAGGTGGCACGTTGGCTTCGGCGAGGAGGATGGCTTCTCCGCTGCGCCACTGCAGGAACTCGCGCATCTCCTTCAACAAGGTGAAGTCCTGGTCCCACTCGATGCCGGGGCCTTTCTTCTGAATCAGAAACGGCACGGCATCCATGCGAAAGCCGGAGACGCCAAGCTGGAGCCAGAAGCCCATGATCTTCTGAATCTCCTGACGAACGTACGGATTCCAGGTGTTCAGATCGGGCTGATGCTTGTAGAAGCGGTGGAAGTAGTACTGCCCCGCCTTTCGGTCCAGCGACCACGTTGTCGTCTGTTCGCCAGGAAAGACGATTCCATCCCGGTGGTTCTTGGGACGCTCGTCCGCCCACACGTACCAGTCTCTGAAGAATGATCCAGGATCTGCCCGTGCCGCCTGAAACCAGGGACAATCGACCGACGTGTGGTTCACGACGAGGTCAACAATCACGCGGATGCCGAGCGCCTCGGCGCGGTTCATGAACTCGACGAAATCGCCGAGCGATCCGTGCTTCTCGTGAACGTTGTAGTAGTCCGAGACGTCGTAGCCGTTGTCGCGATTGGGAGATTTGTAGAACGGCTGGAGCCACACGCAGGTGACGCCGAGGCCCTGCAGGTAATCGAGCCGGCGCATCAAGCCTTCGAAATCGCCCACTCCATCGCCATTGGAGTCCTGGTACTTCTCCACGTCGAGGCAGTAGATGACGGCGTTCTTGTACCAAAGGTCGTCAATGGACATTGCAGCGATCCCTGCGTCGGCCCCAGCCGTGAGGGATCCCAGCAATACGCGTTCCAGGGTTTCCTCGGTCTCACGAGCGATTACGCTTCAGTGGCTGCTGCCAACCTTCTTGAAGTCACCAGCCTTGAAGATGCTCAGTTTCTGCACGTCGAGATGCCGTCGTAACGCAGCCGTTACCTCCTCCGGCGTGAGAGCGTCCACACGTTTTTCCAGGTCGACGTCGAACGTCATCGTCCTGCCCCAGTGCAGCTGTGAGCGAAGCCGGTTCGCGAGCTCCGGATCTTGAGATCGGCTTACACGCTGCGACTCGATCCAGCCCTTCTTCGAGCTGGCGATTTCGTCCGCGAGGAAACCGTCCTTCAGCGCGCGTTCCAGCTCCTCCTTCATCGCCGCTTCGACCTTCGAGACGTTCGGCGGCGCAGCAATCGCGCTAATCACGAGCTCGGCGCCGTTCTGTCCAGGGATGACCGACAACGACGAGTTGACGCCGTAACTCAATCCTTCCTTCGCCCGAATCCGCGTGTAGAGCCGCGAGGAACTATGGCCTCCAATCATGTAGTTGGCCAGAACGAGCGCCGCATAATCCTTGTCCTGGTCTGTCAGCCGAAGCGGCATGCCCGCGATGAACACGGCGTTGGCCTTGTCGGGCGTCTGGAAGGACTGGTTGACGGGAGCGATCTCCCGATATGGCTTTCCCGCGTCGGCGAACGCCTTGGGGCTCTTCCAGTCGCCAAACAGCTCGCCCACCAGCTTCTTGACCGCGTCGGCATCGAAGTCACCGACGATGGCGAGCTCGCCGTTCGAGGAGCCATAGAACTCTTTATGGAAGCGCTTCACGTCGTCGAGTTTGACGGCTTTGAGGTCTTCGACCCGCTCGTCGATGGACGGCACGTACCGGACGTGCCCCTTGGGATAGGGATTGAGGTGGCGGGTGACCGAGAGCGAGGCGATTGCCTGGGGATCGCTGCGAGCGAATTCCGCGCTCGCGAGCACTTCCTGTCGAAGCTGCTCGAACTCCTGCTCGGCGAACGAGGGCTGACGCACGAGCTCCGCGGCCAGCCGGACGGCATCGGAAAGATTGCTCCTCACCGTCTGAATGGAGACCTGGACGAAACCGGCGGCGCCGCCTGCCGTCACTGTTGCCTTCAGGCGGCTCAACTCGTCACGAATCTGCTGCCGCGTCCGCTTGATGGTGCCCCGGTTCAGCATGCTCGCGGTCAGTTCCGCCGCGATGTTCTGGGCTCGCAGGCTCTCCTCGTTGCCGTAATTCAATCTGAGCACCGCATTCACCGTGGCGCCTCTGGTCTTCTTGGGTAAGAGGGCGAGCTTGATGCCGGGAGCGACCGCGGCACGAGTCGTCCTCGTGTCGATGTTCGACGTCGATGGATCGAAGGCCTCGCCCACAGCGGCTGCGGGGTCACCCTTGTAATCCTTCACCATGGCAACGATGTCGGGTGTCGCGGGGATCTCGGCGCGAACCGGGGTTGCGACGGGCAGAAAGATGCCGACCGTGCGATTCGTTGGCTTGAAGTAGCTCTGCGCCACGCGCCCGACATCCTCGACCGTCGCCTTGCGCAGTCGATCGCGTCGCAGAAACAGCAGGCGCCAGTCTCCAGCGGCAGAGAACTCGCTGAGGGCCATGCCAACGGCTTCGGAATCCGCGAGGCTCAACTCGACGCGGCGCAACAGCTCGGCACGCGCACGCTCGACCTCTTCCGCGGTCGGCGGCGAGGTCGTCACCGCGTCCACCGTGGAGATTGTCGTGCTGCGTGCGTCGTCGAGTGGTGATTCCTTGCGAACGAGCACCGTGAGAGCGGCGATGCCCTCTTCGAGCATCGCGCGGTTACCGCCCCCGACCTGCGCCGCCTTCTTGGAGTCCACCAGCGACTTGTACAGCCGTCCGGATGGGTTCGCAGCCATTACTTCCACCAGCAGATCGACCAACGCGGAGTCGGGATGTGCCAGAGCGGGGACGCGGTAGGCCACAAAAATCCCCTGTACGTCGCCGACGCGCTGCACCGTGACCGTACGCTCTCCATCCTGGGGGGGTTCGACGGTGTACGTTCGTTCCGGGCTCCGGTTCGGCCGCGGGATCGCTCCGAACTTCTTCGCGGCCAGGTTGATTGCCGCAGCCTCGTCGAATTTTCCCGCGACAATCAGGATCGCGTTATCCGGCTGGTAGTACTTCTTGTAGAAGGCCTGCAGCCGCTCGATGGGTACGTTCTCGACATCCGAACGGGCGCCAATCGTGCTCTTGCCGTAGTTGTGCCACAGATACGCGCTTGCCAGAACGCGCTGCGAGACCGCAGCGAGCGGATTGTTCTCCCCAGCCTCCATTTCATTGCGGACGACGGTCATCTGGCTGTCGAGAATGTCCTTTCGGACGAAGGCGTTGACCATTCGATCGGCTTCGAGATCGAGCGCCCAGTCGAGGTTCTCGTCCGAGGCGGGAAAAGTCTCGAAGTAGTTCGTGCGGTCGACCGATGTCGTCGCGTTGCGGCGGGCGCCCCGTTCCTGCTGCTCTTTCTTGGCATCCGGATGTTTGGGCGATCCGTACGAAACCAGGTGCTCGATGATGTGAGCCATCCCGGTTTCGCCGTAGTTCTCGTGGCGCGAACCGGCGAGGTACGTGACGTTCACGGTCGTCGTCGACTTCGACGGATCCGGGATGAACAGCACTCGGAGACCGTTCGACAGCCGGTATTCGGTGACGCCTTCGACAGATGTCACGCGTTCCACACCGGCGGGCGGAGCAGGCGCTTGCGCCAGGACGGAAGCGCTGAAAAGGAGGATGAGCAACAGACGACCGGCCATAGACGTGCCTCCGATCTCGCGCATGCTACTCAACGACGTTGCGGGCGTCGGCGGAACGGCCTGTGACCGCCCGGCGTCGCCGAGTATATCGCCGCTTGGTCCTTACGACGGGCGAACCTGAGAAGTTCTCGGGGTGCGCGGCGCGCGGCCGCTGGGAGTAATATTCTCGAAATCCCTCCCATGATAGGGCGCACCGTTACTCACTACGAGATCCTTGAACGACTCGGCGAGGGCGGGATGGGCGTCGTCTACAAGGCGCGCGACTTACTCGAGCACCGCGCCGCTGCCACGTCCGTTAAGCATTAAATGATTCCTCCGTGTGCTCCGCGACTCCGCGGTGAACGCTTTTCCCGTGATCTCCGCCAGCTCAGTGGACTCATGCGGCGAAGAAATAGCGCGTGAGGTGAAAGAACACCGGCCCGGCGAAGCACAGCGAATCGATTCGATCGAGGACGCCGCCGTGTCCGGCGATCACGGTGCCGAAGTCCTTGACGCCGCGGTCGCGCTTGATCGCGGACATGACCAATCCGCCGGCGAATCCCGCCATCGTCACGATGAGCGAGACAGCGGCCGCCTGCCAAGGATCGAACGGTGTGAGGCGCGACAGCCCCGCGCCAAGCAGTGTGGCGCTCGCGACGCCGCCGAGGAAACCTTCGACGGTCTTTCCGGGGCTGACCGTCGGCGCAATGGTGCGTCGTCCGAATAACTTGCCCCAGATGTACTGCAGGACGTCGCTTGACTCCACGACGATAACGAGAAACAGCAGCAGTTTCGCATTCTGGCCGGCGTGCTCCGGGAGACGCAGCATGAGCAGCGCCGGCACGTGGCTGACGGCGTAAACGCACACGATCAACCCAAGCTGGATCTCGCTGACACGTTCCGTGAATCGTTCCGTATCGCCCGCGAGCGCGCAGGCCGCCGCAACGGACAGAAGCCCGCCGATTGGAATGAGCACCGCAAACAGTCCATACCATTCGACCGCAATCAGCGTGTATTGCAGTGGAATCCCGACAAAGAACGCCGCGAGAAGCACTCGATGGTCCGCCCGACGCGTCGGCATGAGCGTGACGAACTCGCGGAGGGCGATGAACGAGAGCAATCCGAACAACACGACGGATCCGATCGGGCCGATCAAGAGCGATGCCAGGACCACTGCAGACATCACCCACCACGCGGCGATCCGCGTATTTACGTTGGTCATGGTCGCTCGACTGCTCTCGGTGCGGGCACGATTTCGAAGGACCTGACCGACAGCTGTCGCGGTGGCGAGGACCGCGATGAGGCCGCTCACGACGCGCGCGAAATCAGAGTCGATGGAGAGGTGCATGGGTCATTGACGGTCACGAGCGCCTGGCGCGCTCGCACGAGAAACGCCTGCTTGTCTTCCCCTGGCTCGAGACGAAGAGGACGGCCGAACGTCACGAATGCCGTAAGCGGCACCGGAATCACCGCGCCTTTCGGCAGGATTCGGTGCATGTTCTCGAGGAGCACCGGCACGAGCTCCACATCGGGACGCAGGCGCGCCAGATGGTACAGGCCGCTCTTGAACGGCGCGACCTGCGATCCATCTCCCCGCGTCCCTTCCGGGAACAGGATCAGCGATTGGTCCGTTCCGATTGCCTCGACCATTCGCTCGACGTTTCGCCGTGCGGCGGCAACCGCCTCGGAGCTCGCGCGATCCGATATCACGCCCGTTATGCCGTTCCGTACGCGAATATCTTTTTCGTTACTACACGCAATGGGCCCAGGCGCGCCGGAGGCGCGCCCCGCCGGAGCGGAGCGGGGCGAAGGGGCCCCCGCGAGCGACGGCGATGGGGGGTCCGGCGGGGCGAAGCCCCCCGGTTGATCGACGAGCACCGCGCGGAAAAGGTGCCGGACGATGCAGCGGCGGATCGGGTTGCGATCCCAGTAGTCACGCTTTGCCACCGCTCGCGTGCGGGCTCGGATCTCCGCCGGGAGCGATCCCCAAATGGCAACAAAGTCGAGATGGCTCGTGTGATTGGCGAAGTAGATTCGTTGACCCCTGGTCGGCGACACGCCCGTCCAGCGTACCTGCATGCCACAGATCACTCGGGCGAGTCCGGCCAGAAGCGCAGCAACGAGCGCCGAACCGGCTGGAGCCGATTGCTCTTCCCGTAAGTTGAGCCTCGCTTCGAATCGCCGAACCGCCTCGACGGCTTCAGGGCGAATGAGGATCGAGGGACGAGCGCTTCGGATCGTTGCCAGTGCCTCGTCTGACGTGGGCGCCTTGCCGCTGGCCAGCAAATACGCGCCCACCACCGCGGCACTTCGAGAGTAGCCAACCTTGCAGTGCACGTACACGCTGCCGCGGCTGGAATGCGCCATGATGAAGCAAACTCCATCGTCTAGCTGGTCTGGCCCAGGCGCGGTCAGGTCGAGGACCTGAAGGTTGTGGTAAGGAAGCCGCCTGAACGGCGGCGCCTCCGACATCTCGGCTGAGAGATCGAGCACCGCAGTGACGCCCGCCTCGATGGCTTTGATGGCTTCGCCCGAGCTGAGGCGACGGCCAATCCAGACACCAGGTGCAACTCGATCGAACGGACGACATCGGCGGCGGTAGTACGCGAGCGATGCCCACTGGCCCAGAAGGCAGGGCCACAGGATCACCCGCGTGGTCGTTCGAATTCTTCCGTTCGATTTACCGAAGATTGCGGGTCCCAGGCCGAGATATGCGGTGCCGACGATTGTCAGGCTGATGGCAGGCCAGACGAGGAGAGCGCCCCAGGGCCACGTGGCTATCGCCAGCACCACGACGGCTGCCGCACCCAGTAGGTAGTACGCAGCGACGCGAACGTGTCGACCGTGCGATTGTCTTGCGGCACCTGCTCGGATGAGCGAGAACGACAGGGCTGCGAGCATCAGGCCTCCGGCCACGTCGACGACGTGGTGCTGATACGTGAAGAGAGTCGAGAGACCGATCAGCACGAACCAGATGGCGAAGATGGCGCGGACGATACCGGTCGTACGCCGCCGGTACGTGTCGAAGAGAATCGCGGCGAGCGCGATGTGCAGCGAGGGGAACAGGTTGAATGGTCGATCGAGCGACACGAACGTCTGCATCAGCGTGCCAAGCCACCCGTCCCCCGGGGGACGATCGAACGCGAACTTGAGCGGCACCGCAAGAAAGCACACTCCCGCGATACCAATGGCAAGAGCGATCCGCCTCGTGAACACGCGAAGTTCGATTTGGTCTCGGCAGAGGAATGGGGCAGCGATGAAAAACAGATCGATCGAAAGGTACGGGACGATCATCGGCGGCCAGAACGGAATCTGGCGTTCCCAATCGAAGTACCAGACGTGGACGTCCGTCCGGTGAGCAGCAATCCAGTTGCAGCCGCCGTACACGCCCACGAACATCAACGAAAGCAGCACCGCTCGCCGGGCAGCCACGAGCGTCATGCCGCGACGCGCTGCGCCAGCGAGGACGCGGATTTCGCGCGTAAACGCGGATAGGTCATTCCCAAGGAGAGCCCTCATGCTGCCACCCGCTCGGCAAGAGACACGCTGAAGATGCCCCACTGATCGATCTCCATCGAGATCTTGCGGAACCCCGCCGTGCGGACCAGTTCGTCCATTTCGGCTTGGGTGCGCCGGCGCATGATCCACGGGCGTCCATCGCGATTGATCAGGGTGCGCGCGATGAATTCCAGTTGCGGGTGCCACGGTTGGTTGGTGTACAGCAGATAGCCGCCGGGCTCGACGGCATCGGCAAGCCCGCGCAGCGACGCCATCACCAGAGCGTTCTCGGGAAACAGCTCGTAGAGGCCGGAGACGATCGCGATTGTCGGTCGGGGGCGAAGGCTGGCAACTGAAGTCCTGTCGAACGCGTCACCGCGTTCGAACGAAACACCGCGCAAGCCCAGGCTCGTGCACAGTGCCTTCCCTGCCTCGATGTTCTCGGCGCGGCTGTCTCGGAGTAGCGCTGTTACTGGCGCGCGAGCGGCATGAATCGACTCGAGGACGTACCGCCCGGGTCCGGCAGCGAGATCGAGCACGTGAGCCGGCCGCCGTTCCGCATGCACTCGCTCGATCGTGCTGGCGAGCAGCCTCTGCAGATGAACGCGCCGCTGGCGGATGCCTCGCCATCCGATGCTCGACAGGTATGCGCGATCGATCAGCAGTCCGACCGGCGTCACACCACGTGGGTGATTCTCGTAGACGTAATCCAGCGTCAGGCCCGAGTCGAAGCCGGTGCGCCAGCCGAGACGCATGCCCTCGCTCAACCGGCCCACTGTCTCGAGCGCCCAGCGGACGGGGACGTAGCGCCGGCCGCCTGGTGCGCGCAGCCGGTCGTACTCGTCTTTCGTGTGGCCGCGCGAGTCGCTGTCGATCAAAACCGGGGGTTCCGTCGGCGCGGCGAAGCGTCGAGCGATGAATTCGCGTAGCTTCGCGATCGGCAGGTGGCGATCCCGTTCGTGGAGCAGCGCATGGAAGAACCCCGGATAGACGTGCGTCTCCTTCACGCGGGACGACAGGCCATCGAAGAATCGCCGCTGCGCGTCGAGGCGCACTACCCAATCCGCGCCTGCTCCGAGGATCAGCGTTGGGGTATGGATGGCTCCCGCGTCGGCGATCAGTCGCGTCGACGTGTCGTGCAGATCGAGGAGCATATTCACGGCGATCTGGCGAAATATCAGCGGGTCGCGGACGTATCGATCGGCTTCCGACGAATCGTGTGTGAGCAGCTTCGCCTTCACGTAGCTCTTGACGAAACCGGGCCCGAAGAGGGCCTGCCGCAGCCGCAGGAGCGGAACCGCGGCGGGAACGTACAACTTCACGCGGAATGCTGGCGTCACGAGCACCAATCCACAGATCGGTGGCGCGTAGTCGTGTACCCACGCGGCGGCGACCACCGCGCCCACGCTGTGCCCGATCGCGATCATCTTCCCTGGATGCACGCCGTAGGTGCTCGTCAGATGACGCACGAAGGCATCGGCATCCTTGACGAGCGTTGCGACGCTGTCAGCGGCGCCGCGCTCGCCGGACGAACGGCCATGCCCTCGCGCATCCCAGGCAAAGATGGCGACATCGTCCAGCGCCAACGCATCGATCACGTCCTGCCACCGGCCTGAGTGCTCGTGCCCGCGGTGGAAGAGCACGAGCGCCTTGTCGGTCGGATGTGCGGGCAGCCACGCGCGATAAAACAATCTGGCGCCGTCCCACGACGTCATCGTCTGTTCGATCAAACTCCGGTGAGTGTTCATTGCACGGCCTCTCGTCTTGTCGCCAGCCTTCGCTCGGCTTGGAACCGGAGCTCAGTTGGTTTGCTGTGGGGCGGGGTCTTTCAGACCCCGCCTGGGCGGGCCTGAAGGCCCGCCCCTACATGAAGACCGAAGCGCATCGAGAATGTGTCGAAGACGAATCACGATCGTCTGGATGCAGCCGGCGATGATGACGATGCAGGTGCAATCGAGAATCGTCAGCGAATCCATTGCGAACCGTTCGACGCCTGCAAGAAAGGCACACCAGGCTCCGACGTGCAAAGCGACCATCCGCCACGGCTTCGACATGACCCCGCTGAACTCGCGCTGGACACCAACCGCCTGGCCGAGGGTGCCGACATACGCGGTCAGCAGCGCGAAGATCGCCGCCCAGTAGCCGACATACGGTGTCGCCTGTCCGCTGTGGGCAACGCCGGCGAATATCAGCACGTCAGAAACGCGGTCGGGTAGATCGTTGAGGATCTCGCCGCGTGCGCTCGCCTGGTCCGACGCGAGCGCCACCATGCCGTCGAGCATGTTGAGCCACAGGCGGACGTAGCAGAGAAGCGGCGCAACGAGGAGAAGCCACGGTGACGACGATGATTGCCAGAAACAAATGGACGCGAGAGCTGAAAAGACGATCGAGAGATACGAGATCGCGTCAGGATGGATCCGCGACCGGACGCACAATCTCACCGCCGCGCGGGCGGTCCTGCGGAATGGGTCAGCGATCGGTCGTCGCCATGCCGGCTGGTACGCGATCGACCGAGTTGCGTCGCCTGTGAGTGCCGGACCGAGCGTCGACATGCGCTCCCCCAAGAGCGGTCTCCCCCCTTCGTCGCCCTCATCGGTGGTTCACCGAATCCCGGACCGGGGAGATCGTTCGAGAATATTGACGCCGTGGCCCGACAGGAGTTGTGAGGAAGAGGTGAAATACTGTGATCAAGACGAGCGCCCCCCGTCGGAGGAGACGGAGATCACGGAGGAAAGCGTTTACCACGGAGGCACGGGGTTCACGGAGAGATTAAGGGGCCGATCACAATCGTAATGGAGCGGACTGACCAGCGGCGGCGGATGAAAACGCCGAGCGGCGCAGAGGAGCCGAGGGCGCGAGGGGCCTGTTACGCGTTCACCGGACGCGCGGCCTTCGGCCGCTCCCTGCGTTTTGAATACGCGGGCGGATGACCCGCTTCAGCACAACTCCAGTCGTTGCTTCTCTGTGCACTCCGTGACTCCGCGGTGATCGATTTGTCCGTGATCTCTTTACGCTCCGCGAGCTCACTGCGCGCAGGTGCTCGGGCGCTGGACCTGTGCCGGCGCTGGCCGCACCCCGATAAGCTGCACGGTCGGCGGCATCGTCGGCGCAAGCGTGATCGCGGCTTGCAGCTTTCCACGCTCGCAGGTCATCGTCCATTGGCCTCTCAGCGCATTCTCGACGACGTCGAACGAGTCGGGCAGCGAGCAAACGCCCACCGTTGCGCGCAGATCGTCGAGCTCTTTGCGCCGACGCTCCTTCGATCGATCGAGAAACAGATTCTGAGCCGCAATCCGGTCCGCGAGCGCATCGTCCCACTCGATGATCAACTTCGAGACCGCATCGCGGGCTTCAATGAGCGCCGGTGACGGGCGGACCTCACGCGCCTGCAGGCCGCCGGTCTTCGCGAGTCGATCGATTGCATCACCGACCACTCGTCCCCAGCTGGTATAGGTGAGGCTTCCAAATGCAACGATGCCCACGCCGTAGTCGGGCAACCACTGCATCCGCGACCCGTACCCAGGCAGGCCGCCGCTGTGCGCGACGATGGCGCGGTAGTCGCAGGTCTGGGTCACGCTCAACCCGAAGGCGTAACTGCTCGAGGTCAGTTGCAGGGCTCCTGTTGCTGCATCGCGCGCTGCGCGAAGGCCCGATGGCCGCCAGGGCTGCTGCATCTCACGCAGCGATGCCCGGCGGATCGGCGCTGTTTCAGGACCGTCGTGCGGCGGCCAGGCATCCAGGAGCACTCCGACGTACCGAGCGAGATCGCGGATCGACGTCAGCATGCCGCCCATCGACCCGAACGAGCCGTGCGGAAGCGCCGGCTCTTCCTTCCACTGCTCGTCTTCCCATCGATAGCCAATCGCCATCCGATTCGCTGGCACCTTCGACGGATGCAGCGTCGTCGACGTCATCCCGAGCGGCTGAAGGATGTTCGCCGACACGTACTCGTCATACGGCTTTCCTGAAACGCGCGACACGATCCGGCCGAGGATCGCAAACCCGTAGTTCGAGTACTCGTACGCAATGCCGGGCGGATTCGAAAACGGAATGCCCGCGCGCAGCATGCGCGTCAGCTGCTCCTCGCTGTCGGCAAGCTGTTGATCGCCCCACGGGTTGTCTTCCGGGAACCCTTCGGAATGCGAGAGAAGATGGCGGATCGTGATCCGCGGCGAATCGGTCGTCGGATAGCGAAGGTCCTTCAACTCCGGCACGTAGCGCTCGGCGGGATCGTCCAGGGACAGCTTTCCATCGTCGCGCAGCTTCAAAATCGCCATCGCGGTGAAGCTCTTCGTCATCGAGGCGATGCGAAACACCGTATCGGCATCGACAGGTGCGTTGGTCTTGATGTCGCGGACGCCGGTTGCACCCGAGTGCGCGAGCTCGCCGTCGATGATGATGCCCCACGCCGCACCGGGGACGTGCGAGCTCTTCGCGAATTCCGAGAACATCCGATCGATGTCGGCGAACCCGGTCGCGAGCTTCGCGCGGCGGTTAGGATCGGTGAATCCGGTTGGCGACGTCGGTGCCGGCGACTGCGCGACAATCGTGGTCGACGGCAGAGTCCCGCGGAGGAAGAGGAGGATGAGGACGACAGTCGGCCAATTTCGTCGGCGCATCGCGAGTACCTCTGATTGGCCGCTCAGTATGCGGCGGCGATAGTGCGAGTGCAAGCGGTTCGAGAGAATCCGACCCTGCGGCAGGCAGACGTATACTCCAGGCCGTGCCTATCATCGCAATGTTCTTAGGTATCGTGATACGAATGTTCTACAAGGATGACAAGGCGGCCGCGAAGTAGGGTCTTCCTATTCCGTCCGTAACGCGATCACGGGGTCCGTGCGTGCGGCGCGGCGCGCCGGCAGATAACAGGCGGTGAGCGACGCGCCACTTAACAACGCGAACACGCTCACATACGTCGCTGAATCCGTCGGCGTGATACCGAAGAGCACGCGAGCCAGCAGGCTTGCGACGGTAACGCTCAGCGCAAAACCAAGCACGAGGCCTGCTGCCGCCCACCGGAAACCCTCGCTGAGGACGGACGCAATCAGCCGCTCGGGCGACGCTCCCAGCGCAATGCGAAGCCCGAATTCGCGCGTCCGCCGCCTGCCCTCGAATGCGACGACAGAGTACTGGCCGATTCCTGCGATGAGCAGCGACCCTGCGGCAAAAAACATCAACAGTCTCGTGAGTATCCAGAGCGGCGCGATCTCGCCCGCGAAGTGATCGTTGAGCGACCGCAGACTCGCGATTGCGACGCGCGCGTCGGCCTCGCGAAGCGCCTTCGCGACGAGGCGCGCAACGGCCTCCTCTGCTGCAGTGTGCCGAATCAGAAATGTCGTCTCACCGGGAGGTCTGGGCTGCTCGTGATTCGAGAAAAAGATGTACCGCGGATGTGTCGCCGACCCGCGGCCGCCAAAGTAGGCGTTGCGAACCACGCCCACGACTTCCGCCCGGAGTGGGCGATCAGGCGCGCCCGCGATGAGTATCTTGCCGACGGCCGATTCGCCCGGCCAGAGTGCCTCGGCCAGATCCTGTGTGATGACAGCCGCCCGGCGTCCGCTGGTGTTCAGAGCGTCGAAATCATGGCCAGCGGGAAACGTGACGCGAACGGTCTCGAAGTAGCCAGCGCCGACGAGGTTCTGCGCAGCCATCACGGGTTCAACTGAACGCTCCGTTCGCACAGGGAAACTGAGCCAGCTCGACGTCCGCACGCCTCGCACGTACGAAATCGTCTCGACCCCCGGTAAGCGCTGCAATCGTGCGCGGAGTGTCTCGAGCAGCGCCTCGTCGCCTGCGGCGTCCTGAGTACTTCCCGCCGTGTTCACTGTCGCGAGCAGAATGTTCCCGCTGTCGAATCCGAGATTGAATCCATCCTCGAAGGAGACGGAACGATAGGCGAGACCTGCGGTCGTCAAGAGCAGTACGGAAAACGCGAGCTGCAGGACCACGAGCGCACGCGAGAGTTTCGATCTGGCGTGCAGGACACCCTGTTCGCCGAGCTTCAGGAAAGGCAGCAACTGCTGCTTCCCGGTATACAGTGCAGGGCCGAGCGTGACGGCAACGGTGCAGAACAGCGCCAGCGCCAACGCATATCCGACGACAGTCCAGTCCGGGGTCAAGTCGGGCAGCGTGAGTGGCTCGCGCGACGGAGGAGCGATGAACCTGATCACCACCCTCGAGACCCACCACGCAAACAGGCAAGCTGCACACCACGCCACCACCGATAGCACGAGCCCTTCCGCCAGCAGTCCGCGGACGACTCGGAACCGTGATGCCCCGAGCGACTGGCGAAGCGCGAGTTCCCGCTGACGAACGACGGCGCGTGCGATCAGCAGGTTCGCGACGTTCGCGCACACGATCGCGATTGTCAACAGCGTCACCACGGAAAAGATCGCCAGCATTCGGTCGCCGTTCCTGGCCACGACACTGTCTCCGCCGGCCGTGGCCGAGTAGGGGACGAGCCTCACTTTCAGTTTCTGGTTGAGCTCCGGTTGCATCCGCTGCAGCTGGGTCCAGAGCGTCGTCAACTCCGCCTGTGCTTCAGCGAGCGACGTGCCCGGTGAGCGTCGGCCAATCATGGAAACGGCATCGCTCGGATGATTCGGTTGCAGCCAGGGCCGTTCCGGTGCGAGCGGCACCCATACGTCCGCGAGCTCTGCGAGCCACGCGCCGCGGAAATGAGGCTCGGCGACGCCGACCACGGTAGCCGGCCGGCCGTTCAAGCTCACAGTGCGGCCGACGACGTCGTCCGCGCCGTGAAAGGTGTTCTGCCACACGTGATGACCGATCACGAGAACCGCGGAGCCGCCGAGCCGCGCGTCGTTCGCGTTGAACGTTCTGCCTTTGACCAGATAGGCACGAAGCGTCTCGAAGTAGTTCGGTGACACGAGCGTGGCTTTGACGGCAAAGCTGCCGTTATCCTGGGTAAGGGTGAGCCGTTGAAAGTCGACGGCGGCCAGCGGACGGACGGTTGCGCTGTGTTCGAGAAAATGGAGATACGCGCGGTAGCTGTTGTGCGTCTGGACGTTGCCGTCGGCGGTCACCCAGCTCACAGTCGTGAGATCGCCCGCGTGGACGCCGGGGGTTGGTTTTCTGAGAATCCCGTGGGCGATCGAAAACACGGTCGTGTTGCCGCCAATGACGAGCGCAATGAGCACGATCGCCGTTAAACTGATTGCCGGAGACTTCGTCAGAATGCGGAACCCGAACCGGAGGTCCTGGAGGAATTGCTCGAGCCGCGTCGACACCCACACGGCCCGAGTCTCCTCCTTGGTGCGTGCAACGTTTCCAAGCGCGCGCCGCGCGGCCGCCATCGCATCCGCTTCGGATTTCCCACGCTCCACCTGCTCGCGTGCCTCCTCCGCGAGGTGAAATCGAAGCTCATCGTCGAGCTCGCGGTTCGTCCGTGCGGGAAAGAACGCGAGCCGGACGAGCGCTCGAATGCGGGCCCTGAACATCACGCCTCCTCATGTGACGTCGAGCGTTCAATACGCGGCGGGAGCACTACGCGGATCCGAGCACGCGCGCGATCGCCGCTGACAGACGGCTCCATCGGGTCCGTTCGAGCGCGAGCTGGCGCCGGCCCGCGGCAGTCAGGCGGTAGTACTTGGCTCGTTGCTTGTTCTCCGTGACCTTCCACTCCGCCTGAACCCAGCCCTGGCGCTCCAGCCGGTGCACGGCCGGATACAGCGAGCCGTGATCGATGCTGAGCACTTCGTCGGAGCGTGCCCGAAGGGCCACACCGATTCCGTGGCCGTGCTGCGGCCCCCATAGGAGTGCACGCAAAATTAGAAGATCGAGCGTGCCTTGCAGCAGGTCGGGTTTTTGCCGCGTTTTCGCCATAGGTGGCAGACAATCTACCACCATAGTAGGAGAATGTCTACCACTGCGGCCTCGCAAATCTTCCGGCTGCACCTCAATTCGATCGGGATCGCGTAGCGGCGAGTGTTGCCGCCACGAGTCCCGCGGCGCCGCGCCGACTACGACGATGACGGGCATTCGTCAGACCCGGGACTCGGTGACCGGGTGAATATCGGCGAGCCGGTCGGCAAACTCCTTCGTGAACAGCGCGGGCGCGCCGCCGGTGTGAAGGAATACGATCGTCTCGTCCGCCCCAATCATCCCGCCACGTACGTGTGCAATGAGGCCCGCCATCGCCTTTCCCGTGTAACACGGATCGAGCAGGATCCCCTCGGTCCTCGCGACGATCGCAATGGCCTCGAGGCACTCCGGCGTCGAAAGGCCGTAGCCGTCGCCGATGAAACCGTGGTCGGTGAACAGGTCGTCGTACTCCACGCGGACATGCGTACCAAGTCGCTCCGCGGCCGCATAGGCCGCGTGATATGCGCGATGCGTCTTCTCCGGCTCGCCGCCGCTCACCGCGATGCCGTACACGCGGTACGACGCGTCGCAGAGCCTGGCGCCGAGCGCGAGGCCGGCCTGTGTGCCTCGCGATCCACTCGCGTAATACAGATGCGACGGCTCGAGCGCGGCGACCGAGAGCTGCTCCATCAATTCAATCGTCCCGAGCACATAGCCAAGCGCGCCGACGCCACCCGATCCGCCCACGGCAATCGTGTACGGGCGCTTTCCCGCCCGCTGCAGCTCCCCTTCCACCCGTCGCACCTGCTCCTCGTCGTTGCCGAGCGCGATCCGCGGATCGTCTGGCGCCCCGACATGGTAGACGGTCGCGCCATACAGGTCATCGAGCAGCAGGTTTCCTTGAAGCGGTGGATGGTCCGTTGTCGACGTCAGCACGAGGTGGCATTCGAGTCCGGCGATGCACGCGGCCGCCGCCGTCATTCGCGCGTGGTTGGATTGGGTCGCGCCGGTCGTAATCAACGCTCTCGCTCCGGCGTCGATCGCGTCAGCGACGAGGAACTCGAGCTTGCGCGCCTTGTTGCCGCCCAGCGCGAGTCCAGTGAGATCGTCACGCTTCATGAAGAGGCGCGGGCAGCGCGTGCGGCCTCCGAGCGCCTCGCGAAGTCGCGTAACCTCATGGAGCGGTGTGGGCAGAACTGCGAGAGAAAAGCGGGGGATGGACTGGAACAGCGCGCGAGCGGCGGCAGGTGTCATATCACGATTATCGACGCGTTTTCGCAACCTGTTAGCCGGGTTTCCCTTGTGTGCTGGGTCCGTGGTTCGGAAGTCGCTCGTCCATGAGAGGATGTCATCGGCGACTCGGATGTCCCCGGGAGTGGTCAGGACGGCGCATTGCCGCCCCATCCTTCCGGTCGAAAGGCCCCCTTCGTCGACAGGTCATGAGTCCTACTGGAGGTGAACCTTGACCCGAACGCAATCAGCCCTGACAACAGTCGCACTCGTCGGTACACTCGTTGCCGCAGCGCCAGCGAGCGCCCAGATTTCGGCACCGGAGCGCTCGAAGCTCGTCCAGTACCTGACCACTACGCGCGATCAGGTCCTGGCCGAATCGACCAAGCTCTCGGACACGCAGTGGAACTTCAAGCCCGGACCCGATCGCTGGTCCGTCGGTGAAGTCGTCGAGCACCTCGCACTGGCCGAGAACTACCTCTTCGAACTTCAGCAGAAGACGATGAGCGGCCCGGCGGCAGCGCCTGAGAAGCTTGCGGCCTCGAAGGGCAGTGACGAGAAGATCGTGAAGGTCATTCCCGATCGAACGCAGAAGGCACAGGCGCCCGAGCCGCTGCAGCCGGGGAAACGTCTTGGCAGCCGCACCGAGGTGCTCGCGGCGTTCAAGGACCGGCGTGGAAAGACGATCGATTACGCGAACGCCACGACGGCGGACCTGCGGAGTCGGGTCGCGGATTCACCGCTCGGTCCACTCGACGGGTATCAATGGCTGCTCTTCGCGGCGGCGCACTCGGAACGGCACCTGAAGCAGATCCAGGAAGTAAAGGCCGATCCGAACTTCCCGAAAGCGGGCACACAGTAGGCGTTGGGCTCTTGGCTCTTGGCCGGCCTAAAGCCAAGAGCCCTGAGCCCAAAGCCGACTTCTGACGCATCGCGTCAGAAGTCATACCGGACATTGAACTGCGCCGTCCGTGTCGGACCCCCGTTGCGAATCGAACGCAGAATCAGGAACGTGGCCGCATCCCGGCGATCGCCGGTCGGGTTGTTGTAGTTCGCCCGGTTCGTGACGTTGAACACGTCCACGTACGCCATCACGCGCCGGTTGCCGCCGCCCGGCACCTTGAACCGATACGCCGCGCGTATGCTCAGGAGCGAGAAGTCCGGCCCGCGCACCCCGTTGAAGCCACCCTTGTTCTCGACCGTGATCGCGTTCTGATTAGTCGACGCGCCACTGTAGCTGCCCGCCGGGAGCGGCTCCTCGAAACTGCCGTTCCGATTCGGGTCGGTGGTGCTGTCGGTAATTGTGTACGGCGTCCCGCTGTTGTATTGCCAGACGCCGCTCAGATTCAACCCGCCGGTGCGCGGCACGACGACCGTACCGCTGATCGATGCAATATGCGGTCGATCCTGATCGCCGACCGAGACGCGATCGCTCATGTGCAGATCGGTGACCTGCGTCACCGGATCGACTGTCGCCCAGTTGATCGTGTCGGTCGCCCCTGGTGCTCCCACGACGCCACGCGTTCGTGAATACGTGTAGGACACGCGGAACTGGTAGTTGTTGCTGAAGCGCTTCTGCACGCTCGTTTGCAGCGCGTTGTAGTCGAACCAGCCGGCGTTGACCAGTTCGAGGACGGCCGCGTTGAACTCGGAGAGAGGCTTGATACGCGTCACCGTCGACGTCCGCGCCGTTGTCGCCCGGACGCCAGGATTCAGATCCTGAAGCATGTAGAGATCGCGATGGTTCGCATGGACGTAATCGGCGGTCACCGCGATGCGTCCCGGCAACTGCTTCTCGAATCCGACGCTCGCCTGATGCGCGTACGGCAGATGACGATCCGGGTTGTCGAACCGGACGGTGCCGGTGTTCTTCGTTGTCGTTCCGGGCGGGTAGCGCGTCTCGAGCAGCGCACGATTGACGACGGGTCCGTTGACGAGCCACTCATTCGTCGGGAACTGGCCTTGCGATGGCCCGGAATCGATGTTGTTGGTCGGGAACTGCAATGTGAACGACGTCGAGGTCACGCCAGACGAGACGATGGGCGTGAAATTGGAATACGCGGTCTTCTGGAAGTAGAGCCCGTACCCGCCGCGGATCACGGCCGTGCCCGCACTGTCGAGCGTCCAGGTGCCGCCAACACGTGGCGAGAGATTGTTCCGGTCCACAGGCGAACTCTCTCCAGGGGCGAACAAGTAGTTGCCGGTGTTGTCCATCCTGACCATCTCCACGTCGTAGCGGAGGCCAAGGCTTGCCGTGAACCGGCTGCCCAGCTT
>JBKPCD010000152.1:0-9723 GCA_046727175.1 Acidobacteriota bacterium | reverse complement strand
GCTGTGAACGCGCCTCACGAATCCCGGCTGAATCGAATCGCGCGTCGTGCTCACGAGATCTATGAGGCTCGAGGGGGCGAGCATGGCAAAGCGCTCGAAGACTGGCTGCAGGCTGAACGCGAAATCGATTCTGAATCATCGGACGCTGAGGGTTCCGATCGGTAAGCCTCACTGCTTCTCGTTCGGGAAGCACCGCCACGCAGCGTGAGGTGGAATTCACTGTTTCCAGATCGCGAAGTTCAGGCGGAGCTTCTTGCGCTGAAGCAGCTGCCGCCAGTCGATGAAGAGGACCCCCGAGATCAATAGCAGCCCAACGCAGGCCGTTAGCGCGGTCTGCCAGGACACTTTACCCTGCATCAGATCCGTCGCTTTCTCGGCCGTCACCTTGCCGGTGAAGACCACGATGGCGTCCCCGACGAACTTGCCGATGGCGAAGCCGGGCAGGACATTCCAGGGATTCACGTGCGCCATCCCCGCGGCAGTGAAAAGGGCTGTCGTCGACAGCGGCGAGATCGCGTACAGCAGCACGAACGTGTTGGCCCGCCAGAAGCGCGAGCCGAGCCTTTTGCCCAGGAAGGAGAGGTTGTCGTTCTCACTGGGACGGAAGATCTTCGCCGAAACGTGCGGCATATAGAGCGTGAGAATGTAGCGGCCGATCACCGAGCCTGCCGCGCCAGCCGCGATGATGCCCCACGGATTCGGTTTCCACTTGACGATGATGAACGCCAGAATGGTCCAGGCTGGCGGTGCGAACACGGGAATCGTGTCAACGATAAGGGCCGCCCCGAACGCAGCGAGAAACAGCACGACCGAATTGTATTCCGCGCGATCGACTCGGTTGCCATCCGGTTCGGCTCCGCCCGCGAGCCGCGGTCGGCTCCAGCTGTCCATCTCGCTCGATGTCTTTTGTGCTTTGTTCGCTCGCGGCCTCGGCGATGACGGCGACCAGTTGGATATCCTGGTGCTGATGGATGCCCTGCACATGTGGGGTTGGTCGACGTCCGGATGATCGGCGTCATCGCCGCTCAGCAGAGTGAGGACCGCAGGAACAGAAAAGAACGACCGAACCACCGACGCGAAGGTGGTCATTCCTTGAAAGCAGGTGCCTATGCTAGGCCTCCTATTCGATCTAAACACCCTGCTTGGCCTGGGGCGCGAAGCCACGGCCCTCACATTTCTTCAGATCAGTCTGCGTGGCGTTATCGTGTTTATTGCGACATTAATCATCGTTCGGTGCGGCGACCGTCGTTTTCTGTCACAGAAGACAGCTTTCGACGCCGTGTTGGGGTTTATCCTTGCCTCGATGCTGGCACGCGCCGTCAACGGCACGGCTGCCTTTTTTCCGACATTGGGCGGGGGCTTCGTCCTGGTGACGCTGCACCGCGTGCTGGCATATTGGTCCCGCCGATCCCACACCGTCGGTTACTTCATCAAGGGACGCAGTGACGTCCTGATTCGCGAAGGCCAATTGGATGAGGAACTGGCGAAACGCAATCGTCTCAGTAGGCATGACGTGTTGGAAGATCTGCGCCTCCATGGCAACGTGCGGGACATCGCAGATGTCTCACTTGCCGTATTCGAACGTAACGGGCAGATCAGCGTTGTGCGGCGTGAACCTTGACTCCCTGAGGCGCCCGAGACGGCGCGCCGGCGAATCGACACTGCAGCGGTTGGGTGGACCGCTTTCCGAACGCGAACTTCCGCGGGACCTCCCTCGAAGATCCCTCGCTGACATCTCAAATCTGGCGATCGAGAGAGACTTCAAAAAAGCGGCGACGGACGATGAAGATCCGCTTGATCCAGCAGGCGAGCAGCGCGATGTGATGTGGGTGGTGAACGTGAGTTTGCGCAGACCGGGAGTCATCGGCATCGACCTTCCTCAAATCTCTGCACGCGTGCAAATGATTCCGGAGGGCGCGAACCCAAATCGCGCAGAGGTGAACAGGCGCTGAATGAGCTCGTGCGCCGTAACGCTGCTCCTGCTGCTGCGACCTCTGGATCTCGTAACCCAGCCAGCGCCTGACGCCGTCATCGCGTGAGCTTAAAGTGACGGATGCCTGAGATGCCATTCAGTCGCATCCTGGTACGCCTTGGCGACGGCGAGAATGGCCGCGTCTCCGAAGACCCGACCTACGATCGTCAAGTTGGTCGGGTTGCCCTTCTCGTTGAATCCATGTGGCACCAATACGCAAGGTTGGCCCGTGAGGTTGGTGATCGTCGTGTTGAGTGTCGCCACAGGATTCGGCGTGTAATCCGCGTAATCGAACGGGACCACATAGGCATCCAGCTCAGACATCAGCCGCGCCATCTGGCGCATCAACAACATGCGAAGGCGATTCACCTCGAGATAATCGGCGGCGGTCAGAAACAGCACCGAGTTCTGCCGGCGGACGCGATCTTGACGCACGAGGGTCGCCGGCTGTACGCGGACGGGATCGGCCAGTGCCGCATTCGCCTCGCCGTAGAGCACGAGCAGCGGATCCACAGTCGTATGCTCAGGAAGGCTGACCTCCACGAGTGAAATGCCAAGTGCCCGCAGTTGCTCGAGGGCTGCCGCGTCGTTGGCATCGGTGCGCGCCGTCTGGTTTGTCTTCGTGAAGGCCGCTTTCAAATAGCCAATCCGCAGCTTTCGAACGTCCAACGACGCGTCCCAGTTGAACGGGACGTCCTGCACCGCCAGATCCCGATCGTCCGGTCCCTGAATCGCATTCAGCACCAGGGCGCAGTCTTCAACGCTTCGGCACATTGGGCCAATCTTGTCGAGGCTCCAGCTGAGGGCCATTACTCCATGCCGACTCACGCGGCCGAACGTGGGCCGTAGGCTCGTGACGCCGCAAATGCCCGATGGCTCCACGATCGATCCCAAGGTCTCCGTGCCCAGGGCGAATCCCACCAGGCCAGCGGCGACAGCGCTCGCGGGACCTGCCGAGGAACCTTGCGATCCCATCGTGAGATCCCACGGGTTCTTCGTCTGTCCTGCGAACCAGACGTCATCCAACGCGAGCTCGCCAGTGGCGAGCTTCGCGACGAGCACAGCGCCGGCTGCGTCTAGCCTCAACACCACCGTGGCATCTTCGTCGATCACTCGCGTCTTGAACGGCGCGGCGCCCCACGTGGTCGGGTACTCGCGAGTGGCGCACAGGTCCTTCACGCCCCAGGGAATCCCATGCAATGGTCCGCGGTAGCGGCCGGCCGCGATCTCGCGATCGGCGTCGCGCGCCTGGCGCATCGCTCTGTCCTCAGTCAGCGTGACGACGCAGGTGAGGGCGGAATCGTATCGTCGAAGTCGGGCCAAGTACATCTCGGTCAACTCGACCGATTTCACCTGCTTCGTTTGAACGAGATGGGCGAGTTGTGTGACGGGCCAGAAGGCGACGTCTTCGAGGTTGCTCGGTCGCGTGACACGCGGAGGTTGGCTGGTCTTGAATGGCCGCTTGGCGCGATCGATCGGCATTCCAGGAACGAGAGGGTTGAAATACAGCGGCGGCGCCACGCTGTTGTCAAGACGGACGGCGTGAAGCGCCTCGTACCGACCAAGGCTTTGGTTCGCGCCATCGAGCATGGTTTCAAGCTGAGCGTCACTGAAGACGAAGCCCGAAACAGCTGTGGCATTGCGCAACATTTCTACGGTGATCCGGTTCGTCTTCTTGTCCTGAAGGCTTCCCCACAGCACGCCGGGGAGCAGCGTCCGTGACAATCCGAGACCGCTGAAATACGCAAGAAACTGGCGACGTTGTCTGTCGACGTGCATAGAGGCTTCCGGTTCAAGGAAGGCACCGCCGGGTCAGCGTTGGAACTATACAGCCACGAAGACTGGAGGTACCGAGTCAGCCAGGCCGCTGAACTCTTTCGTCCTGACTTCCCCCAAGGCCACACTCGCGAAGTCTGCTTGAAGGGCTTAACCGTAGGCACGCCGCGAATGGCCACTTCCACGAATCCCGATGCTCTGAGCACGACACCTTCGGTAGAATGCCGTGCGAGGCGGGTTGTCCTTGTTCGCGTTCACCGTTGTCGGCCGAACGACGATCGCCTCCGGGCCGTCTGTTGACGACGCGGGCAGGCGCTAACGGAACGGCTCTCTCGTCCTTCCGCTGTGCTACGGTAGCACCCCCTCCAGCGCTGCGTGTTTGCCGCGCCGCTTCAGAACAAGGATGACCACGTGTCGGACGTGATTCTGTGGCAAGAGGACACGTGGCGATGTGTTTTGTGCTTCAAAGGCGCGCTCGCACACCTTCGGTTGTACGACGGTACTCGGCTCATTTCCGAACAACCCGTGACCGCTGGCTTGGATGCGTGGCAGCACGCGAACGCCTGGAAGACCGCAATCACGCAGACGTTGAAGCGGAAAGGGGCGTGACCAGGTGTCAGGACCCATCCGACCAATGCCCGCGGCGATTTGGGACCCACGTTCCGAACGGATTTCGATACACAAGGATTGTTCGAGACAGATTCACCTACCACGGTCAGTCGCGGATCACGAATCAACTGCCGCACTCGCGGATTTCTGCCGACACTAGCCGCAGCTTGTTCAGCTGCTCTGTCGCTTCTAGGCGTCTGTGAGTATCGGCTCTGCGCACATCAGGTTTGTAGCGCTCGTCACTGTGTGTACAACTGTCCGAGCATCCACGGCGTTGGGGTTCTGAGCTCTAAGGCTCCATCCGAGCGACCTCCTGGAGGAGTTTACCAGCGGCTTGGAGCGAGCCGGCGAGCCGTCGCTGTTCGGTGAGAGGCCTTCACCGACCTGAAGATCGACTGGTTCAGATCCAGCAGCGGCTGCAACGCGAGGGCCGCTTGAAGACGCGGTGGTCTGGACTCGTCACGTGCGGGCAGGAGGGTGCGGGAGCCGCTGTGGTCGCTCCGCACCCTCCGCGACTGATCGGGCGTACGTTGCCAGGATCGCGCCGGTCGAAGTCATCTCGCTCGTCACGAGAGCGAGTCGCCGACACACCCCGTCGTCGCGAAAGAAGCGTTTGCCGCCGCCGAGCATGACGGGATCGATCATCAGCCGAATCTCGTCGACGAGATCGTGCTCGAGAAGGGCAGCGGCGAGCTCAGTGCTGCCAATCACCAGCAGATCATTGCCGGCCTCGCTTTTCAACGCGGCCACGGACTCGGCGAGATCGCCCGCGAGCAGCCTTGAGTTCTGCCAGGCGAGTGGCTCCCGCAGCGTTCTCGACGCGACGTACTTTGGGAGGGTGTTCAACGGTTGGGCGAGCGCCTGTTCTTCCGGCGACGCGTTGGGCCAGTGTGCTGCGAATACATCGTACGTGCGGCGACCGAATAAGAAGCCTCCGCCCCGGTTCACGTTCTCGACGACCCATTTCATCGAGCGCTCTTCGAAGTAACGCGAGTGCCAGCCGCCATGTGTGAAGCCGCCACTCGTATCCTCATCGGCATACGCGGGCGCCTGCACAACGCCATCGAGACTCATCCATTCGAAAATGATCACCTTCCGCATCCCAGAATCCTCCAGTGTTCAGACGCTCCGGCGCCCCACATTCGCATCGCCTCCCGTCGTCCCAAGCGTGACGGCGAGCTTTTCCAGGACGAGTTCCCAACCAACCTGCACCTTGTCGGCGATGTGCGGCATCGCAGCAGCAAGATCTTCCAGCCGTTCGTGAATCAAGGTGAGCTTCGTCGCTCCTCCCGGCGCCGCCTGCAGGCTAACGGTCAAGACCGAGTCAAATACTCGTCCTGCGGTTCGCTCGGGCCCGACGAATCCCCACCGAAAGACGATGCGTTCGTCCGGCACGAGCTCGACGATCTCGCACTCGAACCCGCCGACGTCGGCTCCCGACTCGACATGCCAGATGCGAAAGTGGCCCCCGATGCGCGCCTCGACCTCAGCGCGGCTCACCGTGATCCCAGCGGGAGCCAGCCAGCGCCGCAGGAGATCGGGATCGAGCCACGCACGGTACACGTCACGCGGAGGTGCGGGTATCACCCGCTCCAACCGTACGGCGATGGGCTGAGCCTTCTTTCGAGTCATCGTTTCTGTCCCTCCCCTCGCTTCTTTCCTTTCATCTTTGAAGCGGGAGCGAAAAGCCCTTCCAGTGCATCGAGCCGCGCGTTCCAAAAGCGCTGGTAGAAGCCGAGCCAGGAGTAGGCGGACGCGAGCGGCGCCGGAGACAGAGTGCAGATGTGGCGACGGCCTTCGACGGTCCGGCGAACCAGACCGGCTCGCTCGAGTACCTTGATGTGCTTGGAAGCAGCCTCGAGTGACATCAGGAAGGGCTCGGCGAGCTCCCCAACCGTGAGATCGCCGGAGGCGAGCCGGGCGAGCATTGCGCGCCGCGCATCGTGAGCGAGCGCGTGGAACACGTCGTTCATGACAGCGTCATCAACCATCAGGTTGAATATGTCCCGCCGCAGACAGATTGTCAACTATCTAGTTGAACATCTAACTGTCGCATTCGGCCGGAATCGTCTAGGGAGCACAAGTCCGGGCAGCTTCGGGTCATCGACTCTCGTTGGAACTGGTTCTCAGGCCTGGCGGCCGGCTGGACCTACTTGATTTCGTCCAACCAAAAGCGCATGGTGCGAGCGCCGTTGCTCGATGGGTGCACTCGAACTATCGTTTGGAGGAAAACACGGCCACGCGTGTGCAGTCGTTGATGAATGACGCGGGCGTGGTCGCACCCATTGTGCTGACGGGCACATCGCACCGTCACTCTCGTAACGACTTGAGCCCACAACGAGGTCGTCGAGGTGCATCCGTAACTGCCGGTGTTCGACCGGATTTCGGGTAGCATTTGATCTGACACAGCGTCGGTTCGCGCTCGTAGTGAGATGGGTCGCGGTGCGGAGGATCGAGCGGTGATTACGAGCGACGTGCGGCGCGAATCAGACCGATTCCCAGGCTGAGGACGCCAGTTGCAAGGAAGAGGGTTCCGATGTAAGCGAGGTTGAGCAACCCATTCGGCTCGATCGCGGTGGGAGACGCCACGGAGAGGAAGAACGCCGCCGGAATAAGAATCGCCGCGATAGGCGCACCGGCCCGGGCGATCCACTTCCAGAACGGCGACAGCAGGGCCTCGTCCGCATAGCGGAGCATCACGAGCGACAGTACCAGATAAACGCCTGCGTGTGCATGGCCGGCGCGCCACAAATCGTGCCGAAGGGATTGTCGACAAAGCCCGAGGAATGTTGCGTCAGCAGGGATAGGATCGACAGGCCTCCGTACATACCGAAGGGAGCACCACGAGCAGAACGCCGGCGGTCATTCGCGTTTCTCTCGACATCGCGTTCTCCGTCGAATGCGTTTCCACAGCTGGTCGCATCGCCCGGACCGGCCGGACGAATCGAAATCCCCATCTTGATTTCGGCCGCGTTCACACTGGCAGCTCCACAATCTCATTCACGGCTGACAGTCGACGGGCAACTCACTCCAGCGACTGCGCTCAACCGCAGGCCGGAAAATCGACTCGGCGCATGACCGACACGACATTGTCGATCGTGCTCGAACGACGTGCCTTCATCGCGGCCAGGAACCATATGAAGTGTCGATGTCATTTACGGCCGCTGCCATAGGACCTTGATGGAGAATCATCCAATTCGCACGGCAACGTCAAATTGCCTAATAGGCCTTGCGTGTCGTCGTGAAGACGAGTTCCCCTCTCGCCGCGATACGGGGCATACCCGAGCGCCCACGGCGCTGGCAAGCCGACCCACGCCCCGTCAGAACTCGCTTTCTGCGTGGCCGAAGGGGTCGTTGCCTGGCGCACGCGCCACTTACTCAGGCGGCCTTATTGCGATGCGCTCGGCCCCGAGGGTATTCGAGCTGCATGGCAACGAAGTCGGCTGTGTGCATGCCATACGGGGCAGCAATCGCATTCAGCGCTTCGTCCAACGCGCTCGCCGGTCTCCCTTCCGCGATCGCAGGGAGCAGATGGTCGGCTGGCCAGCTCGCGGCGACTCTCTCGGGGCGAATGCGGACGCCGTTTCGGGTCTCTTTGGCACCCTCGCTGCGCGACCATGTCACCGCGCGTGACCGGTACGTTCGTGACCACGCGTCTGCGACGAGCGCCAGCGTCACTTCGTCGACGCCTGGCTCGATCTCCAGACCCAGTTGCTCTCGGTTCCACACCGCGAAGGTGTTGCGGATCGCAGTCAATGCGAATGGGCGCGTGAACTGGAACGTATGGCTGTCGTGACGCGCGTCCCATCGCCTCAGACCGACGTTATGGGCGACCCTTTCTGCGGCTTCGCGACCGACGATTGCTTCGATCAACGTCAACGACATCGGCATTGAGGCCGTAATCCCCGTCGTCGTCGCCACCCTGCGGTCGACCACAAGCCGACGATGCGCAACGTACTGCACGCTGGGATGCTCTTCGCGTAGCTCCTTGAGGTAATACCAGTGCGTCGTCGCGCGTTTGCCGTCGAGCAAACCGGCCAACGCCAGATTGAAGGCCGCGCCGCCTCGCTGACGGAACAGCATGATCAGCAGGAGCATGGACGAGACAAGTGCGGCTGGCATCAGTACACTCATTGGCCCGCCGAGGTTCGCAATCATGGTGTGGCCGACTTCAAGGAACGTCTCGGGTCTAATCGACGCGATGGATCGACTCAGGCTGAACCAGGTTCCCCAGAAGACGCCCATGACGAGCGCGAAGAGCAACACGTTGACAAACTGAGCGATACGTACCGTTCTGTGTGTCACGTCATTCCTCCGCACCCTCAGTTATAGCAACTGCCGAATTCTCGGCCAAGCAGAGCGGTTCGCGAATTCATGGGTTCGGTAACGCCACGCGCTTAAAAACACCGCCGTTCAGTGGACACTCTCGAGTTCGTCTCTCAGTGCTGCGGCTATATATGAAGCGGCCCGCATCTCGCATCCATGTTTTTCTAATAGGCGAGGCCGCATCGTGAGATCCAGGTCTGACAGACGGGTCTGCGATTCCTGGAATCGCGGCCTGGGCGTGATGACGGCGAATCCAGGCCGTGGCCGACAGTGCGGCCGCTGGGGCATATTCGCCCTGTGCACATGACGACCAACGATTCGGCGAGCGTGTTCGATCAACCGCCAGTGTTGTTTCTTGTCGCGTGGATGATTGCGGAAGCGTTGCACCGGTTGTTCCCGTCCACATCGCTCCCGCTCGGGTGCGACTGCGGCTGATCGGCGGGGTGCTGGCCGGAACTAGGACCTGCCTGAGCGTGGCGGTGGTCTGGCGCTTTGCCCGAGCATCGACGCCGGTTTCACCGTTGCGCGCAACGCGCGCGCTCGTGAGCGACGGACCTTATCGACACAGCCGGAATCCTGACGACCTTAGCCAGGCGTTGATCTATGCGGGGCGTCTCTCATGGCCAGGCGACTGTGGCCGCTGCTTCTGTTGCCGGCCGCACTAACGATCGTCACCTACGGGGTGATCGAACGAGAGGAGCGCTATCTCAATGGACGGTTCGGCGCGGCCTATCGGGAATATGCCGTGCAGGTTCCGCGTTGGCTATGACCAGCAAAACGTCAATGAGCCATGTCATCGTGCTGTTGCTCAGCCTTAGCTTCGTCGCGCTGACGCTCGGGGTCACGTTTGCGCACGTGTTGGAGATCGTCGGCAAGCTCCGTCTCGGAGCCCGCGACTGGTTGACGGTGCAACAGAACCTGTACATCGCATGCGGACCGATTGGCGGGACCTGCGCGGTCTTGGCAATCGTGTTTACCTGGCTCACCGTGGGGCAACGACCAGTCGGCACCCCGGAGGCACGCTACACGCGGGTCGCGGC
>JBKPCD010000151.1:0-41737 GCA_046727175.1 Acidobacteriota bacterium | reverse complement strand
CGGAATCGATGCCGAACCCCGAACCCACCCCCGACCCCGAACCCCGGCACCCGCTCATTCTCCCAGCAGCTCTCCAATCGGTTGCAAGTCTTCGACGTGATCGCAGACCGCCTTCAGCATCATGAGCATCGGCACCGCGAGGATCGTGCCCCACGCGCCCCAGATCCAGCTCCAGAACAGGAGGCCGACGAAGATTGCGACGGGATTCATGCGGGCGGCGCGTCCCATCAGAGTCGGCGTGAGCAGAAGTCCCTCGAGGCTCGTGATGACGAGTGCCGCACCACAGATGTACGCGGTCTTTACCAGATCGTCGAACTGAAGGAACGCAACCACGCCGAGGCCGCCGGTCATCACGACCGGACCGAGATACGGAATGGAGTTGAAGATGCCGGCCAGCAGGCCCCAGATGGCGAACTGCTCGAGACCGAACCACCACAGCATCGCGCCCGTTGCGACTGCCACCAGCAGATTGACGAGCACCTGTACGCGGATGAAACTCTCGATCTGGCGGTTGATCTCGTCGAGGATCTGGACGGTGATCTTCTGTTGCGACAGCTTCGGTCCCGCGATCTTCACTAACTTGCGTTTGTAGAGATCGCCCGTCACGAGGAAGAAGTACACGAGCAGCAGGATGATTGTCAGCTGCCCGATAAACCCGACGAGCCCCACGCCGCCTATCCAGAGATAGTCCGATGCCCTGAATGGCGGCTGGACCACTTGAACCTTCGTAATGCCGCCGGGGCTCGTCGACTCCGGTTGAGTGGCCAGTGCGGTCTTGTCGATCTCGTTCGCGGCGCGCTGCACCTGCTGAAGCGCGCCGTTCGTCTGACGCCGGTGCGCGGCCAGCCGGGCGCGTATCCGCTGCGCGGCCTGCGGCACGTCGCCGATGAAGGCCATGGCTTCGTCACTGAGCGAGTACATGCCGATCCCGAGGCTTCCGGCGAGAATGGATATCGCGACGGCGGCACCGACACTGCGTGGAACTCTCAGTCGCGTGATCGAGTTCACGAGCGGGGTCAACGCGTAGCTGATGAGAATCCCCAGCACGATTGGAATCAGCACCGACTGTGCGAGCCGGAGGAACAGGATCACCGCGAGAGCGGCAATAATGGTCAACGCGACGTTTCGAACGTTGACCGGCATGCGAATGACGACCGGCGGTGATTCCCCTTCTGCTTCGATGGATCCCTTTCGTCGGGATGCGTGGTCGTCCACGAGCGCCGCGGCTTTCTGGCGATTCGTCATTCCACGTCTCGCGTGATTCGCGCTGTCGGCGATGCTGGTAACCGATTTCGACTACGAGCTTCCTGACGAGCTCATTGCGCAGTATCCGCCGTCTCGCGGGACATCGCGATTGATGATTCTCAATCGCTCGCGCGGTGACGTTCGGCACGGCGCGATTGCCGATCTCCCTTCAACGCTCCGTCCCGGCGATCTCCTCGTCGTCAACGACACCCGCGTGTTCGCAGCACGACTCCTCGGCAAAAGAGTGCCGAGCGGCGGCGCGGCCGAGTGCCTGCTGCTGGGCTCAGCCGATGCAGCCCAGCCCGAGCGTGCAACTACGCTCGAGTCTGAGGTACTGGCGAATTTCGTGCCAGCAAGTGCCAAGGTTTCGGGCAGGATCTGCGACGCGCTCGTGCATCCTGGTCAGAAGTTGAAACCCGGGTCGATGATGCGATTCGAAGGGGATGCCGGTGTCCTGATGGCCGAAGTCCTCGAGCGGCGATTTCACGGCCGACGACGGATCCGGCTCTGGTCGGACTCCGGAGGGGACGTCGACTACCTGGTCGATGCGCTCGGGCACGTCCCGCTCCCGCCGTACATCAAACGACACGACACGTCACTGGATCGTGAGCGGTACCAAACCGTCTTCTCACGCGTTCGAGGATCGGTAGCCGCGCCCACCGCCGGTCTGCACTTCACGCCGGAGCTCCTCGACGAGCTGGCGCGTCAAGGGATCGAGCGCTGCCAGATTACGCTGCACGTCGGATACGGAACGTTCAAGCCCGTCCGAACATCGATCGTCGAAGAACACGTGGTCGATCCTGAGTCTTACGAGATCTCGGAGTCCGCGGCTCGCACAATCGAACGGGCGCGCTCCGAACACCGCCGCGTTGTCGCCGTCGGAACAACGACAACGCGTGCGCTGGAAGACGCGGCGATTCGATCGCGCGGAACAGTTGCGGCAGGACGAGCCACTGCGGAGCTGTTCATTCATCCGGGGTTCGATTTTCAGCTGATCAGCGGTCTGCTGACGAATTTCCATCTACCGAAATCGTCGCTGCTGATGCTCGTGTCCGCGTTCGCGGGACGCGAGAACGTGCTTGCGGCCTACGCGGCAGCCGTTCGGGCGCGGTATCGGTTTTACAGCTACGGGGACGCGATGTTGATTGTGTGAAGTGCGGCGGGGTCCGAAGACCCGCCCTACAAACCTGTGATGCTGATGACCCAGTCCCACAAGCGTGTGTGATGCGGCGGCTTTGCAATCACGCACTGTACCCCGGGGTCTTCAGACTCCGCGCGTTTTCCCTTATCCTTCCTCCGTGCCATTCGAGTACGAAGAATTCGATCTCTCCGGCATCAAGACCTATCCGCTGACGTCCCGGTCGAGCAAAGCACACGCAGCTGACTTTGCGAAACCATTGCGGAGCGGGAACGTCCGTGAGCTGATCGCATCGCTGCCCGGCATCCTGGCCGGTGCCGATTTCAAGGCGGTCGTTGCCGCGATTCGCGGCGCGCATGACGCGAACCGAGGCATTCTGTGGGGACTCGGCGCGCACGTCATCAAGACGGGTCTGTCGCCCGTGATCATCGACTTGATGGAGCGTGGGTTCGTGTCAGCCGTTGCCGTGAATGGCGCTGTCGTCATTCACGACTTCGAGGTGGCGCTTGCCGGGTCCACATCGGAGGAAGTCGACGAAGCGCTGGGACCTGGCCGTTTCGGTATGGCGGACGAAACCGGTCGACTGCTGAATCAGGCGATCAACGACGGCGTTGGTTCGGGCCTCGGTATAGGTCAAGCCGTGGGCAAGCGGATTCACGATCTGCGACCTCCGCACGAATCGCTCAGCGTTGTCGGTGCGGCTGCACGGCTCGGGATTCCTGTGACGGTGCACATCGGCATTGGCACCGACATCATCCACATGCATCCTGATGCGTCGGGCGCCGCGCTTGGCGAAGGCAGCCTTCGGGATTTCCGGTTTCTCGTCTCCAACGTTGCCAGACTTCGCGGCGGCGTCTATCTCAATTGCGGCTCGGCAGTCGTGCTGCCGGAAGTGTTCCTGAAGGCTGTGGCGCTTGCGAGGAATCGCGGGGTTCCGCTCGACGGTTTGACGACGGTCAACCTGGATTTCGAGCGACTGTATCGGCCGCTCACCAACGTCGTCGCGCGTCCTGTCGCAGGGATCGGGAAGGGGTATTCGCTCGTCGGCCATCACGAGATCATGATCCCGCTCCTCGCGGCTGCACTGATTGAAGATTAGAGCGGCGGATTCAGCGAGCTACCGAACACCGAGCGCCCGAACTACCGGCCTGGCGCGCGCGAGCAGGCCCTCGGCTCATGGTACAATTACAAATTCCTGCCGGTGTAGCTCAGTTGGTTAGAGCATGCGGCTCATATCCGCAGGGTCCGGGGTTCAAGTCCCTGCACCGGCACCATACTTTCTTCGCTGACAAGGGAAAACGGAAAAGGGAAAGGGATAACTCTTTCCCTTTTCCCTTCTCCCTTCTCTCTTGACATGGATCTTCCCGCCCGCGTTCTCGCGACGATTCATAAGTTTGCGTTGGTTCCGCGAGGCGGACGCCTGGTCGTCGCCGTATCGGGAGGATCCGATTCCGTCGCGCTCCTGTATCTGTTGCGTGAGCTCGAAAGGCAAGCAGAGCTGGCAGTCGCCGGCATCGCACACGTGAACCACGGGCTGCGCGTCGCGGCTGACGATGACGAGGAATTCTGCCGGGCTCTCGCCCGTGATCTGTGCATCCCGTTCTACGCGGAACGGCGTCACGTTCGTGGGATCGCCCGCGAGCTTCGTACGTCGATCGAAGATGCGGGACGGCGGGTGCGCTACGAGTTCTTCATCAGAATCGCAAGCGAGGTCCGCGCGGACGTTGTCGCAACCGGCCACACGCGTGACGACCAGGCCGAGACCTTCCTGCTTCGTCTTATCAGAGGCTCTGGACTCCGGGGGCTCTCCGCGATTCGCCCAAAGGCAGGCCTCGTCGTTCGTCCGCTGCTCGAAATCAGTCGTGCCGAGCTCCGTGAGTGGCTGGCTGAACGCGGTCTCACGTTCCGCGAGGACGAGACGAACACCGATACGACGTTCGCGCGGAACAGGGTCCGTCATGAATTGATCCCGCTTCTTCAGCGAGAGTTTTCGCCGGCAGTGGTCGACGTCCTCGCTCGGGAGGCGGCGATCGCTCGCGAAGACAGCGAACGTCTCGAACAAGAAGCAATCGATTTGGCAAGTTCCCTCGTCTTAGTTAGAGAACGCGATGACACCGGCCGGCTGAGGTCGGTCGACATCCCAGCGGCCGACGGGGTCGCAGACTGGATCGCGGTCGCGCCACGTCGTCAAAAGCGCGAGCCGGGCCAGGTTGAGATCGACGCGGACGGGCTCGTGGCCGCGCACCCGGCGCTGGCCTCTCGTGTCGTGCGACTCGCCCTGTCGATTCTGGCACCGGCGCGGTTCGTCGGGTTCGAGCACGTCGAACGCCTGTTGGCCCTCGCGCGCCAGTCCGAGCGATCGAGCGTGAGTCTCCCCGGCCAACAGGCGACCAGAACGGCAGACAAGATTGTGCTTGGGCGCACACAGCGTGCGCCGTTCTCGAACTCTTTTCGGGTTCCGTTGTCTATACCTGGAGAAGTCGTTCTCGAGGCGCAAGGGTGGTCGGTTTCAGCGTTTTGCGGTGAAGGAGAGGCCATCGAGACGGCCCAGGACACGCGCTGGCATCCTCCTGGCAAGAGCCGGGAGTTTCCCGGCGATCCCCTGACAGCCTTGGTTCGGGCTGACCGGCCGGTGCTCCCGCTGGCGGTGCGGTCGCGCCTGCCGGGTGATCGGTTTCGACCGTTCGGTCTCGGCGGACGAGGCAAGAAGCTGCAGGACTTCCTCGTTGACCGAAAAGTACCGCGCGAGGAACGCGACTCGCTCCCGCTCGTGGTCGATAGCGAGGATCGAATCGTCTGGATCGTCGGGCACTCGGTCGCTGATGATTTTCGGGTCACGGAGCCGCTGCAAGGCGTGATATTCTTGAAAGCAAGGCGGTTAGGAGGCCTAGGTTGAATTCGACCCTCAAGAGTTTGCTCTTCTGGATGGTCCTCGTTGTCGTTGGGGTCCTGATCTGGCAGTTCTCCGTCGGATTGCGGCCAAGCCCCTCCTCGATACCATTCTCGGACTTCATCAAGCGCGTCAATGCCGGCGACGTGGTGTCGGTTGTCATCACGGGCAACGAGATCACCGGGACGATGGCCGGTAATACCGGCAACGGCAGCTCCGACAAGTTCCGTACGTACGCGCCGCAGCAATACGATCGCCTGGGGAATCTCTTAGAGGAGAAGGGCGTCGCCATCGAGGCGAAGCCAGAGAGCACCAGCCCCTGGGCCACGCTGCTGTACTCCTGGGCGCCGATTCTTCTCATGATCGGCTTCTGGATCTTCATCATGCGGCAGATGCAGAGCGGCGGGAACAAAGCCCTCTCGTTTGGCAAGAGCCGCGCGAAACTGTCGTCCAGCTCCCAGAAGAAGGTTACGTTCAAGGACGTTTCCGGTGTCGACGAGGCGAAAGAGGAACTGCAGGAGATCATCGAGTTCCTCAAGGAGCCTCAGAAGTTCCAGAAGCTCGGCGGCCGCATTCCCAAGGGCGTCTTGCTGATGGGCCCTCCCGGAACGGGCAAGACGTTGCTCGCGCGCGCAGTTGCGGGCGAAGCGAACGTGCCGTTCTTCTCGATCAGCGGCTCGGATTTCGTCGAGATGTTCGTCGGCGTTGGCGCGTCACGCGTCCGCGACCTGTTCGAACAGGGCAAGAAGAACGCGCCATGCATCGTCTTCATCGATGAGATCGATGCCGTCGGGCGTCACCGCGGCGCCGGCCTCGGCGGCGGCCACGACGAGCGCGAGCAGACGCTTAACCAGCTGCTCGTCGAAATGGATGGGTTCGAGTCGAATGAGGGTGTCATTCTCGTCGCGGCGACAAACCGCCCCGACGTCCTCGATCCTGCACTGCTTCGCCCTGGCCGATTCGATCGACGCATCGTCGTGAATCGTCCCGACGTCAAGGGACGCGAGGGGATTCTCGCGGTCCACACCAAGAAGATTCCGCTCGCCGACGACGTCAACATTCACGTGCTGGCGCGCGGGACGTCCGGCTTCTCCGGTGCCGATCTCGCGAACCTGGTGAACGAGGCGGCGCTCAACGCCGCGCGCTACAACCAGAAGGTCGTCCGCATGCTCGACTTCGAGTTTGCAAAGGACAAGGTCCTGATGGGCTCGGAGCGGCGCTCGATGATCATCAACGACGAGGAGAAGAAGGTTACTGCCGTTCACGAGGCGGGCCACGCGCTCCTCGCGGTCGTCCTTCCGCACGCAGATCCTGTTCACAAGGTCACCATCATCCCGCGCGGGATGGCGCTCGGCGTGACGATGCAGCTGCCGGTTGACGACAAGCACAACTATTCGCGCGACTATCTGAACGATCAGATTGCAATACTGCTTGGCGGTCGCATCGCGGAAGAGATCACGATGCACGGCATCACGACGGGCGCCGGAAACGATCTCGAGCGCTCGACCGAGCTCGCGCGAAAGATGGTCTGCGAGTGGGGCATGAGCGACGCCATGGGGCCGCTCACGTTCGGCAAGAAGGAAGAGCAGATCTTCCTCGGCCGTGAAATCGCTCAGCACCAGGACTACAGCGAGGACACGGCGATTCGCATCGATCAGGAACTCAAGCGCATCATCGTTGCGAACTACGACAAGGCTCGCAGGCTGCTGGAAACTCATCGCGAGGCGCTCGATCGCATCGCCGAGGAGCTTCTGTCGCGCGAAGTGCTCGACGCGGATCAGGTCCGCAGCATCGTTGCGGGGCTGCCGCTCGAGGAGCACAAGCCGGCTGCGGCTGCCGCACAGCCGGAGGACGCGAAACGGCCAACGAAGGAGCGACCGTCCATCGTCCCGCCGCTTCAGCCATTGAACAAGCCGCTGGCACAAGAGTAACCGCCGCTTTGCGGCGGAAGGGAAAAGGCAAAAGGGAAAAAGGATAGAATTCCTTTTCCGTTGTCCCTTTTCCCTTTTCCTTTTTCCCCCCGCAAGCGCTATTTCGTTCCACTGCCCGGCCGCGCGCCCCTCGATCTCGGCGAGCGAACGCTCGTGATGGCCATCATCAACGTCACCCCGGATTCGTTCGCGGACGGCGGTGTGAGATTCGACCCCGGTCGCGCGGTGGAGGACGGGCTCCGGATGATCGAAGACGGGGCCGACATCCTCGATGTCGGCGGTGAATCGACGAGACCAGGCGCGGAGGCGTTGTCGGAGGAGGAGGAGCTTCGCCGTGTACTGCCGGTCGTGGAAGGGCTCGGGCGTCACGGCCGCATTCCTGTCTCGATCGACACCTACAAGGCCGCCGTGGCCCGATGTGCCATCTCGTGCGGCGCGACGATCGTCAACGACGTCAGCGGCTTGCAGTACGACGAGCGGCTTGCAGAGGCGGTTGCCGAGACCGGCGCAGCCGTGGTGCTGATGCACAACCGTGGGCGCTCGCTTGAGATGTACCGCGAGGCGTCCTACGGTGATGTGGTTGGCGACATCGTCGCGGAGCTCGGCTCGACCGTCGCTCGGGCTATCGCGGCCGGGATTCGACGCGACGCGATCGTCATCGATCCTGGTCTCGGATTCGCCAAGCGTGCCGAACAGACATTCGAGGTGCTCGCGCGACTTGCCGAGCTGAGCTCAGTCGACAGGCCGATTCTGACCGGCCCGTCGCGCAAGTCCTACCTGAAAGCTGCCCTGGGCGCCGCGCCAGTCACGGAGCGCGACTGGGGCACCGCGGCCGCCGTCAGTGCCAACATCCTCATGGGCGCGCACATCGTCCGCGTCCACGCGGTGCGCGAGATGGTCGATGTCGTCCGCGTTGCCGACCGAATTCGCGCGGCAGCCCGCGCCTCCGCCCGGGACATCCAATCGTGACTGGCGCGGGTGGCTGTCCCCGATGGATGGCACGGGTGCCTGTCCCGGGTGGATGGCACGGGTGCCTGTCCCCGGTCTGGTAAGCTACCCACCGATGACCGAATTCCTGACCGGCCTGCTGCGCCGGCCACCGGTCGGTTGGTGGGATCTGCTCGACATCGCGATTGTGTCGATCCTGATCTACGAATTCCTGAAACTAATCAGGGGGACGCGTGCCGCGCAGATGGCGGTGGGTTCCCTCCTCATCGTGGCGCTGTTCTACATCTCACGGTTGGCCCCGCTTCAGACGGTCAACTGGATGATCCGCAACATGCTCGTCTACGTCGCCTTCGCGGCGATCGTGATCTTCCAGTCCGACATCCGGCGCGCACTGGCGCACTTCGGGCAGGCGCCGTTCTTTCGCTACTTCAACCGCCAGGAAGCCGCAAACGAAACGATCGAGGAAGTCGTGGTCGCCGCGACGATGCTCGCGACGCACAAGACCGGCGCGATCATCGTTATCGAGCGCGAAATCGGGTTGCGCAACTACATCGAGAGCGGGATTCCGCTCGACGCCACTCTGACGTACGATCTGCTCGTGACGATCTTTCAGGCAGGATCGCCGATGCACGACGGGGCGGTCGTGCTGCAGGAGGATCGGATTGCGGCGGCCGCGTGCTTCCTTCCGCTGACCGTGAATCCGCGTGTGAGCCGCGAGCTCGGTACTCGCCATCGCGCCGCGATCGGCGTCACGGAGGAATCCGACGCGGCGGCAATCGTCGTGTCCGAAGAGACGGGTCAGATCGCGCTCGCGCTGGACGGCCGAATCGACCGTGGCCTGACCGCCGATCAACTGCGCGAGCGGTTGCACTCACTGATCGCCCAGCGTCGCGCGAGCCCACGCGCCGCGACGCCCGTTTACGATCTCTGACGCAATCGACACGCACACTCCGAGCGGTTTCCGAGGTCTAACGCAAATAACCTAGCTGTCGGGCTGCGCCAACCGAGAATGCCGTGTTTTAGGGCGCGCCAACGACCATATCGACACGAATGCCGTATCACCCGTTCCGGCACCTGGGCCTCAAAGTGCTCGCGCTCGCGCTGGCGACCCTGCTCTGGCTGACCGTCGCCGGCGAGCACGTGGTCGAACGCAGCATCCGAGTTCCGCTCGAGTTTCGGAACATCCCGCCGCACCTCGAGATTGCCGGCGATCCGCCATCGACGGTCGACGTCCGGGTGAGGGGATCGTCGGCGCTTCTGGCGCGGCTCGAGCCGGGCGAACTCGTCGCTGTCCTGGATCTCTCGTCAGCCAGGCCGGGCTCGCGGCTCTTTCACATTCGACCCGACGAAGTGCGCGCACCGTTCGGCGTCGAAGTCGCGCAGGTCGTGCCAGCGTCGTTGTCGCTCGGGCTCGAACGCTCCGCCACACGCGTCGTACCGGTGGTCCCCGCGCTCGAAGGAGAACCAGCCCCTGGCTTCGTCGTTGGTCGCATGTCGGCGGAGCCCGCGACCGTGCAGGTCATCGGCCCGGAGAGCAACATCCGGGAGCTCGCCGAGGCGACGACGGAGCCGGTCAGCATTGCGGGAAGTCGGGAGAGAGTACGCGACGTCGTGACCGTTGGCGTCGCGGACACCGGGGTGCGCCTCGCGCACCCACAGAGTGCGACGGTGGTGATCGAGATCTGGCCGGCGCCGATCGAGCGCGAGCTCTCGGGCGTGCCCGTACGGTGGCGCAATCTCGGCACCGGCTTTCGCGCGCAGGTGTCGCCGACGCTCGCAAAGATTGCTGTTCGCGGCCGCCGCGAAGTGCTTGCCGCGCTGCGGCCCGATTCCGTCGACGCGTTCGTGGATCTTGCCGGGCTCGGACCCGGCCGGTACAATCTTCGGGTTCAGGTCGATCCTGCTGAGGACTTCGGGGTGAGCTCCATTTCGCCCAACGTCGTGGAAGTCACGATCAAGTGACGGGACAGTCAGCTGCGAATTGAGAATTGTGAATTGACAACAACGTGCCACGCAGGCCAGACGGACGAGTTGGCACCTGTCGATGACTGAGTGATTCGCAGAGCAACTAGTCGTCCCAGTACTCGATGTTGGCCGAGCGCCGCTCAATTCACAATTCAGAATTCACAATTCTCCATGGCCCACCTCTTCGGCACCGACGGCGTTCGCGGCAAGGCTGGCGTATTTCCGCTCGACGCGCCGACCGTTGCGCGCCTGGGCGCGGCGCTCGTGCGTGCAATGCGCCAGCAGCCGGCGGGAGTGGACACCGCCCGGCCTCTACGCTTCGTCGTGGGCCGGGACACACGCGAGTCGGGCCAGTGGATCGAGGCCGAGCTCGCACGTGGCGCCGGATGGGCAGGCGCGACGGTCATGAGCGCGGGCGTCATCCCGACGCCGGCAATCGCATATGTGACGCGGGCGATGGGATTCGATGCGGGCATCGTCATCTCCGCTTCGCACAATCCGTTCGACGACAACGGGATCAAGGTCTTCTCCGGCCGCGGCGAGAAGTTCACCGCGACGCTCGAGCGTGAGGTGGAGCGGATTGTCGCTGATGCGGATTGGATCGTTCCCGCGGCCGGCGTGCAGATCGAGCGTGCCGATCTGGTCGACGCGTACATCTCTCACGCGCGGCTCGCGCTCCCAAATCCCGAACGGCTGGCGCGACTGACGATCGCGATCGACTGCGCGAACGGCGCGACGACGACCGTTGCACCACGTCTGTTCCGCGAGCTTGGCTTCGACGTTCGCGTTTACGGGGCCGCTCCGGACGGACGCAACATCAATCTGGACTGCGGCTCGACACATCCTGCAGTGCTGGCGCGCGCGGTTCGCGAGACCGGCTGCCGGATTGGCGTTGCGTTCGACGGCGACGGCGATCGCGCGATCTTCGTTGACGCAAACGGAGCGATCGTCGACGGTGACGCGGTTCTTCTGATGTGTGGCCGTCAGATGAAGGCGACCTCTCGGCTGCAGGGTAACGCGATCGTCGCGACCGTGATGAGCAACATCGGTCTCGAGCTCGCGCTCCGCGAGAGCGGGATCGAGCTGGTCCGATGTCCCGTTGGCGACAAGTACGTGATGGAGGAGATGGTCAGGCGGAACCTGTCGCTGGGCGGAGAGCAGTCGGGCCACATCATCTTTTCCGAACACCTCTTCACGGGTGACGGTATCGTGACGGCGTTGAACGTCCTGCGTGTGATGGCCGAAACGGGCCGCGAGCTTGCCGGCCTTGCGTCCGAGCTCGTGACGTACCCCCAGGTTCTCATCAACGTGCGCGTTCGGGAGAAGAAGGATCTCCGGTCGGTTCCGGCCATCGCAAACGCGCTCGATCAGGTCGAGCAACGTCTTGCCGGCCATGGACGGCTGCTGGTGCGCTACTCGGGGACGGAACCGCTCCTCAGAGTCATGATGGAGGGGCGCGATCAGCACGAAATCCAGGGATGGGCGTCCGAGCTCGCCGGCCTTGTCAAGGATCATCTTGGATGACCGGTCAGCAGCACATCGCGCCGAAGCTGAGCGTCAACGTCAACAAAGTCGCGACCATCCGGAACTCGCGCGGCGGGCAGGTGCCCAGCGTCATTGGGGCCGTGCGGACGTGCGTGTCGAGCGGTGCGCCAGGAATCACCGTGCACCCGCGCGCGGACGCACGACACATCACCTTCGCCGATGTCGAGGAGATTGCCTCCGAGCTCCAGCCGCCCGGCGGCAACGTCGAATTCAACATTGAAGGCGACCCGCGACCCGATCTGCTGGAGCTCGTTCATCGTGTCAGGCCGGATCAGTGCACACTCGTTCCGGTGCGGCCGGGCGAAATAACGAGTCAGGCGGGCTGGCCGGCTGATACGCCTCTCGCAGAGCTGCGTGCAACGGTTCGGCAGCTTCGCGACCGCGGAATCAGGGTGAGCCTTTTCATCAACCCCGAGCCGGACGCAGTGAGGTGGGCCGCCTCAGTGGGCGGCGATCGAATAGAGCTGTACACCGAGCCTTACGCGCGCGCCTTCATCCGCGGGGAGCGCGACGCTCGCGAGAGCGTCGGGAAGTACGCGGCAGCTGCAAGCCTCGCTCACGAGCTGGGGCTGGGGATCAACGCCGGCCACGATCTCGATTTGTCGAACCTTCCGTTGTTCCGCTCGCTTCCGCATCTCGATGAAGTCTCGATTGGCCATGCGCTCATCAGCCATGCGCTGTTCGTCGGTCTGGATCGCGCCGTCCGCGAGTACCTGAAGGTGCTCGCAGGCTGAGGTTCGGGTGACCGGTGATGCGGAGCGCTGCTCTCCTGACCCTCATTTTGCTTCTCGGGCCACCGGCGAGCGTCGTCGCGCCGCAGCGGGTCACGTTCCGCACTGATGACGGGATCACGCTCACCGGCACATGGTACGAGGCATCCTCGCGGCCGGCGCCGGCCGTCGTGCTCGTCCACATGTTCCAGCGTTCGAGGCGCGACTGGGATTCGTTTGCCGCGCGTCTCGCATCCGAAGGCATCGGCGCGCTGGCCTTCGATCTCCGTGGTCATGGTGAATCGCAGGGTGCGATCGGCCAGGATCTCGCGCGGATGGTTTCCGACGTCCGCGCGGCCCGTCGCTTTGCAGCGGATCGCGCCGAGGTGCGCCCGGGAAAAATCGGCGTCGCCGGCGCGTCGCTCGGCGCGAATCTCGCTGCTCTCGAGGCGGCCGACGATGCCGGCGTCGCGAGCGTGGCGCTGCTCTCGCCATCGCTCGACTACCGCGGCTTGAGAATCGAAGCGGCCGTCAGGAAGTACGGTGCGCGCCCCCTGCTCCTCGTAGCAAGCGACGACGACCCGTACGCGTCGAGGTCGGTTCGGGATCTCGAGAAGGCCGGCGGACACGGTCACGAACCGCTGATCCTGAGCCACGCCGGCCACGGCACGATGATGCTCCTCGAGTCGCCGGGACTCGCCGACTCGTTGGTGGACTGGTTTCGCCGGACGTTACAATGAGAACGTGTCGAAAGAGTCCCTCATCGTCGGCATAGCCGGCGTCTTCTTCGGCGTGCTCGTCGGATGGATCATCGGTAGCCAGCAGGCGGTCGTGCCGCGGGCGGCGTCACCGACGACGCAGCAGTCGGGCTCCGCGCCGGCGCAGACCGCGCCACCCCTCGACGAATCACGTGCGTCGGCGCTTCGCGCAGCGGCCGAACGCAACCCGAACGACGCGGAAACGCGCGTGCGGCTCGGCAACCTGTACTTCGACGCTGAACGCTTCGACGAAGCGAGCCGGTGGTACGAGGCAGCGCTCGCGACGGATCCGCGAAACGTGAACGCGAGCACCGACCTCGGCATCAGCTACTACTACATGAATCAGCCCGATCGCGCGCTGGCGCAATTCGATCGCTCGCTCGCGATCGATCCGAATCATTCGAAGACGCTGTTGAACGTGGGAATCGTCCGGGCGTTCGGCAAGCAGGACCTCGAAGGGGCCACCAAGGCATGGCAGCGCGTGCTGGAGGTCGCGCCCACCTCACCCGAAGCAAGAGCCGCGAAGCAGGCCCTCGACGGCGTCCGCAGCGCGCATCCGACTGTTGGCAGCGCAGGCTCCGACAGCAAGCCGCCGGATTGAGGATGATGCTGATCCTTCGCTTCATCGTCTTTTTGCTCATCGTGCGCGCCCTGTGGCTGCTGGTGAAAGGGATTCTCGAAGGCGCCAGGTATCGTCGCGTGGATTCAGTGCCACCACCATCGGTCAAGCTCGTGCGTGATCCGATCTGTGGAGTGTTCGTGGTGCCTGCGAAGGCTCTGGTCGCTCGAAGCGGCAACGAGACGGCGTATTTCTGTTCTGAGAAGTGCAGGAAGCAGTGGCGGGGAGAATAAAACAGCGCCGTGCCTCGTGCCTGGTGTCTCGTGCCTGGTGCGCGTGCCTCGTGCCTACTGCCTCGTGCCTCGGCCGCGTGGCCTGATTGCGATGCCGACAGAATCGCAACTGCGTGCCGATATCGTCGAAGTGGGCCGACGTCTGTACGCGCGCGGGTACACGGCGTCCAACGACGGGAACATCAGCGTTCGTCTCGACGCGACGCGTCTGCTGATGACGCCGAAAAATGTCTCCAAGGGATTCATGACGCCGGAGATGATGTGCATCACGGATCTCGACGGCGTGAAGCTGGCCGGCGAACGCGATCCCTCCTCGGAAATGCAAATGCACCTCGAGGTTTACCGCCAGCGGCAGGATGTCCAGGCCGTCGTACACGCACACCCGCCGATTGCCACCGGATTTGCGGTAGCCGGCATCCCGCTCGATCGGGCCGTGCTCGCCGAGGTCGTGACCACGCTCGGAAGTGTCCCAATCGCGGAGTACGCCACTCCGTCGACGAAGGAATTGCCCGACGCCGTTCGGAAATACGTGAAGGCGCACGACGGAATGCTGCTCGCAAATCACGGCGCGCTCACGGTGGGCGCCGATCTGTACGCCGCCTATTACAAGATGGAAACCGTCGAGCACTTCGCGAAGATCAGCCTGGTCGCGCGGCTGCTCGGCGGTGAGCGCCTGCTCTCGCGCGAGGAGGTGTTCAGACTGCAGGGGCTTCGCGGGATGTACGGGATTGCCGCTCCCGCGCCGATCTGTCCGGAGCCGAGTAGCGGCACAACGGAGGATCCGGCGTCATGCCAGACGGTGCAGGCACCGGTCTCGCCAGGTCAACGACTCGTGCCCGATACGGCGGTGATCGATCGCCAGGTATCTGTGGGTCCCGACGGCGAACTTCGGCTAACATACCGCGAACTCACGAAACTCATCGAAGATGCGGTCAAGAACCTTATGGAGAATTGCTGATTGCGGATTGCGGATGCTGATTTACGGATTGCAGAGTGCTGGTTCGGATTGCAGATTGTTGATTGATTTTCCGAGCGACGTTCCGTCAGTATCTCGGCAATCAGCAGTCAGCAATCTGCAATTCTGGGAGGGTCCGAATGGGAGAGGCGCTCGGCATGGTCGAGACCAAGGGCCTGGTCGCGATGATTGAGGCGGCCGACGCGATGGTCAAGGCGGCCAAAGTGACGCTCGTTGGGTGGGAGAAGATTGGCGCTGGATACGTGACGGCAATCGTCCGGGGGGACGTCGCGGCGGTGAAGGCGGCGACCGATGCCGGGGCCGCAGCAGCGCGCCGCGTCGGCGAGCTCGTCTCCGTGCACGTGATTCCGCGTCCCCACGCGAATCTCGAGGATGCGCTGCCGATTGGAAAGGCGACTGTGAACGCCAAATGATCCTCGCGAAGATCGTCGGCACCGTCGTGGCGACGCGCAAGGACGAGCGGCTCGTCAGCACCAAGCTGCTCATCGCGCGCCCGATGGATCCGAAGGGAAAGGCCGAGGGCAACTATCTCGTCGCGGTGGATACGGTTGACGCGGGCTTTGGCGAAACGGTGCTCATCGTGAGCGGCAGCTCGGCGCGGATGGCGTCGGGCATGAAAGACTGCCCGGTCGACGCGGCCATCGTCGGAATCGTGGACACCATCGAAGTACGGGACAACTGACGAACGAGCACAGCGAGTGAGCCACACGAGCGGAGCGGGGCGTCGGAGTCCCCGCGAGCGAGCGTATAAGGAGGTCTGGGGGACGAAGTCCCCCGGTTAATCAACGTGCAGCTCGCGAAGGTTATCGGGGAAGTCGTCGCGACGATCAAGGACGCGAATCTCGCCGGCACGACGTTGCTGATCGTGCAGCCGCTCGCGAGCGATGGTTCCGCCAGCGGCCGCACGCTCGTCGCGCTGGACTCGGTTGGCGCTGGCGTCGGCGAGAACGTGTTCTTCGTCCGCGGCCGCGAGGCCGCGTATCCGTTCTATCCTGCCGAGCCTCCTGCCGACGCGACCATCGTCGGCATCGTCGATCATTGGACGATGGCTTGAGATGCAAATCGCGCAGGTCGTCGGAACCGTCGTTTCGACGCAGAAGAACCGCAAGCTCGAAGGCGCGAAGCTGCTGCTGGTCCAGCCGCTGACGCTCGATCGCCGGCCGCGCGGCGTCGCTCTACTTGCGATCGATTCGGTCGGTGCCGGTGTCGGCGAAACGGTGCTGGTCGTGATTGAGGGCAGAGCCGCAGGCGATGCGCTCGGGCGTAAGGCCGCTGCTGTCGATGCCGCAATCATTGGCATCGTCGACACAATCACGTACGATGGAGAGCCATGAACGAGGACGCACTTCGAGCCCTCGTCCGCGAATCGATTGCGCGGCATCTTGGCGGGGCAGCCTCAGATCCCGCGGCGCCGAAGCCACTCACGTTCATGGGTCACGCGAGCCACTACCGATATCCCCTCCCCGAGTCGGAAGGGCCCTGCCTCATCGAGCCCGCGGTGCGTTGCAATCGCTGCGGCTACTGCGAGTCGCACGGACACTAATCATTGACGATTGCAGATTGTAGAATGCAGATTGACGGATTGCTGATTGCGGATTGACGGATTGACGGATTGCGGATTGTTGCTTGCGGATTATCGTTGCAGAGTCAGTGGCTACCGCGCAATCGGCAATCCGCAATCCGTCAATCTGCAATCCGCAATCGACAATCGTCAATGACACCGTCAGTTCTCCTGTCTCGCCGGGTCCCTTCGTCGGTTCTTGCGGAGCTCGAGGCTTGCTGCGAGGTCGACCTCCCAAACGGTCCGCTCGGCCCTGAGGAGCTGAAGCAACGGCTCCGCGGCAAACAGGCAGTCATCTGCGTGCTGACCGATCACATGACGGCCGACGTGATGGATGCCGCTGACGACCTGAGGATCATCGCGAACATCGCCGTTGGTTACGACAATATCGACGTTGCCGCCGCGAGGGCGCGCGGCATCGTCGTGACGAACACGCCGGACGTGCTGACGGGAGCGGTCGCGGAGTTCACGTGGGGACTGATCCTCGCCGCGGCGCGACGAATCGCGGAAGGCGACCGGCTGGTCAGGCATGGCGGGTGGAAAGGGTGGGCACTCGATTTCATGCTGGGCATGGAGCTGCGCGGAAAACAGCTTGGAATCATCGGACGGGGCCGCATCGGGACGGCCGTCGCCGAGAAGGCGCCGGCGTTCGGCATGCGCGCCGTGTTCGCGACGCGAGGCCACGCGAAGGGAAGATCCGACGAGATGTCCGTCGACGAGTTGCTCGTGACCTCGGACGTGGTCTCGATTCATGCGCCACTGACGCCCGCCAACCGGCACCTGATCGACAAGCGCGCGCTCGCCCGCATGAAGCGGTCCGCGATTCTGGTGAACACCGCGCGCGGCCCACTCGTCGACGAAGAAGCGCTTGCGTGGGCCCTCAAGGAACGCCTGATTGCCGCCGCCGCACTCGACGTGTACGAACGCGAGCCCGAGGTGTTGGCGGCCCTTCTCGAGTTCGAAAACATCGTCCTGGCGCCGCATCTCGGCAGCGCGACGCGCGAAACGCGGACCGCGATGGCGGAGCTTGCCGTTCGCAACGTTCTCGCCGTGCTCGACGGTCGCTCTCCGCTGACACCCGTTGCGTCATGAGAGCGCAGCCGACGGGGTCACGTGGGCGCGTGCCCGCCATCATGCGCCGCCTCGCCAGAGCCATCGACGGCCTCGACCAGCCGGCTGTCGAAAAGATTGCGGAGGAGCAGAAGGAAGACGCGTTCCAGGTGCTCATCGCGACCATGCTCTCGGCGCAAACGCGTGACGCAGTCACCGCCGAAGCCTCGCGGCGGCTCTTCAAGGTCGCCCGGACGCCGCGGAGGATGGCCAATCTGAGCACGAGCGAGATCCAGCGCCTGATCTATCCCGTCAGCTTCTATCGAAACAAAGCCGTCAACGTGAAGAAGACGTGCGAGCAGATCCTCTCGCGCTTCGCTGGCAACGTGCCCTCGACGATGGAGGAGCTGCTGACGCTGCCCGGGGTGGGACGGAAAACGGCCAATCTGGTGCTAATCCTGGCGCATCGCAGCGGCGAGAATATCTGCGTCGATACGCACGTGCATCGCATCGCGAACCGGCTTGGATGGGTGGACACGAGAACGCCGGAAGAGACCGAACAGGCGCTCTATCGCGCCGCTCACCGTCGCTGGTGGCCGATCATCAATCTATATCTGGTGACCTGGGGGCAGAACGTTTGCCGTCCCGTTTATCCGCTCTGCGGCACTTGCGTCCTCGCGGACCTTTGTCCCAGAATCGGCGTGACAGAGCGCCCGCGGCTCGCCCGAGGGGCCGGAGAGAAGCGCGGCGTAGCCGCGCCGCCCCCGGGGGCGAAGCGAGCGGGCCGGGGTCCCCGGCGCGCGTTCTAGCGCGCGCTGGGGTGGAGGCGGTGGGGCCCCGCGAGCGCTGAGAAAAGCTGACATGATGCCGCAAATTGTGAACAGCACCTCGAGGAGATCGCGCTTCCACATTCTGTGCACCTGCGGCACGGTCGCTATCGTTTCGCTCGTCGCCGGGATCGCACTCGCGAGCTCGCCGGTGCGGGCCCAGCAGAAATCGCCAGGCGCGGGCCCGATCATCGTGCTTGAGACCGTGAAGGGGACGATCGAGTTCGAAACCTACCCGGAGGAAGCGCCGAAAACGGTCGCGAACATCATCGCGCTGGTCAAACGGAACTTCTACAACGGGCTGCGGTTCCACCGCGCCGAGAAGAATCTGCTGATTCAAGTCGGCGATCCCGTGACGCGCGACATGTCGAAAATCGACTGGTGGGGCCGTCAGGGGAGCGGGAAGCCGATTGGCGTCGCGGAATTCTCGAAGAAGCGCACCCACGTCCGTGGCGCCGTCGCGATGGCGCACACCGGCTCGGCGGCCGACGCCGACAGTCAGTTCTACATCACGCTTCGCGCCGCGCCCGAGTGGAACGGCAAGTACGTCGTCTTCGGCCGCGTAATCAGCGGGATGGACGTCGTCGCGAAAATCGAGAAGACCGACATCCTCAAGAAGGCTTCGGTGAAGGAGTGAGGAGGTCGGGCAAGACCTTCACGATCCCTTCGAGATCCGGGTAGGCCTCCACGAACGCCTGCGGATACTCGCCGGGGACCGGCTGACCGAGCTGGTGTTTCAGAATCGCTGCGTTCGCGACAGACTTCGCCGAAAAGTGGTTGTTCGTGTAGAGATACGCCTTCCTCACCTTTCGCGATGCGGTTTCCGCCGCCTCCGCAAACGGCTCCAGTTCGTCCGGCGAGTACAGATAGTTGTAACGGTCCTCGGACTTGTCGTGCTTCCACCACTGCGCGGCGTTGCGGCCGTGGAGCCGCAGATAGTAGAACGTGCGCAGGTTGGGCATCAGGCTCTGGCGAATCGACGTGCGAAACTTCGGCTCGTCGATCTGTGCCCACGCTGCACCCAGCGTGTTCAGGATTTCGAGCGTCTCCGCGGGATCGTCGCTCCAGCTTCGGTGCCGCAGCTCCACGGCGACGAGATACCCCTTGAACGCTTCCAGCAGCCACTCGAGATACCCGCGCGAGTTCGGCTCGTTCTTGAAGCTGGGCGGAAACTGCGCGAGCAGCGCACCAAGCTTTCCGGCTGACGCGAGCGGATCGATTGCTGCGCGAAACTCGTCGACGTCCTTCTGGCCCAGATCGAACGGGTCGCCGCCGGTCGCCTTCTCGAACATCTCGGGATGGGTGAACTTCTGAAAGAGCTTCAGCGAGAACTCGAAGTTCCTGGGTGTGCGTCGCGCCCAGCCGGCAGCAGTCTCCGGCGCGGGCACGCGATAGAATGTCGAGTTGATCTCGACCGTGTTGAAATGCTCGGCGTAGAAGGCGAGCTCGTCGAATTTCTCCTTACTGCGGCTGGGGCCCTTCGATTTCTGCGCCAGCGGATAGAAGATGCCGTTCCACGTACCCTTGCCTTTCGGATAACTCCAGCCGGACGTGCCGATCCGGATGTCGCTCATGACAGCTTGTCGTACTCGGCCCTGTCGAAGCCAAAGATGACCTTCGATCCGCGAATCAGGACGGGTCGTCGAATCAGGTTCGGCTCTTCGATCATCATCTCGATTGCTTCCTTCTTCGATCGCGGCAAGGGCCGCTGCTTGAAGATCGGGCTCCGCGTGCTCACGAAATCAAGGAAGCGGTTCTCGTCGATGTGCTTTTGGAGAAAGGCCCGGTCGGGTGGCGTTTTGTTGACGTCGCGCTCCTCGACATCGATCTTCCGCTGCTCCAGAAAACTTCTGGCGTTGCGGCAGGTGGTTCAGGTCGGCTTCCAGTAGAAGACTGGCTTCGGCATGCCTTCGATTCTAGCCCTGATGTGACGTTCAGGCTTTGGGCTCATGGCTCTGTCCTTTGGGCCTTGTCGAGGAATCGTCCTAACGAGAGTTCAGCCCCCGAACGGACCAACTTGGCTCCAGCGGCTGCGTCCATAAGGGCACGCCTAACGCCCAGAGCCCAGAAGCCGATCGGGCTCCGGCTCAGACGCCTGATTCGCGATAAAATCAAGAATTCGGCGCTTCGAGACACGTCGTCATGATGACGGTCAACGAGATCTTCCATTCGATTCAAGGTGAGTCGACCCACACGGGACGTCCGTGTGTCTTCGTGCGCCTGACGGCCTGCGACCTCAGGTGCTCGTGGTGCGACACGCCCTACGCGTTTCACGAAGGGAGGAAGATGACGGTCGGCGAGGTCCTAGAGCAGGTCGATGCGTTCGGATGCTGGACGGTCGAGATTACCGGTGGCGAGCCGTTGCTGCAGCAAGACGTCTATCCGCTCATGCAGTCGCTCCTCGATCGGGGACATCTCGTGCTCCTCGAGACGGGAGGCCACCGGAGCATCGCCAACGTTCCCGCCTCTGTCATCCGGATCATGGACGTGAAGTGCCCGGCGAGTGGGGAAGCGGGAAGGAACCACTGGCCGAATCTCGATCTGCTCAATCCGCATGACGAGGTGAAGTTCGTGATTCAGGATCGCGCCGATTACGAGTTCGCGAAGGATGTCGCCGGGCGCTACGACCTGGCGCGCCGCTCGGCGGCCGTGCTGTTTTCACCGGTTCACGGCGTCCTCGAGCCGAAGCAGCTCGCGGCGTGGATTCTCGAAGATCGCCTCCCGGTGCGTCTGCAGCTGCAGGCGCACAAGTACATCTGGGGCGCCGACGTCAGAGGCGTCTGAATTCGGGATCGGGAGGCGGGAATCGGGATCGGGGTTCGGAAACCGATAGCTGCTCAGACAAACGCTGCCGGTAGCTCGGTCGCTCGCCAATGTCCCTGGATTCGGGTCTCGGGTTCGGGTCGGCTTGCTTTCATGTCACCCGGTGAGCGCGAGATTCGAGATCATGGAGGACTGCCTACGAACGAGCGAGCATAGCGAGCGAGTCGCCGGAGCGGAGCGGGGCGAAGGGGTCGCCTCCACCCCAGCGCGCGCAAAACGCGCGCCGGGGACCCCGGAACCCGCGAGCGACGGCGATCCGGGGCCCCCACCGCACGTCTTGTGTGCGGTGGGGTCGGATGGCGGGTCCGGCGGGGCGAAGCCCCCGGTCTAAGATGCAACGGGCGGTGATCCTTCTCAGCGGCGGCCTTGATTCGTATACGGCCGGTGCGATGGTGCGTTCCGAGGGGCGCGATCTTCTCGCGCTCACCGTCCGTTACGGGCAGGTCCACGCGCGTGAGGTGGCGGCGGCGAGGTCGGTGGGTCGCGCCCTGGGCGTGCTCCGGCACATCGAGCTCGACGTCGATCTCGCCAGGTTCGGAGGCTCCGCCCTGACGGGCAGCGGCCCCGTGCCGAAGGACCGCGATCTCGGTGATACCCGTGAGATTCCGGTGACCTACGTGCCTGCGCGGAATACGATGCTGCTGTCGCTCGCCCTGGGCTGGGCGGAAGTGGAAGGCGCAGACGCAATCGTCATCGGCGTCAACGCGCTCGATTACTCCGGATATCCTGACTGCCGGCCCGAGTACCTCGCAGCGTTTGAACGCCTCGCATCGCTGGCGACGCGCGCCGGCGTCCAGGGTCAGGCGTTCCGCGTACTCGCGCCGCTGCTGCACTTTTCCAAGGCCGAAATCATCAAGCGCGGAATCTCGCTCGGCCTCGACTACGGGTTGACGCACAGTTGCTACGACCCGACGCCCGACGGTGCGCCTTGTGGCGCATGCGACAGCTGCCGCCTGCGCGCGCGCGGATTCAGCGAGGCGGGAGTCGACGATCCGCTCCTGCGAGGGCGAGCGTGACCGAACGGCTGTACTACACCGATGCCTATGTGAAAGAGTTCGACGCCGAGCTGCGACAGCTCGTCGCGCTCGAGGACGGGCGGCGCGCAGCCATCCTCGATCGCACCGCGTTCTATCCGACCTCCGGCGGGCAGCCATTCGATACGGGCACACTCGGCGGCGCACGCGTTTCGGACGCGATCGATTCGGATGACGGAACCGTGTTTCACGTGGTCGAGGGCAACGTGGAGGTCGGTCCGGTTCGCGGCCGTATCGATTGGGAGCGCCGCTTCGAACACATGCAGCAGCACACCGGTCAGCACGTGCTGTCGGCCGCGTTCGATCGCCTGCTCACTGCGCGAACGGTGAGCTTCCACCTCGGCTCGGTCACCTCCACAATCGACCTCGCTCGTGAAACGCTACCTTCCGAGATCCACCGCGCCGAGCTCGAGGCAAACCGCGTAGTCTGGGAAGATCGTCCCGTCTCGATTCGCTTCGTGGACCCGGATGAAGCCGCACAGTTGCCGCTTCGCAAGGAGCCCGTGCGCGAAGGACGCCTCAGGCTGGTCGACGTCCAGGACTTCGATCTCTCCGCCTGCGGCGGCACTCACGTGTCCCGCACCGGCGCGATTGGCGCAATCGTCGTGTCGGGCTGGGAGCGTTTTCGCGGCGGCACGCGCGTCGAGTTCGTGTGCGGTAATCGTGCCCTGCGCGCGCACCAGTCGCTGCGTGACGCGGTGGCCGCCAGCATCAAGCTCCTTTCGGTCGCGCCGTCAGAGCTCCCCTCCGCCATCGAGCGCGTCCAGACCGATGCCAGGGATCTGAAGCAGCAGGTCAAAGACCTGCACGCTCGGCTCGCATCGTTCGAGGCCGATACGCTGGCGGCGCGGGCCGAACACCTGGCTCAGGCCCGTGTGGTCCTCGCTGCTCTCGAGGGGCTGGATGGTGGAGGACTCAAAGCGATTGCCGCCGCAATCGTCGAGCGGCCCGGGCATGCGGCCGTCCTCGTGAGCGCTCCGCCTCCGTCCGCGGCGGTCGTCGCGCGCGCCGCTGATCTCACCCTCAACTCGGCGGCAATTCTGAAAGCACTCGTGGCCGCGCACGGAGGGAGAGGCGGCGGCCGGGCCCAGCTCGCCCAAGGCGGCGGTCTTTCCGGCACGACCGAGGACATGCTCGCACTCGCGCGATCGCTTCTGTCGTCCTGAACCCGGGGCTTCGCCCCGCCTCGCGGGGAACCTTCGCCCCGCTCCCGCCCTGGCGGGCGCGCCAGTCGCGCGCCTTGTGTGTTCATTTCTTGGTGGCGGTTTGAATCTTCACAATCGAGAGTCCGGCCTCGCGCGCGACGTCTTCATCAGCGTCATTGGTTGCCTTCCGCAGCGCCGGGATTGCCTGATCCGCCGCAACGCCGAAGGATCCGAGGGCCGTCGCTGCCGCACGACGTACCGCGAAGTCCTCGTCCTCGAGCGCAGTGACGAGAAGCGGAATGGACGTCGTCGGCTCCGCGTGCAGGATGCCGAGATACGTGACTGCCACCGCGCGCACGCCGCTGTCGGCGTCCTTCATACCGTCGCGCAGCAGCGACAGCGGAGCACGCGCGTCCAGCGGCGCTCGAAAGCGAAGCTTCCCGATCGAGCGCAGCGCTTCCCGCCGGACGGTCGGATCATGATCGGCGAGCGCATCGCGCAGGGGCGGGAACGCGTCCGGCCCCATGAAGCTGAGCGCGACCGCCGCTTCAGCTGTGAGCTCCGGGTCTTGGAGCTCGGCTGCCACGTCCGCGACAATGGGCGCCGAAACCTCGCCGAGCACAGCACAGGCCTTCAGCGCAGCCTTTCGCTCCTCACGAGGTGCGCTGGGATTCTGGAGCGCTGCACGGATAGTCGGGAGCGCTGCGGCGCCTTGCGCCGAGAGCTGCTGGACCGCCTGCTCTGCCTCACGCGGATTCTGGCTGTAGAGCTGCAGCAACCACGACTTCGGATGCTGTTCTGTCTGAACGGGGCCCACGAATTCCCGAACCCGGTGCACCGAGTACCACGCAGCGCCCATCGCGAGCGAAGCCAGCAGAGCCAGAAACGCGATGAACTTGCCCACGGACCGATTGTACGCGGAGCGCAGACACACGGAGTTTGCACGGATTGGTCGCGAATCGCAGAGCACTCAACGACACGGATGTTCGCGGATTCAAACCAGTTCCGCGGAGATGCGGGTCAACGCGCAGGTCCGAGTTCACCGCTCAACGAGACGCGGGCATTGGCGGCGGGCGGCGGATCATAAGAGCACTCAACGAGACGCGGATGTTCGCGGATTCAAACCAGTTCCGCGAGATGCGGGTCGACGCGCAGGTCCGTGGTTCACCGTTCAACGAGACGCGGGCATTGGCGGCGGGCGGCGGATCATGAGAGCACTCAACGAGACGCGGATGTTCGCGGATTCAAACCAGTTCCGCGAGATGCGGGTCGACGCGCAGGTCCGCGGTTCACCGTTCAACGAGACGCGGGCATTGGCGGCTGGCGGCGGATCATAAGTAACCCGACGACGAGGATGATGCACGGCGCCAACAGCAAACCCGAGCGCCACTGATAACGCAGGCTCACCGACACGATGTAGAACAGTGCGTGCGGGACCGGGACGGCACCGTTGCGCGTGGTGAGCATCTCGATCAGCACGGCGGATACCACGAGCACGATGAATACGGACGCCGTGTAGGCGAGGAGGATTGGTGCAGCGCGCCGTCGGTTCAAGAGCACGACCACGAGTGCTGAAAGCGCGAAGCCGGTGTACGACACGACGGCGGCTGTGATCTGAAATGGCCACCACACATGCGTTGCGTACGCGGTTTCGCGATTCCAGTTCCAGACCCACCCGGCCACTGCGCCCGCCGTGCTGTCGCCGAACGCGAAGAACGCGAGCAGCAGTGTGGCCCAGCCCATCGCGACTGTGATCAGCGCGCTGACCGGATGGGCGGCCACGTGCCGCGCAGAACCCAGCAGAACGGCCGACAGCACCTGACGCCAGTACCAGCCTCGCGATCGTCCGGATTCGTACTCCTCGAGCAGATCGCCGATGAACGACTCGTCGTCCGGTCCGAAACACATCAGCATGACCGTGGCGAAAGCGGGAGGCGTCTTCATCCCGGCGTTCCTTTGAGTTCCGGAATCCGGTTCCACAGGGCTGCGAAGGCACGCTGCGTGCGGCGGATCGCGCGCAGGCCAGTCGGCGTGACGCTGAACAATTTCTTCGCTCGTCCGCCGCGCTCGGGCGTCGGGTCCCCGAGGCGCCACGAGACGAGGCCGTGGCGGTGCAGGCGATCGAGCGCCAGGTAGACGGCCGCGAGCGTCACTGACCGCCGGCCGGTTTGCTCGATTTCGCGGGCGATCGGCACGCCGTACGCGTGTTCGCGGACCCGAAGCACCGCGAGCATCACCATCAGCTCGAAGTCGGTCAGAAACCGGCCGGCCATTTAGTCGCACATTATGAAGAAATCTGCGGTGGATGGCAAGCACAGCGTGAAAACCGTGCCTTGGGCAGGCGCGTCCGCGAATATATGCGTCTCGTGGACTGCTGTATCAGCGCTTGAAGTTCGACAAGATCTCCACGGCGAGATCCGCGATCCAGTTGACGGTCGCGGCGGGAATGACGAAGCCGTTGGCCAGAATCGAAAAGACCAGCGTCTCGCCGTCTCGCGTACGCACGAACCCGGAAAGACAGCGTACGTTCGAGATGGATCCGGTCTTCGCCACCGCGTTCCCCTCGGCCCGCGTCCGCTTCAGGCGCAACGCGATCGTGCCGTCCTTCCCCGCGATTGGCAACGTCGCGGTGAACGCATCGCGGTGACGCGGATCGCGGTAGAGACGCTCCAGAATGGCCGTGATGGTGCCCGCCGCGAGGTAGTTGTCGCGCGACAAACCGGATCCATCGGCGAGCACGTAGCCGTCACGCGGGATCCCCCACCCGTCCAGCGTGCGTTGAACCATCCGTTCGCCGGCCTGCGTCGTCCCGAGCCCTCCGCGCGCCGCGCCAATGGCCTTCAGCAGCGTCTCGGCGTAGAGATTCTGGCTTCGCTTCATCATCACCGTCGCGATCTCGCGGAGCGGTGGTGACGACACGGAGGCGAGCGTGCGACGGGGGTCGTTCCTCGTGGCAAACTCACTAGCAACATCGTCGAGATCGACGGCATCGCCCGCGACGGCAATGCCGTGCGACGCCAGCGCGTCCTTGAGCGCCTGCGCGAAGAAGAGCGTGGGATTGACCACCGCGACGCCGCGAACCACGCGTGGCAGTCGTTCGGGAACGATCCCCGAGACTTCGAGCACGGGTCGGTCGAGCCGTCGCCGGAAGTCGATCGATTCCTCGGCATCCGCCGACCCCGTTACGGCACGATTGACGACGATCAATCCGGAGCCGGGTGTCAGATGAATCCTCGCCGGCTCGCCAGGAGCGGCGCCGGGCTCGACGCGAAGCTCGGCGAGATCTTCGTTGAATTCGAGAGCGCCCGACGGGGCCGCGTAGCCATACTGCAGATAGTCCCACGCCCAGCCGGCGCCGAGTCCTTCATCGTCGAACGCCTGATCGTCGCCAATGATTCTGCCCTCGATTTCGAAGATACCGGCCTGGGACAGTGCGGCCGACCACACGGCGAATACCGCCTCGGCACGATCAGCTCTCGAGTTGATCGTGGGATCCCCGGTGCCGCGCACGAAGAGATCGCCGCGAAGGACCCCCTGATCGATTGGCGCGGTGGTCTCGAGTGTGGTCGTGAACCGGTAGTCCCACCCGAGCACTTCGGCTGCCGTCGCGAGCGTCAGGATTTTCATGTTCGACGCCGGCATCATCAGCTTGTCCGCGTCGAGTTGAAACAGCCGTTCGCCTGTATCGAGCGATCGGATATCAACACCCCAAACCCCTCGGGCCATGATCGGTGCGCCGAAGACGCGGGCGATGTCGGTCTGGAGCTGGCGTACGGATCGGCTGGCGCGGGCGCGACCATTCGGTCGCACCTCGCTCGTGGGCGGGGTTGCCGTCGCGACAGCAGGAATATGTCTGCCGCACGCCGGCGTGAGCGCCAGGCCTGCAGCGAGCGTCGTCGCGGTGAGCAGTCTGCCGGCGGCTATTTCTTCCGCTCCTCGGTCTTCTTCTGCTCCTCCGGCTTCTTCTCCTCCGCGGGCTTCTTCAGCTCGTCGAGCGTCTTGACGAGGTTGTCGATCGTGGACGCCTCGATCTTTGCGGCGCCCGCCTCACCCGCGCGCGCTGCGTAGCCGTCCGAGCCGCTCTTCGCGAAGGCCACCTTCTCTTCGCGCTTGCCGTCGTTCGATTTGATCGCGATCGTGAGCTCGGGCTTTTCGAGGCCGGTCTTCGCTTCAGTGTCGACGAAGCTCGAGGCTCGGGCCTGTGTCGCCGTGGAAATCAGATTCTCGACCTTGGACTGATCGACATCGCGCGTCATCGGGGCAACCTGTCTCCACTTCTCCTCGTCCTTGCCGTCCTTGTTCTTCGTCTTGGTTTTCTCGAACGCGACGGTTTCGGTTCCACGCGTGACCTCGATCCGGTTCGCATTGAACGCGCGCGTGTCGAGCAGATCCTTCTGGCGGTAGTCGCCGGGATCCTTCTTGAGCTCGTCGAGGAGAGATGACTCGATGGTCAGCACCATCGGGCGAGACAGATCCTGCGCGTATACCGTGCCCTCACCGGCCGATTTTCCGACCGCGAGCCTCGCCTGTGAGGAGCCGGCGCCGATCGTCACTGTTGCAAGCGGTTTGTCGAGACCGTATTCCTCGGGCTTCTTGATCTCGGGCGCCGCGATCGACTTCATCTGCAGTGTGCTCAGGCGGCTGACGAGGCTTTCGACTGCACTGAAGTCCGCGCGGACCGCGACCGGCTCCGCAAGCTTCCACTCCCCGCTCGACTTCACCACCTTCATGGTCTTTGCAGCTGTCGTCGTCACTGTGACGGTGTCGATGTTGTCGCGATTGACCGTCAATACGGCCTTGTCGCGCAGGTCGAACGTGCCCTTGTTGAAGGTGGTGTCGAGGTACGACTGGATGAGGAACACGCGGTTCGAATCCGCGAGCTTGGCGTAGAGGTCGGTGCCCGGCGGCGTCTTCTTGCCGATCAGAAGCTTCCGCTCCTGTCCCCCTGACTTGAAGGCCACCTCAACGCGCGGATCCTTCAGCCCGTACTCCGAGATATCCGACGGCTTCTCGTCGATGACGCGTTGCACTTCGAGCGATGCGAGATTCGAGGTGATGCCCGATACCTCGGAGGCATCCGGCTTCGCCGTGATCGGTTGGACGATCTGCCATTCGGTGCCGGTCTTTCGCACCGTCGTGCGGTCGCCCTTCTCTGACTTGACCGCAATCTCCTCGATCTTGTCCGCCTCTACGTTGAAGACCTTGTCCTTCTTTTCACCAGAATCCGCTGGGCGCCTGGATTCGTAAATCGCGTAGCCGCCAATCGCGGCCAGCAAGACGAGCAGCACGAGCAATGACCGAACCCCACGCATCTACCGCCTCCGCCACCATGTTTGAACGCCCGCGAGCAGGATCGTGCCAGGGATGATGAGCACCGTCAGCCAGAAAATGAACCGTTCCTGACCGGCCGTCAGCGTGATCCGACGATCCTCCGGATTGCGCGGCCGGACCGAGATCAGGTTCTCCTGCTGCGCGAGCCAGTTGACGATGTTCAGGAACATGTCGCGGTTCCCGCCGGTGCCCAGGAAGCCGTTCGTCACGAAGTCCGAGTCCCCGACCACGACGACCCTCGTTTCCGGTTTTTTCTGATCGTCGCTTCCGTTGTTCGTCGTTGCCGGCGCCGTGACTGTCGCTGGCGTCGACATCGCAACGGCGAGCGACACAGGTCCTTGAACGTCTCCCTGATCGAAATTGGGCTGCGCTTCTCCCTTTGTCGTCAGGAGCTTCAGATCCGTTTCCGCCCAGCTGTTCCGGCCGCTCTGGATGAACGTCGTCGCCGTTCGTCCACTGCCGCCTCCCTCGATTGGTTTCACCGGCCGCGCGTAGGGGAATGCGGTCAGCATCCTGAACGTGTTCGTGATCGCGTGGTATGGATACGGCGGCGCCGCAACCGGCACGTCGGCCGACGCGCCGCGCAGCTGGCTCATCGGATCCAGAATCGCGCCCGTGCCGACCTCGATCGACCAATCCTTGAGCAACGCGATCAGGTTTGTGAGAGGCGGCGCATCGGCGCGCTGCGGCGGATCGACCAGTACCAGCAGCTTTCCACCTTTGACGAGGTACGACTTGAGCTTGTCGATCTCCGGCTGCAGGAGGTCCGTTTGCGGCCCGCCGATCACGACGACCGTCGCGTCGTCGGGGATGGCCTGCTGCAGGAGAATGAGCGGCTCCGCGGTGAAGTTGTCGGACCCGAGCTCCTGTTTGATCGCGCTGAACCCGCGCTCGTCGGAGCCGTTGAGATCGCGTTCGCCGTGGCCCTGGACGAAGTAGACCTTGTGTTGAGTTCCCTGGACGACCTTGATCAGGCCGTTCGTCAGGTCCTGCTCGGCGTCCGTCGTGACGCGCTGCGTGCGCCCTTCGTATTCGAGCACGATCGTCCCGAGCGCGTTCTCCTTCAACTTTTCCGCCAATGCAGGACGCTTTTCGGGGTCGACGTATTCGACCTGCAATTGCTTCGACTGGTACTGGTATTCCTGGAGTCGGTTGCGGAATCGGTCGAAGTCTTCCGTGCGCGCAAAGACCGTTGCGTGCACCGGTTTGTTCAATCCCTGCACGACCTTCTTGGTCTGATCGGAGAGCGTGTACTGCTTCGCCGCTGTCAGATCCCAGCGCCTGTTGTGACGTACGGCGAGGTAGTTGATCGCTCCCAGGATGCCGAGAACCACCAGAATGCTCGCGACGGCGAGGCTGCCAAACCGCGCCTGGCGGCCCGAGAACTCGCGCGCGATCTCGCGCCACTGACTCAGGACGTACAACAATGTGCAGACGAGGCCGGCGATGGCGAGTGTTCGATACCACTGCCATTCAGGCCTGAGTTGTGAGATAGCGAGCGCCGAGAGCACGAGCGCGACGCCCAGCCAGCCGAGGAGTCCAAGAATTCGTTTGAGCATACTTCTTGATTACGAGTCGGATTCACCCGCGCCAGCGTTCCGTATCCACGGACTTGGCAGTCAGGAACAGCCCGAATGTGATGAAACTTAGATAGTAGATGATGTGTTTCGTGTCCAGGATGCCTTTGGTGAAGTCATCGAGGTGCTTGACGATCGAAAGATAGCCAATCACGGTCCGCGTGGTGGACCCGCCGCTGTCGGTAGGCCAATCGATTACCCAGAGCATGAGGAAGACGGCGAACGTCATGACTGCGGCGACGATCTGATTCTTCGTCAGGCTCGACATCAGAAGGCCCATCGAGATGAAGCATCCGCCGAGTAGCAGGAGCCCGAGATATCCGGCGAGGATCGGCCGCAACTCCGGGTTGCCGAGCCTGAAGAGAATGGCGATGTCGATCATCGTGACGAGCAGCATCGCGACGAAGAGCGCCATGGCGCCGAGGAACTTGCCAAGGATAATCTCGAGGTCGGTCACGGGCGACGTGAGCAGCAGCTCGATGGTTCCGGACCGCTTTTCTTCCGAATAGGTCCGCATCGTGATCATCGGGACCACGAACAGAATGATGATGGCCGCGTTCTGCAGCAGATTGCTGATCATCTGTTCGTTGACGTTCATGTTCCCGCCGCCGCCCATCATCATCATTCGCTGGCTCTGGTCCACGAAGAAACGCAGGAACACCCAGAAGAACCACCCGAACAACAACGCAAAGAGCCCGACGATCACGTAGGCGATTGGCGACGCGAAGTACGATCGCAGCTCCTTGCCGGCGATCGCGAGGATGTTTCGAACGCTATCCAACGGACACCTCCGGCTTCCCTGGTTCCGCCGCCGCCTCAGGGGCCTCATCGGTGGTCACCTGCAGGAAGATCTCTTCGAGACTCATTCGCATCGGCCGCAGCTCCAGCAGCCCCCAGCCTCGATTGACGACGGCACGCGCGAGCTCGCGGCGGACGTCCACGCCGCGATCGCTCTCCACCTCGAACCCGCCGCGTCCGCCCCGTCCGTCCGGCGCGGTGACCCGGCTGACCCCCGGCACACTGGCGAGCACGGGGCCGGCCTCTTCGCCGCCCGCGTCGACCTGCACGTACATCGTCTCCGCGCCTTTGAGCCGCGCCGTCAGGTTCTCGGGCGTATCGACGGCGACCACGCGTCCTTTGTTGATGATGACAACGCGCTGGCAGGTCCGGACGACTTCGGGAAGGATGTGCGTGCTGAGGACGATCGTGTGGTCGCCGGCCAGGCCGCGAATCAGATCGCGCGTTTCGATGATCTGCTTCGGGTCGAGGCCTGCGGTTGGCTCATCGAGTATCAGCACTTCGGGATTGTGGATGAGCGCCTGCGCTATCCCGACGCGCTGGCGATAACCTTTCGACAGCTTTGCGCAATGGCGGTCAGCCATGTCGTCGACGTGCGTGCGCTTCATCGCGCCGGTCACGCGATCCCTGCGCTCGGGAGGCGGCACGCCCTTGATGCGCGCGACGAAGTCGAGATACTCGCGCACCGTCATTTCCGGGTAGAGCGGCGGCGTTTCGGGGAGGTATCCGGTTCGCCGCTTGGCCTCGATCGGCTCGTTGAAGACGTCGAAGCCAGCGACCGTGGCCCGCCCTTCGCTTGGCGGCATGTATCCGGTGAGAATCCGCATCGTCGTGGTTTTCCCGGCTCCGTTGGGGCCGAGGAAGCCGAGGATTTCTCCGCGCTCTACGCGGAAGCTCACGTCGTCGACGGCCGTCACGCGGCCGTAGCGTTTTGTTATGTGTTGAACTTCAATCACGAATGACTCCCCATTCACCGGGATGCGAAAAGCCAGGCCGACACAGCCGGCGGCCCGGCGCAACTCCAGCTTGAAATGGCCAGTTCCCCTTGCAAAAAGACCTGTTCATTTCAGCTAGGATGCCAGCGGCTTCCGCGTCACGAACTCAGGACGTAAGGTGTAGACAGGACGCCGATTACAGTCCAATCCTCCATAGTAAACATTGCGGGAAAAACGTGTCAAGGTCGCCCCGGTGTGGCGCCGGAGCGCCGGTTGATCGAGGCGGCAGGCTCGGCTACACTGACATGTGAGCATCTGCTCAGATATTCAGGTGTCACAAACGACAGCCTCTCAAACAGACGTCACGCCACCCCCCGATCGGGAGGCGTGCGAAGCGCCGCATCTCGACGCCGGCGGCACTGCCGCGCGACGGCAGCTGCTGATCTCGGTGCGAGCAGTGCACGCGCTGGCGGAGACTTTTCGCGTGCTCGGAGATCCGACGCGCGTGCGCATCCTCGATGCGTTGAGTGGCGGCGAGGTGTGCGTCTGCGACATTGCCTCGATTGCGGGCATCAGCGAATCGGCCGTGTCCCACCAGCTGCGCCTCTTGCGCAGCATGCGTCTCGTGCGTCCGCGCCGCGCGGGCCGCATGGTGTTCTATTCGCTGGACGACCACCACATCATCGAACTGCTCCGCCAGGCGCTCACGCATGTTCAAGAAAGCCAATGATTGTAGATTGCAGATTGCAGATTGCAGATTGACGGAGTGTTGATTGCGGATTGGGATTGCGGATTGGGATTGTTGATCGTGATTTTCGAGCGCTCAAGTCGACGAGCCATCCGCAAATCAACGATCGGCAAACCAAATCAAGAATCCGCAATCGAAATCAACAATCGATAATCCGTCAATCCGCAGTCGGCACTCTGCAATCGTCAATGGGTTATGTCTACCAGCTGTCCCGTCTGCGAACTTCACGCGGAGTCGACCTTCAAGATTGAAGGCATGGACTGCCACGAGGAAGTGGCGATCCTGGAGCATCGTCTGAAGCGGCTGGCGGGCCTCGAGGCGCTGGATGCGGACGTCGTCGGGCAGCGCCTTCGAATCAAGTACGACGCCGCGAAGCTCTCCACATCCGGCATTGCCGAGGCGGTCGCACAAACCGGCATGCGCGCGTGGCTGGAGCACGAAGAGCCGCGCCCTGTGCCGGAATCGGCGAGGCGGGAGCGGCTCGTGGTTGTCTCGGGCCTCGCGCTCGGTGTCGGCCTGCTGTTGCAATTCGCCGGTATCCACAGCTCCTGGTCGTGGTCGCCTTTCCTTGTTGCCATCCTCACGGGTGGCGTCAACACCGCGCGACGGAGCTGGACTTCGATTCGGTCGCGCGTGCTCGACATCAACGTGCTCATGCTTGTCGCAGTGCTCGGCGCGATCGCGCTCGGCGAATGGAACGAAGGTGCGTCGGTTGTATTTCTGTTCGCGCTCGCGCAGCTCCTGGAATCGCGAGCCATGGCGCGGGCGCGTGGCGCGATTCGCGCACTGATGGACCTGGCGCCGGTCGAGGCACTCGTGCAGCGTGACGGGATCGAGGTGCACGTTCCGGTGGACGATGTCCGGGTTGGCGATGTAGTCGTCGTCCGTCCGGGGGAAAAGATCCCACTCGATGGGCGCGTGCGTGCCGGCGACAGCCATGTCAACCAGGCGCCGGTGACCGGCGAGTCGCTTCCCGTCGAGAAGCGAGTAAACGACGAGGTGTTCGCCGGGAGCATCAACGGCCGCGGCGCGCTGGAGATCACCGTGACCCGGGTTCGTCGCGACTCGACGCTCGCACACATCATCCACCTTGTCGAGCGCGCGCAGGCGCAGCGCGCCCCGAGCCAGACCTTCGTCGATCGTTTCGCTCGCGTCTACACGCCGGCCGTCCTTGTCCTCGCGGTGACCCTCGCGTCAGTTGCGCCCTGGCTGCTCGGTGGTTCCTGGGCCACCTGGATCTATCGGGCGCTCGTGCTGCTCGTGATTTCCTGCCCCTGCGCGCTCGTGATCTCGACGCCGGTCTCGATCGTGTCGGCGCTCGCCGCCGCGGCACGGAAGGGCGTGCTCATCAAAGGCGGCGCGCGGCTCGAGGCGTTGGCGGCCGTACGCTGCATCGCGTTCGACAAGACCGGAACCCTGACGACCGGTCGGCTCGAGGTAACCGACGTGCTGTCCGTCAACGGGGTTGTCCCGTCGAGGATTCTCGGCCTCGCGGCGTCGCTCGAGACGCGTTCGGAGCATCCCATCGGTCGCGCGATCATCCACCGCGCGCGCGGCGACGGCATTTTTGTTGGCGCGGTCGACGATTTCACGGCGCTCCCGGGCTGCGGCGCTCAGGGCCGCGTCCGCGGCGAGCACATTGTCGTTGGCAGCCACCGCTTGTTCGAAGAACGCCAGCTGTGCTCGCCCGAGATCGACCACGCCGTCGAGTCGCTTGCCGCGCGCGGCCGCAGCACGGTCCTCGTGAGCGCCAGCGGGGTCTCGATTGGCATTATCGGTGTCGCCGATCGCCTCCGCGATGCGGCCGGTGACACGCTGCAGATGCTCCGCGAGCACGGCGTCGAGCACGTTGTGCTGCTGACGGGAGACCATGATGCCGCCGCACGCACCCTGGCGGCTTCGATTGGCGTGGACGAATATCGCGCCTCGTTGCTGCCCGAGGACAAGGTCACGGCGGTCGCGGAGCTGCAGAAGAAGTACGGCACCCTCGCGATGGTCGGCGACGGGGTCAACGACGCGCCCGCGCTGGCTGCCGCCGACGTCGGGATTGCGATGGGGGCAGCAGGCACAGATGCGGCGCTCGAGACGGCGGACGTCGCGCTGATGGCCGACGAGCTGCCGAAGATCCCGTACGCGGTTCGTCTGAGCCGCGCGACCACGCGAAATATCCGCGCGAACATCGGCTTCTCACTCGTGCTGAAGAGCGCGTTTCTCGTGATGGCGGTCGCCGGGTCGGCGACGCTGTGGATGGCCGTCATCGCCGACATGGGCGCATCCCTGGTGGTGATCGCCAACGCGCTGCGGCTGTTGCGCGAGTGATCGGCTGTGGGCTTAGGGCTCTGGGCTCCAGAGCCGGTCATGCCTTCCGATTACTGAAGAAGTGCTGATCGACGAACTCGTCGATCGCGGTCTGATCGCCGGCTTCGATCTTCTCGAACTGCACTCCCATGCCGACGCGCCGGTCGCTCCACGCGATACGCGACTCGGCTTCGACGTCGCGCTTCGATCCTGGCAGCCGAAAACGAACGCGCACCTTCGCGTCTTTCTGCAACGGCGTCATCGTTCGAATCGCGACCCCGCCTTTGCTCAGATTCAGCGTCAACGCAGCCGCGATTGTGTTGCCGAAACGATACGAGATTGGTATACCGAGCACGACGCGCGGGCTTCCGCGGCGATTGAAGCTGTCGGGAAAAAGATGAGGCGCGACCGAGGGCAGGATGTGCTGCACCGCGCTGTACTCGTTGATGTATCCCGACACACCCAGGCCCGCCAGCTCGCGGACCTCGTCAGCGGTGGCAATCGTGCCGCTGAACACGAGAATCGGGAGCCGGCCCTGATCGAGCCGCCGAATCGATCGAACGAGCTCGATGCCGCCCGAGTGTGGCAGACGCAGATCGAGGACGATCAGGTCGATCCGGTCGAGATCGGCGCGCACGCGGGCGAGCAGCTCCGTCCCGCTCTTGACCGTGAGGGCGGTGTGGCCGGCGCCGACGAGCGCGGTCGCGAAGCGGTCACGGACGAACGCCGTGTCGTCGGCAACGATGATGGTCTTGGTGATGGCGACGTCCTCCGCCCCGGCGCACGATGCTGGGGCGATCTGTGTTCCGTGTCGCGCGCGTTTCACGCCCCGGCCAGGTCGGCGTGCAGGCCAGGGAGTAAATCGGGTGGGCCTCCGGTTCAGCGCAGCGGTTCTGGGGTGTGGAAACCCATCGGGGACCGTCGCGCGTGGGCACGAAGCCCCCGTGCGCGCGTTGCAGAATTTATCAGGTTCTCGCTATAATCCGAAGTCTGTTGCAGATGCGCGATTCTGCGCGTATGTACAGCCGAGCGGGAGGGGGTCCACTGGCGCATGTTCTCGTGCGCAACGAGTGTCGGCACGCCCGCCGAGGAGTGGGTATGGCCACGTGTCCGGAATGCGATGCCGAAATCGAAGTCGATGAGTTCGATGTCGACAAGGGCGACCTTATCAGCTGCCCCGACTGCGGCTCCAATCTCGAAGTGACCAGCACGTCTCCCGTGGAGCTCGAGCCGGCCGACGAGGATGACGAGGACGACGACGAGGATGACGAGGACGACGACGAGGATGGCGAGGACGACGACGACTTGGACGACGAGGACGGCGAGGACATCGACGAGGAAGAATCGGACGGAGAGGACTGGGAGGAGTGAAGCAGGCCTCGTCTTCAGCCGAACCGGCGGCGATCCGGTTCGCTGCTGACGCCGATGCGCGCGCGGTCAAGCAGGCGGCCCTTTTTCGAGCGCTCGCCGATCTGCAGTCGGTGATCGTTGCTTATAGCGGCGGCGTCGACAGCGCATATCTCGCCTACGCGGCAACGCAGGTCCTCCGGGATCGCGCCCTTTGCGTCACCGCGATCAGTCCCAGCTACCCGGAACGGCACCGCGAGATGGCGGTGCGGATCGCGCGCGACTTCGCGTTCAATCATCACATCATCACGACGAACGAAACGTCGCGTCCCGAGTACCGCGCGAATCCCGCGAATCGCTGCTACTACTGCAAGCAGGAGCTGTACACGCATCTCTCGGCCATCGGACGCGAGCGCGGCATTCCCGTGATCGCCGATGGCAGCAACGCCGACGACCGATCCGACTACCGGCCGGGACGACAGGCGGCACGCGAGTTCGGCGTGCGCAGCCCGCTCGACGACGCAGGGTTGACGAAAGCGGAGATTCGCGAGCTGTCGCGTGAAGCGGGTTTGCCGACGTGGGACGAGCCGGCGTCCGCGTGTCTGTCCTCGCGGATCCCGTACTTCAGCGAAGTGACCGAAGAGAAGCTCCGGATGATCGAGCGCGCCGAAGCGGCGTTGCGCAATCTCGGCTTCCGTGTGTGCCGCGTCCGGCATCACGACACCATCGCGCGGCTCGAGATTGGGCGCGACGAAATGGGCCGCGCGCTGGAGCCGGACGTCGCTGACGCGATCGTTCGCGAACTTCGGGCGATCGGCTATGAGCACGTCACAATCGACCTGCGTGGCTATCGATCCGGCAGCCTGAACGACGCACTTCGTCTCCGCCCGATCTGATTCTCCCCGTGCGCAGAGGATTGGCCGCAATCGCGGTGCTGTTCCTGGCGGCGCACCTGGTTTCGCTTCCGCGAACGCTCGACGACATCGATTCGATCAACTTCGCGCTTGGTGTGCGCGACTTCGACGTGGCACACCACCAACCGCATCCGCCGGGTTATCCGCTGTTCATCGCGCTTGGCAGGATATCGACGGCGATGCTGCGCCTCGCCGGCGTCGCATCGCCGGAAGTGCGCGGGCTCGCGCTGTGGAGCGCGATCGCGGGCTCATTGATTGTCGTTCTGATCTTCAGGCTGTTCCACGACTTCGACGAGGACCGCACTCGCGCGCTGATTGCAGCAATGCTCACGGCGGCCTGCCCGCTTTTCTGGTTCACGGCGCTGAGGCCGCTGAGCGACCTCTCAGGTCTCACCGTCGCGCTCGCCTCGATGACGGCAGTCGCCGCCGTGGGGTCTGCCAATCCAAAAGCGTCGAGTCTTCGCACGCGCGAGCGGTTGTTGCTCGCTGGCGCGTTCATCGCCGGATTGGCCGCGGGGTTTCGTTCGCAGACGGCCATCCTGACGCTCCCGCTCCTTGCGGCTGTTCTCTTCTTCGAACGCTCGACGATCCCGAATCGGATCAGACTTCTGGCGTGCGCAGCCGTCATCGCCGGCGTGATTTGCTGGGCGATTCCGATGATCGTCGCGACGGGCGGGCCTTCGGCGTACATTGCGGCGCTCGGCAGTCAGGCAGGAGAGGACTTCTCGGGTGTCGTGATGCTCGCGACGCATCCGACTCCGCGTGTGGCGATGCTCGTGCTGCTCAACACGTTCGTGCTGCCATGGGATTCCCCGGTGCTCGCCGGGATCATGATCGCGCTTGCGGCGAGCGGATTCCTCGTGCTGCTGGCACGAGCGGCAAAAACGCTCGTAATCGTCCTCCTCGCGTTTGGCCCGTATGCCGTGTTCCACATTCTGTTGCAGGAGACAGTGACCACCCGCTACGCGTTGCCGCTGGTGATTCCGATCTCGTACTTCGTTGCTGCGACGCTCGTGTCGGCTCATCGGTATGTGGGGGCGATGACTGCGAGTGCCCTTGTCGTCTATGCGCTGGTCTTTGCGGTCCCGGCGGGAATTGCCTTCGGCCGCCAGCCGAGCCCGGTTTTCGCGATGCTGGATCGGATGGACGCGGCTCGCGATTCGGGTGCGATCGTCGGTATGCACAGACGCGTGTTTTCGGAGTCACGGCGAGCGCGTCAGTGGAGCGGTCTGCCGCATGGAACGCTGCTTGCGGCGCCGCACGATTATGAGTGGCTCGAAATGACGCGCGCGTGGCGCGAAGGCCTCGACGGTCAGACGTGGTTCGTTGCCGACCCGCACCGCACCGATCTCGTGCTCATCGACGCGCTGGCCCGGACGACCAAGTCGTTTCGATGGCCGTTCAAGAAGTCCACCTACGTCGGCGGTGCCAGGCCGGATGAAATGGACTGGCACGTCTACGACGCGCCCGGCTGGTTTCTCGAGCAGGGATGGGCGCTGACACCCGAGGTTGCGGGCATCACCGAGCGCGACGGTTGGGGGCCACATCGACGGCCCAGCATCGGTTGGATTCGACGTCGTCCTGGCGGGGTGATCATGCTGATTGGAGGCCGTCATCTCGGCGCGGCAACCGATCCGCCGGTCAAGCTCGTTGCCGCAATCGGCGATCGCGTGGCCACGACCGTCACGCTGACCGCCGGCTTCTTTCTTCACTTCGAAACGCTCCCAGCAGGGACCCTGGCCGGCAGCGATCGATTCGCGAGGCTCACGGTCCGTGCGGAGCCGACGACGGCTGGCCCCACACCACGGGTCGGGCTCGAGCAGTTCAACGTGCAGGATCCGGATGTCGTCCAGTTCGGGTTCGATGACGGGTGGTACGAGCCAGAATACAACCTGGAGACGGCGCGGTCGTGGCGGTGGATGAGCGAGCGCGCTGTTCTCCGCGTCCACCATGCCGGCCGAAGTGTGACGCTCCAGATCACAGGCGAGTCGCCGACGCGATACTACCGGTCCGCGCCGGTGGTCAGCGTTACCGTCGGTGGCCGCCGGCTTGCGGAGATGCGGCCGACCACCGACTTCAGCATGACGGTGGACGTGCCTGGCGATCTGCTGACGTCGTCAGACGGTCGCGTTGTGGTGGAGTCGAGCGAGATGTTCATCCCTGGCGACCGGGAGGGATCAGCGGATCGCCGTCACCTGGCGCTGCGGATATACAACGTGTCCGTTAAATAGGGGGACATCCAACTGGGACAGCCAGCCGGGTCACCCAAGAGGCTGGCCCGGGTGGCTGTCCCGGGTGGCTGTCCCGGGTGGCTGTCCCGGGTGGCTGTCCCGGGTGGCTGTCCCGGGTGGCTGGCCCCGGTGGCTGTCCCGCGTGGCTGTCCCGCGTGGCTGTCCCGCGTGGCTGTCCCCGCGCTGGCACCGGTGGCTGTCCCCGGTTTGACTGCGAGCGCCAACAGGGAGCTGCCGAGCGGCAGGTCGATCACCCGTAAGGCGGCGGCCTCAATGGCCAGGACCGCAGAGAGCACCGCGTTCACGGGCGCCGGCGGGACGGCGATGTCCGAATCCGACTCGCGATAGCCGACTACGCGCTGACTGAATCTGACGGCCGCCACGAGGGGCAACAGCGTGAAATTCGTGTAGGTAATCCGCCGCACTTTGAAACCCGCCCTCGTCAAGTGATCGCGTAGCTCTGAACGCTGGTACCGCCGCAGCTCCCTCCCGAGGACGGAGTGATTTCCGGTGAGCGTTTTCAATGCCGCCACGTTGATGATGATCTGTCCTCCCGGCCGCAGCACCCGATACATCTCATTGAGCGCGTCTCGCTCCATCTCGTCGTCCAGCGCGTAGAGGACATCGAAGGCGGTGACGAGGTCGAAGTCGTGGTCCCGAAATGGCAGCCGCGTGGCCGACGCGCGGGCGATTTGTCGCTCGCCGCGGCTTCGGGCGTACGCCAGCCCGGTCCAGGTGATGTCGATCCCCGCGGCCCGGCCGAACCGCCGCAGCATCGTCAGGTTGTGTCCGGTGCCGCAGCCGCAGTCGAGAATGCGCACGTTTGAGCGACCCTGTGTCGCCTGTCGCAACAGCGGAGTGACGAATCGGCGGAATCCACGGAACCAGAAATGATCGCGCTCGGCGCGTGCAGTGGCTTCGAGCAAACGGTCCATGCAGTGTTGAAATTGACAGCGTTCGCAGACGAACGTAAGCTCCAGTGTAACGAAGCTTCACCCAATCGGTCGACTGACCCGAGATTTCGGCAGGGCGAAGCTACGTTGATGCCGTGCCGAGGGGATCCGGCTGTCCGATCGCAGCCCCCGCCTCGAGCCTGATCTCAGGAGAGACGTCGATGATGTGTAGATTGCGATGGTGCGCGGCCGCCCTGCTCGTGACGCTCACGCTGACCACAACCGGATGCGGAAAGAAGAAAGTCGAGCCGCCACCACCTGCCCCCGCCGAACAGCCCGCGCCCCCACCTACGACACCGCCTCCGCCACCTCCGCCCCCCAAACCCGCGCCGCCGCCAACGCCCGCACCACCCACCGACGAAGAACTGTTCGCGAAGATGACACTCGAGGAACTGAATCAGAAAGGCGTGCTCGGCGACGTGTTCTTCGCTTTCGATTCCGCAGATCTGACGCCCGATGCGCGCGCAGTCGTGCAGAAGAACATGGAATTCCTGAAGCGATGGTCCAGCACGAAGGTGGTGATCGAAGGCCACGCTGACTCACGCGGCACGAACGAGTACAACCTCGCGCTCGGCGATCGTCGCGCGAGTGCGACGCGCACGTACCTGGTCAGCCTCGGCATGGCTGGCGACCGCGTCACGACGGTCAGCAAAGGGGAAGAACAGCCAGTGTGTCGTGAAGACACCGAGGAGTGCTGGCAGAAGAATCGGCGGGGGCACTTCATCTTCACGGCTAAATAGACCGCGCGGGCCGAAAGTCAGAAGTTAGGAGCTAGAAGCCAGAATGAGACGCGTCTCTTGGACGCTCTAGCGCTGGCTTCTAGCTCCTTCGTGCGGACGCCGTCATCTCGTCGGCGATGTCTTCCGCGGCTGTGCGAGGATCGGCTGCTCCGATGACTGGCCGCCCAACAACGATGTAGCTGGCTCCGGCATCGGCAGCGCCAGCTGGCGTCATCGTGCGCTCCTGATCGTCCTTCCCGATCGCCCGGGCGCCCCCACCGCGAATGCCCGGCGTGACGATGACGAAATCGTTTCCGCAGCGCTGACGGACGACCCGCGTCTCCTGCGGCGACGCAACTACGCCATCGAGCCCCGCGATCTGCGCCAGATCGGTCAGCCTGAGAACTTGATCGAGCACCGATCCGCTGATGCCAATCGACGCCTGAGTCGCGGCATCGATGCTGGTGAGGACGGTGACGCCGATTACC
>JBKPCD010000150.1:0-24184 GCA_046727175.1 Acidobacteriota bacterium | reverse complement strand
GTGTACATGCTGCCGAAAAAGGCTCTACATTATTCGCCTTCTTCGGCGTGTTGCAAACGCGGTGGCGACGCCCACGACAGGGACTGTGCCGCTCACAATCAGCTTCGACGGCAGTGCGTCATCTGATCCTCGATAACGCCTGAGCGTTCCTCTCCTTGTCTCCTATCCTCCTGTTTTGCTTCGCGGCCGCTCGTGCGATCCCGAACGAACTCGGAACCCCGAACCCCGAGCCCGAACCCCGAGCCCGAACCACGGAACTATAATCGCGCGACCAATGAGTCTCGCGATCATCTCGGTCTGCGCGCTTGCGCTGGCGGTTCTCGTCAGCTGCGTGAGCAAGCTGAATGTCGGTGTGCTCGCCCTCGCCCTGGCGTGGATCGTCGGCGTCTACATCGGTGGCCTGCCCGTGAACACGGTGATGGGAGCGTTCCCCAGCCAGCTCTTTCTCACGTTGACGGGCGTGACGCTGCTGTTCGCGCTTGCGCAGTCGAACGGAACGCTCGAGCGGCTGACGCATCACGCTGTCGGCGTATGTCGCGGCAACCGCGGCATGATTCCGGTGATGTTCTTCCTGCTGGGCGTCGCGCTCGCCTCCATGGGACCCGGAAACATTTCGACCGCTGCCCTGCTGTGCCCGCTCGCGATGGCAACAGCGACGCGCGCCGGAATCCCGTTGTTTCTGATGTCGATCATGGTCGGCAACGGCGCCAACGCCGGCGCGCTCTCGCCATTCGCGCCGACCGGCATCATCGTGAACGGCCTGATGGCCCGGAACGGGTTGCCCGGTCTCGAGTGGCAGACGTATGCGTACAACCTGCTCGCACACTCGACGGTCGCGTTCGGCGGCTACGCGCTGTTCGGTGGCCTTCGACTGTTCGGTGGCGGCCGCGTCTCGGTCGCCGAGCTCGCAAATGAATCCGACCCGGGACAATTCAAGCGGCGGCATTGGATCACACTCGGTGTCATCGCGGCACTCATCGCGAGCGTCATCTTCGCGCAGGTCAACGTCGGCATGGGTGCGTTTGTCGGCGCGGTCGTCCTCGTCCTCTCGAAGGCCGCCGACGACGGAGAGGCATTCAAGCGGATGCCGTGGCGGGTGATCGTGATGGTGTGTGGAGTGACCGTGCTCATTTCGCTAGTCGAGCGCGCTCAGGGGCTCGATCTGATCGTGTCGCTCGTGGCCAGGATCGCGTCAGCGAAGACGGTGACCGGTGTGATCGCCTTCATCACGGGCATCGTGTCCGTTTACAGCAGCACGTCCGGCGTCGTCCTGCCGGCATTCCTGCCCATGGTCCCCGGCCTCGTCGCGCGGCTCCCGGGCGCGAGCGCGATCGGGATCGCGACATCGATGAACGTCGGCGGTCATCTCGTCGACCTCTCGCCGCTGTCCACGCTCGGCGCGTTGTGCATTGCGGGCGCCGCCGCTGACGAGAGCCGTGCGTTGTTCAACAAGCTGCTCGCCTGGGGACTGTCCATGGCCGTCGTCGGCGCGGTGCTGTGCTCGATCCTGTTCTGACGATCGATTCTGCCTTTTCTGGCGGGACTCGTGAGAGGAAATGACTTCGGGTCGGACGCTCGGCGAGCTTCGGCGGCCGACTGTAACAGCGCAGGGACGGTCAACCCGAGTTCATGCGAGTCCTGCCCCGCCGTTCAGCGTCGCTCAGACTGGCAGGCGTCAACGCCGAAGTGAGGTTACGCCCGGCGATAGACGGTGTAGGCCTTCAGCGGTGGACGGTGAGATTGCCCGACGTCACCGGCCACGTGCGCGCGTTGTCAGCCGGCCAGATACGGTCCCGGCAGTACGCCTCCGAGCTTGAAATGGCCCCCTCGAAACCGACGAAGGTCGTGCGATCCACCGCGCCGTCGCCCTCTCCGGCATCCAGGACGCGGAACCAGATGTCGTGTCCGATCTGATGCTGCGGAAGCGTGAAGCTCGGATCCGTTGAGTCATTCCTCTCGATGATGCCGCCAACCCACGCCCGATGGAGCGCGTCGTCGATGGCGAGGCACGTGACCCTCCCGGTGAAATCGATTGCGCCGGTGTCGGTCTCGAGATGCTGGTGGAAGTTGCCACTTGCCCGTCCGTTGGCGTGCAGCACGGCCGTGAATGCGAATTGTGTGTCGAACGCGTTCTGCAGCAGGTAGTGTCCACCGCCGCTGGCGGATGCCTGCACACCGTTACTGTCACCGACGGTGCGGCTCGGATCGCCCGACGACGCCGTGGGAGCCGCGGGTGACGGTGCGCGTTCACACGCGAGCGCCAGCGCGACGCCGACTGCTGTCGCAATTGCCTTGATTCTCGTCATGATGCCTCCGGATCCACTCATCAGACGCGGGGTCGCACTCTAGCAATCCGCGCGACCATCGGTCTTGGATCCGTCATGCAATCTTGAAAAAAACGAGCATTTGACTTCGACGACGAGGCGGTTCTATTCTCGGCAAACCCTTGCGACCCCGCGCCGATCCCGTCTCCTTCGGCTCTCCGCGCTTCGTCAGCGTCGAGGCCGGCGCATGCCTCGTGACCGACGCGTGGTTCCCTCCGTATGCGTCGCTGCCGCGCCACCACCACGATCGCCCGATCGCGGCAATCACGGTGGCTGGCGGCGGGTTTTCCGTCCTCGGCTCGCGAGAAGTCGTCATGCGTCCGTCCTGGGTGCACACAGAGCCCGCTGGTGATACCCACAGCAATCGTTTCGGTGCCGCGGGCGCCCACGTCGTCGTCGTTCAGCCGGATCCTCAAGCCGAGGAATTGCTGCGGCCGTGTGGCAACGTGCTGACGGCGGTCCACAGCTTCACGGTTCTTGAGGCGCGATCTATTGCGTGCCGCCTCCAGCGTGAGATCGGCGCACCGGACAGTGTGTCGCCGCTGGCAATCGAAGCGGCGTGCCTCGAGCTGCTCGTGTCGGGAGCGCGCGCGCTGCAGCAGGACCGATTCGGCGATTCGCGTGCACCACGGTGGCTGACGCGTGTGATGGATCACATGCACGCGTGCTTTCTCGAGAGCCCGACGCTCTCCGAGATCAGCGCGGTCGGCGGGGTTCACCCGGCGCACTTCGCTCGCGAGTTCCGCCGCGTGTACAAACAATCGCCAGCGACGTATCTCCGGAAACTTCGCCTCGAATGGGCTGCTTCTCGTCTGGCTGCTGGGGACGAATCACTTGCCGACGTGGCGACTGCGAGCGGCTTTGCCGATCAGAGCCACTTCACCCGTGCTTTTCGACGGCAGACCGGGCTGACGCCGGCCGCCTACCGGCGCGATCGACGCCGGCCGGCGCCGGACCGATAGTCGTGGTTCGGAGTCTTAGCCCGTTATGCGGCGCGAAACGAGAAATTTTGTACTCGTTTACGACGAGCCGCCTTAACGGGCTAGGCGCGCCAGGAGCGCACCCCGCCGGAGCGGAGCGGGGCGAAGGGGCCCCGCGAGCGACGGCGATGGGGGGTCCGGCGGGGCGAAGCCCCCCGGTCTAGTCACGACGCGGGCAGCGTGAGGCTTGCCCGAACGCCGCCTTCGGACGAGCGGCTCAAAAGGATCGATCCACCGTACACATCGGCGAGATCGCGGACGATTGCGAGGCCGAGCCCGGACCCGGGAGCGGCTTCGTCGGCACGCACGCCGCGCTTCAACACCGCTGCCCACATCTCCGACGCCACGCCAGGACCATCATCGTCGACCGTGATGACGATCGTGCGCTCGTTCTGAGTGGAACCTACGGTGACGCGAGACGTCGCCCACTTGCATGCGTTGTCGAGGAGGTTGCCGAGCATCTCGTCGAGATCCTCGCGCTGCGCGCGGACGGCGTGAGTCGGAGCCACGTTCAGCTGGATGTCGAGCCCTCTCCCGGCGTGTAGGCGGAGAAGCGTGCGTGTCAGCCCGTCGGCGGATTCGATGACCGGGCACCGAGCGCCGGGTGTCGCGCCCGATGCTGCTGCACGTGCGTGTGCGAGGTGATACTCGATCTGCCGCCGCATCCGCTCGACCTGCTGACCGATGGTTGCCGCGAAGTCACAGTGGCCTTCGAGGGCAGCGCGTTCGGCTTCCTGCGCGAGTACCGCAAGCGGTGTTTTCAACCCGTGGGCGAGGTCGCCAGCTTTCGCGAGCGCTCGTTGCACCATCTCCTCGCGATGCGCGAGCAGCGCATTGAGATCGTCGACGAGTGGTTGCACCTCGCTCGGGTATGTGCCTTCAACCCGACGATCGCGGCCCTCGTGGACGGCCGCGAGCCGCGCGCGCAGTCGATTCACGGGTGAGACGCCGCCCTTCACGTGGACGAACCCGGCGATCAGGCTGACCAAGGCCGCGATGGAAAGAATGGTGGTGTGCGCAAAGAAACCGTGGACCATCCCGGGCGCGCGCGGGTGTTGAAACATCACCTGGATCACGAGGATCCCGACGATCAGAAAAATCCCAATCGACCAGAAGATGGCGCCGGCCAGGAGTCGCGCGCGGAGGGAGAACATACGGTTCACCGGTTGAGCGTCGATGGTTTGGCGTCGCACACGATGCGATAACCCAGACCGCGGACGGTCTCGATGACTGACGCACCCAGCTTTCGCCGGAGCCGCGCGATGAATACTTCCACGGTATTCGAGTCTCGGTCGAACTGCTGTGAGTAGATGTGCTCGATCAGCTCCGTCTGCGAGACGATGCGATCGCGATGGTGCATCAGGTACGAGAGGACGCGGAATTCATGGCCGGTCAGCTTGACTGGCACACCGGCGACGGTTACTCGGGCCAGCCGGGGATCGAGCACGAGCGCGCCGCACCGCAGCTCCGGCTGAAGCTGCCCGCTGGCACGGCGGATGAGGGCACGCAACCGGGCGAGCACTTCCTCCATCCTGAACGGCTTCGCGACGTAGTCGTCAGCGCCTCCGTCGATCCCCTGGACCTTCTCGTGCCAGCTTCCCCTCGCCGTCAACACGAGCACCGGCGTCGTGATCGACGCGTCACGCCAGCGCCGCAGCAGCGTCAGGCCGTCGACCTTCGGTAATCCGAGATCGAGCAGGATGGCGTCGTATCGCTCGGTCTGGGCAAGGAAGTCGGCGCGATGTCCGTCGGCCGCGCAATCCACGACGTAGCCTGCCTGACCGAGGGCGGCGGCAAGCTGGCGCGAAAGAAGCGCTTCATCCTCAACGACGAGCACGCGCATTTTCCAAGTCGTACCGTTTATAACGCAATCGAACCTGAACGGCACCTGAACGGGGCGTTCAGGTGCCGTTCAGGGGGGAGTCGGTAAGGTGCCCGGTGCCAGGTGCACGTGCCAGGTGGCCGGTGCGAGGTGCTCGACATCGGATAGGGATAGGGAGGTCAGGATTTCATGAGCAAACGATCGTACGCGTTCGTTCTGATCGTGGCCGCGGTGATCGTCATCGCGGCGGTCAGCATGCGGGGACAAAGTGCGGGGCGGCTGCACCGCTGGATGGCGGCGATGCACGGAAGGCGTTGAAAAAGGGAAAAGGGAAAGGGAAAGGGAAAGGGAAGGAGCAGGTCTATGGCGCAGTTTTTTCGGCTTGCACTCGTGATGACGCTGACGAACGGCCTCGGCGGCTGGGCAAGCGCTGCTGGCTTTGCGCAGAGCGATACGAAGCCCGCGACCGTCGCCGGGCGATGGACCATGTCGGTGGATGCAGGGCCGCATGGAACGATGACGATGGGGCTCGTGCTCGAGCAGAAGGGGAAGCGGGTGACCGGCACGTTTTCGAGCCCCCACGGCGATGTTGCCGTGGAAGGGGAATTCACGGATGGCACGCTGACGTTGACGACGACGGCGACCGACGGGCACGAGGCGATGCACGTCACGTTCAACGCAAGGTTGCAAGAAACGGGCACGCTGTCCGGCTATCTGTCGAGTGAGATGGGCGACATGAAGTGGACGGCGGAGCGAATGAAGGAGAAGTCGTAGGGCGCGGTCTTCAGACCGCGCCGCCAAATAGGCACTGATGTACATGCACATCTGGACCTGGATCGAACACGCGAGCCGCGATTTGCGGCACGCGGGACGGATGATCGCGAAGATGCCGGTCGCCGCCGCTGTGATCGTGACGTCACTCGGCGTCGGCATTGGCGTGAATACCGCCGTCTTCTCGTGGATCCAGGCGCGTCTGTGGAAGCCCTTGCCGGGCGTCGCCAATTCCGGCGGCCTTTACACGATCGAACCACACACCGACATTGGTCTTTATCCCGGCGCATCGTGGCTCGAGTACCGCGATCTCCGCGAACGCCTGCGCTCGATGCCCGACATCATGGCGTTTCGAATGGTGCCGTTGTACGTGGGCGAGACCGGTCGAGTCGATCGCGCCTACGGGATGCTCGTCTCCGACAACTACTTCGCCGCGCTCGGATTGAAACCGGCGCTCGGGCGGTTCTTCCGGCCAGAAGAGGTGGCCCGTGCCGGCGCGGAGTCCGTGGCGGTGATCTCGTACGGTCTCTGGCGGACTCGCTTCGGAGGCTCACCCGATGCGCTCGGTCAGACGCTGCGAATCAACGGATGCGAGCTTGCGGTGATCGGCGTGACGCCGCGTGAGTTCCAGGGCACCGCCTTCGGGCTCGACTTCGCGATCTGGCTGCCGGCGACGATCGCGCCCGTCGTGCTCAACGGATCGCGCGAGCTCGAGACGCGCAGTGTGCGCGGCTACACGATGATGGGACGGCTTCGCCCGGGCATCAGTCGCGAGCAGGCGCAGGCCGAAGTCGACGCCGCGATGCGGCAGCTTGCGCAAGCCTTTCCCGAGACCAACGCGGCGATCCTGGGCGAAGTGTTGTCGCTGACCGCGGCGCCGCGCGGGCCGCAACGCATGCTGATGACGGCGCTCGGGATCCTCCAGGCCGTCATGCTGCTCCTGCTGCTCGCGGTCTGCGGAAACACGGCAAACCTCGTGCTCGCGCGGGCGAGCGCACGGCAGCGGGAAGTGGGCGTCCGCCTTGCGCTCGGCGCGGGACCGGCGCGGATCGCGAGCTTGATGCTCTCCGAGACCGTCGCGCTCGCGCTCCTCGGCGCCGGGCTCGGTGCCGCGATTGCCACGTGGGCGACGCGGGTGTTGATCGTGCTGCCGCTGACCGGGCTGCCGATCAGATTCCAGACGAGCGTGGATGGCGTCGGGCTTGCGTTCGCGATCCTGCTCGGCGTGGGATCGGGTTTGATCTTCGGCGCCGCTCCGGCCGCGCAGCTGGCGCGCGTCGATCCACTGAAGGCGCTGCGATCGGGATCGAAGACAGCGGGTCGAAGCGTGATGCGCAACACGCTGATGGCCGTTCAGGTCGCGCTCGCGCTCGTCGTGCTGATCGTGGCGGGGCTGTTCCTCCGCAGCTTCATGGAAACGTACCACACGGATCCCGGTTTCAGGCGCGAAGGTGTGCTGCTCGCGAGCTACGATTTCGGCGGGAGCCGCGCAAGTCAGGCGTTCACACGAACGTTCGCCAGCAGGCTGCTCGAGCGGCTGCGCGCGATTCCCGCGGTGGAATCGGCGGCAATTGCATCGTCGGTACCGCTCGACATCCACGGACTTCCGTCGCGCATGTTCACCGTCGACGGCCACGTGCGAGCCGATGGACAGCCTGACGAGGCGCTGTCGAACACCGTGACGCGCGGCTACTTCGACGTGATGAGGATTCCGCTGCGCGCCGGAACCGACTTCGCTGATCTGAACGACTCGGTCGCTCCACCCCAGGTGATCGTCAACGAAGAGTTCGTCCATCGGTTTCTCGGTAATCTCGAGCCGCTCGGGCGAAAACTTCGGGCGCGCGGGCGGACCTACGCGGTTGTCGGGGTCGTGCAGAACTCGCTTTACAACGCATTTGGCGAGCCTCCCACGCCCACCATTTACTTCTCGTATCGCGACGGCTCACTGAGTGTGGGCGAGATCCATCTGCGAACGCGCCCCGGCGGCGAAGCCGGGCTCGCGCCCGACCTTCGTCGAATCGTGGGCGAGCTCGATCCCGAGCGGCCGGCCTTCAACGTGCGGTCGCTGACGGATCATGTCGAGACGAACCTCGTGTTCCGCCGCGTGCCCGCCCGCATGTTTGCCGTGCTCGGTCCGCTGCTGCTCGTGCTGGCGGCAATCGGCATCTACTCTGTCGTCGCCTATGCGGCGTCGCTGCGAACCACCGAGATTGGCGTGCGAGCGGCGCTTGGCGCGACGAGCGCGCGCCTGGTCACGCAGGTCGTGGGCGAGAACCTCGGGATCATCTGTGTCGGCGCCCTGGCCGGATGGTTGATCGCATTTGTCATCGTCTTCGACATCGTCGGCGACCCGATCGACGTTCCTGTCTTCGTCGGCGTGCCGCTGATCCTTCTGCTGGTCGCGACGTTTGCCTGCTGGCTGCCTGCGCGCCGCGCGGCGCGAGTCGATCCGATGGTCGCGCTCCGGCAGGAGTAACGCTAACAATTGGCGTGATGCCGTTCGAGGCGGGGCTTGAAAGCCCCGCCCTACAATGCTGTAGGGCGCGGTCTTCAGACCGCGCCGCACCACCCAGCGTCGTCAACCTGAGGATGATGATCTCCGTCCAAGTTCCGAGGTTGGGCGATTGAACCCAGCCGAGCGGTCTGAGGAGCCGGTATGAAAGAGCTCGCACGGAGCATCGGACGGGATGTGCGGCACGCGGTCCGACTTTGGCGAAACAGTCCGGCAGTCAGTGCCGCTGCGCTGATCTCGCTGATGCTGAGCATTGGCGCTGCTACCGCTGTGTTCACGTTCTTCGACGTGTTGCTCCTGCGCCCGCTACCTGTTCGCGCGCCCGCGGAGCTGTATGCGGTTGGGCCGGGATCGTCGTCAACGCTCGACGTGACACCTCTTTACGTTTCGTACATGTTCTACAGACAGCTGCGCGAAAAGCCCGTGTTCGCACAGCTCATTGCGTCGAGCACGGTTGTATCGTCGGGGGTGAACCTCGCCGGAACCGGAGCGACCGAGCGGGTGCGCGCGGAGCTGGTGTCCGGCAACTACTTCAGCGTGCTGGGTGTCGCAGCATCCATCGGACGTGCGGTGTCGGACGAAGACGACCGCGTCGTGGGCGCCAATCCGGTTGTCGTGCTGAGCCACGCTGCATGGCAACGAGCGTTCGGCGGCAGGACAGACGCCGTCGGCCAGACGATCCAGTTGAATGGCTACCCGTACACGATTGTCGGTGTCATGCCCGAACGGTTCTTCGGCACGCGGCCCGGGTTCACTCCCGATCTCTGGGCGCCGATCAGCATGACGCAGCAGTTGTCAGGCGGCATGGATCCGACGAAGCAGAACAACTACATCGAGCTGTCCTTGAGGGTTCCGGCGGGTACACCGACAGCAGCGATCGAGGCGACGTTGACGTCGGCTTTCCGTCAATGGACGCAGTCGATCGCGCCGCAAGGATCCAGCGATCGTTCCGTGCTCAGGCTGTACCCGGCATCGAAGGGGCTGTCGCTTCTGCGAGCGCAATACAGTCGACCGCTCGTGATTCTGCTCGGCGCAGTTGGTGTGCTCCTGACAATCGCATGTGCCAATGTCGGCAATCTCCTGCTCGGACGCGGCATCGCGCGCCAGCGCGAAATGGCCATCCGGCTCTCTCAAGGTGCGACACCCCGGCGCATGGCGCGTCAGGTGTTCACGGAATGCGTCGTCCTCGGAGCCGCTGGCGGCGCGCTCGGCTGGTGTGTTTCCATCGCGCTCGGTCGAACGCTGCTGTGGTTTCTCCCAGCGACTGCGTCCGCCTGGCAATTCTCGCCCGACGCTCGAGCCTTCCTCTTCACGACCGCTGTCGTCCTGTTTGCGAGCATCGTGTTCGGTCTCATTCCTGGCCGACTTGTCGTCCGGCGTGACCTGTACGAGTCGCTGCGACGCGACACGGTCGACCGTCTGGGTCTTCTGCACGGGATCGATGCACAGACGCTGTTGAGCACGGCGCAGGTCGCCCTCTCAATCGTTCTCGTGTGTGCGGCCCTTCAGTCAGGCCGATCGCTGCACAACCTGAGGTCCGTGGAGACAGGCTTTCAACAAGGCAACGTGCTGCTGGCGGCGATGGACCCGGTCAAGAGCGGGTACTCGCAGGATCGAACCCGCGCCTTCTACGAATCGCTCCGCGGAGCGCTCGCGCAGCAGCCCGGCGTGCGCGCGGTCGGCTTCGCCAGCTACGGCTCGCTCAGTGCGGTGCTCGATCCGGGCACGCGCTTCACGAACACATCGATGCACGCGGACCGTCAGAACCTGGAGCCCAACGAGGATGCGACGGTCTGGCTGAACATCGTGACGCCGGGGTATTTCGACGCTGTCGGCCTGCCGCTTCGGATCGGCCGCGACTTCGGGACACAGGACGGGCCTGGCCGGATGAACGTGGCCGTCATCAGCGAGACGGCGGCGCGCTTCTTCTTCGGGAGCGCCAATCCGATTGGTCGCCGGATTGGATCGGGCCGGAACGGACCCGCCGATACCGAAGTGGTGGGTGTCGTTCCTGATGCAAAGTATCTCGACCTTCGCGAGGCGCCTCGCCGTGTCGTGTACCGCCCGCACGCGCAGGCGTTCCGAAGCATGATGACGCTTCACCTGAGAAGCGACCGTGGCTCACGCAGCCTCCTGCCGATCGTCGTTCGGGAAGTACATGCGCTCGATCCCGCGATACCTGTGTTCCGAGAGCAGACGATGCGCGAGCGAATGGACGACTCGCTTCGTCAGGAGCGGCTCGTTGCAGCGCTCGGTGGAGGGCTCAGTACCCTCGGGTCGTTGCTCGCCGCCCTAGGCCTCTACGCCGTCGTCAGCTACGCGGTCGCGCGACGAACGCGCGAGCTTGCCGTCCGGCTGGCGCTTGGCGCGTCGACAAAACAAGTCTTCGTTACCGTCATGCACCGTACCATCCGGCTTGCGATTGCGGGGATCGTCATCGGGATTCCCTTCGCGGTCGTCTCGACGCGCGTGTTCGGTACGTTTTTGTTTGGCGTAACCGGAACCCAACCGGCGGCGCTCCTCGTTGCAGCCAGCGTCCTCGGCCTGATTGCCGTCGCCGCGGGATACCTTCCCGCACGTCGCGCCATGCGCGTCGATCCGATGATCGCGCTTCGGCAGGAGTAACGCTGGAGAGTCCACGTGATTGTAGGGCGAGGTCTTCAGACCGCGCCATCGCTCCAAGGCCGTTGACTTTCGACGTTTGTTCGCCTAAACTGCGGCTTTTGTTGCTTCGCGGAGGTAGACGTGGATTTGAAGGAGTTCTTCCTCAAGTACTGGGACAAGGAAGCGCCGGCGACCCGGAAGGTAATCGGCCGGGTCCCGCAGGAGCAATGCGAGTATCGCGCGGATCCGAAGGCGCGGACGGCGCGCGAGCTCGCGTGGTTGATCGTTCAGGAGGAGATTGCCCTCGCTGACGGCCTTGCAAACGGCACGTTCGAGTGGGTCGATGTTCCTCCGCCATCGACGATCAAAGAAATCCTGGACACCTACGATCGCGAGCACGACACCGCGACAGCGAAGCTGCGAAGTATCGAAGTGTCCCGCTGGGAGAGGCCGGTGCCCTTCCTGTATCAGGGCCAGGAAGTGATGAAGTCGCCCGGTCACGAGATGGCGTGGGGATTCCTCCTCGATCAGATCCATCATCGCGGTCAGTTGTCGACGTATCTTCGGCCAATGGGCGCGAAGGTTCCGGCAATCTACGGTCCGAGCGCCGACGAATCGTGAAACGCGTATTCTCGCAGATTTCCGCGGATTACGCGGATCGGAGGCAGCTAAGCGCGCTTCGGTTTTCGGGAATTTGACGAGCGCCGTCGCGACCGATCCCGGCGAGCCCAATCGAGCAGCGCATCGAGCGGCCACGTGTTGATCACGCGATCGCGCGGAACCCCGGCGAGCCGCGCGTGCGCGAGGCCAATCTCGACGTACTGAAGCTCCGCGACAGAATGGGCGTCGCTGTCGATTGCGATCAGGCAGCCCGCGGCGACTGCTTGCGACGCGAGCTCGAAGTCGAGATCCTGTCGCGACGGATCGCCGTCGATCTCGACCGCAACCTGCGCCGCTGCGGCTGCCTCGAATACACGCAGCCAGTTGGCCGAGACGCCGGGTCGGGATCCGTACTTGCGGCCGCGCGGGTGGCCGAGAATGCGCACGCGCGGGTTGGACACGGCGCCGATCATCCTCATCGTTTGATCGGTGCTCGTCCGAAGCGCCGAGTGTGGCGCCGCGACGACGAGCTCGAACATCGCGAGCTCTTCGTTTGTCATGTCGACCTGACCGTCCGCCCGAATGTTGGCCTCGATGCCCTTCAGCATGCGAAACCGTCCGCGATAGCGGCGGTTGATCCGGTCGATCTCCTTGTGCTGTCGCGCGACCTCGACCATCGACATGCCACGCGCGACCGGCAGACCGTACGAATGATCGGTCACCGCGCAGTACGAGTATCCGCGCGCGAGGCACCCGTCGACGATGCGCCCCAGAGTGGCGGATCCATCGCTCCACTCCGAGTGCATCTGGAGGTCGCCGCGATAATCGCTCGCACTCGGTCCTTCCAGTGCCGTGTCCGAGAGGGCGGCGACGACTTGCGCCTGACTCAGGAAGTTCCCGCGGAAGTCGCGGCTGCTCTCGACCTCGCCTCGCCGAGGGCTGCCGGCGATCGCCTGCTCGACTGTCGGCGATCCGCCGGTCTTCAGGACCTCGTAGATGATTCTGCTGGACGAAGGACCAATGTCCCTGATCTTCTCGAGTGTTCCATCCGGCTTGAGGAAGGCTTCGATCGGACGATCGAGGTTCAGGATTGCCGCTGCGGCGCGCTTGTATCCCCAGCGGCTCTGCGTCGACCGCTGTACCGACGCCATGTCGCGCAGGAGCGCCGCGATCAGGCTGTTCGTGTCGGGACGATCGCTCGAGTCGCCGGTTGGTGCCATGGTGTGCTCTCACCATGGTACGTCCAGGTCACTGCCCATCTTCACACGAGATGAGGAGGTCAGGAGAATTGTCTGGAATTGTCTTCTGATCTCCTGAACTCCTGCGAAGGTGCGCCGACCTTGAACAGGTTCGCACGGCACAGCGCAGTCTGTCAGAAACGATGGAGGTACGAGGCCTTGAAGAACAAGCCGCGTTGGCTCGTCGTGTAGTTGCCACTTCCCAGGATCCACCCGCCGTTCACGAAGTCGCGGCGTTCGATCAACGAGCCGTATCCCATGTAGACGACCGTTCCGGGCCTGAGCTCGTACGACGCGAGGAAATCCGTGAGCACGCGATACCTGGAGCTGTCGAACTGCTCGATGCCCCTGATGAAGAACTGCCGTGAGAACTGGTACGTCGTCCGGCTGTAGAGAATGTCGAGATCGTAGACGCGTTCGCCCGTGGCCTCGCGATCGAACGCGACGTGTCGGTACTCGAACGCCTGCGAGAAGCGGCCGTTCGGCTGCAGCGTTGCGGCAATCCGCTCGTCTTTGATATGTCCTTGAAAGGGCTCGCTCGGATCATAGAAAACGGCCTTGCCAATCAAAAGCTGTCCGTCCATCGACAGCCAGCGATAAAGCTGCACGCTTCCCAGGGCTCGCCAGTTGCCGCGATCGAACCGTTGCCCGGCCCACGACTCGAACCCATCGAACCGGTCCACGCGCAAGAAGCCCTGTCGCGTCAGGCTGACCTTGACCCCGACAACCTCGAGGAGATCGTCTCCCCGCGTGTTGCGATCGCTTCCGCCTTGAGTAAACGAGAAAGGCTGAATCCGCATCAGCCAGGGATGTTTCTTCCTGTCCGGATAGAAGCTGTACTCGGCGTACCCCCATCCGCTCGTGATGCCGACGCGGTTGATGAACGCCGTCTGCATCTCGAAGTCTTCGTCGTAATGCTCGCCGTAGCCGACGAGTGTCCAGCGGCGTGTGCTGTATTCGTAACCGGCCTGCGCGCCGATCCCGGACTTTCCTTCGGCTGCGTGCGGCGCTCTCGACGCGGACGCGAGGAGGAATCCGCTCAACCGCTGCGTCGAGTTCACGCGCCATGACAGATCGGCGCCCACGACCCGGTTGAAGCCGCCGGCGAATTCAGTGTCGATGGCAATGCCTCCGACGTAGTTGCTCGGCCCGAGGCTGTACTGTCCGCGGACGATGTTGAACAGACGATCTTTTCCCGCGTCCGGGTCGCCTAGTGGCAGGTTGCGGCCGGGTCCCTGATCGAGCGCCGTCAGCGTGCCGAACGTCATCCGGCCGGTGCTTCCGGTCAGCTTCGCTCCGAAGACGGGGTCCACGATCTGCCGCGTGTGGACGGCACGCTGCAGGCTGTTGTCGTTCCCTTGGCCCGCGAGCGTGAAGATGCCTGCGCCTTCCATGAAGAACGGACGCTTTTCCGAGAAGAAGATCGGAAAGCGCTGGTTGACTTCCACCTGGAAGGCATCGCTCTCCACCTGGCTGAAGTCCGGGTTGATCGTCGCATCGAGCGTGATCGTCGGCGTGAGCCCGTACTTCGCGCTCAGGCCGAGATCGCCCTCATCGTCGGCTTTCGCCCAACGTGTCGGTTCCGCCCTCGTTTGGTTTCGTGTGTAGGTGGTGGAAGGAATCGCTTCACGTGTCAGTCGCGGCTGCAGCTCGCTGAAGATCAAGGAGGCGTGTTTCTCGAAGACCCATTTACCGGGCTCGAGCGGCGGCCATGACACCGAGACGCCCGCGCGACTGACGCGGCGCCAGAACAGAATGCCCATCCGGACGTCGTATCCGCCGCGAAACCGGATCGTCTGGAGTGGCAGTCGAATTTCGACGGCGTAGCCTGAATCGTTCAGGCGGCCCGCGCTGTCCCAGATGTAATCGGGAGATTGGTCCTCGCCACCGGCGACGCTGTTCAGCATGTCGAGCTGCACGCCGCTCGGGTTCACCATCAGGTGGTAGGAGAGCTGGCCCGTTCCAAGTGCATCCAGGCTGAGCCCAACCCAGTCATCGGCCCAGATGTTGTCGCGCCGGGTGACCGACGTCTTGATCCGCGCCGGTTCCGGATCGTCGCATTGAAACGCGAAGTACAGATAGCTGGCGTCGTACGCGACCCAGACTTTCGTCTTCTGCGGGATCGCGTTGCCGTGCAGCGGATTGTAGGAGAGCCATTCGCCCGTCTCGAGCGGAGGCTCGTGCCACACGTCGTCGTCGAGGATGCCGTCGATGACGGGAGCCTGCGCCGCACGGACCGGTCGCAGCTCCGCCGCAGCGCCGTCTCGACGATCTGCGCCACTCGTTCGGCTTTCAGCGGCCGCGCTCGTACCGCCGATCAGCAGCAGGGACGCCAGCACCATCGGCGAGGCCACCTGGCTCCACGCCAACCTCGAGTTATCGCTTTCCCTTCCGCCCCCGGCGTTCCGCATAAGAGGTTAGACGGGCAGGTACCGCGGGCAGTTGCGAAGGACTTTCAGGCTTTCTCAGCCTTTGCTCACGACTCGTTGCCCGCTCGCCGCTATCGTCGTGAGTATCGGGAGGTCTCATGAAGGTCAACTCGTCGTGCGTTGTCGTCGTGGCGCTCGCGCTTCTTTCTCCGCAGTCCGCCCACGCCCAGGCGGGTTCGTCTCACCCGCAGCTCGAGCGCATCTTCGTGACGCATGCCGGGTCCGGAGAAGAGCTCCGCGGACGCCTGTTGAACATCGGGCCGGAAACGCTGTCGATGCTCGTCGACAATCGGCGAGTCGATCTGCCGCTGACCGACGTGCTTCGGATCGATCGACGCGGCGACTCGTTGAAGAATGGCGCCCTCATTGGTGCCGGCGTGTTTGCCGCGTTGTGTGCGCTGGGTTGTTACGCGGGAACGAGGAACGCCGGCGAGGCGACGGCGGCACTGGTCATCGACACCGCCCTCGGCGCCGCGATTGGCGCCAGCATCGACGCGATGCACAGCGGCCGGACGGCGATCTACAGGAAGGGTGCGGAATCCACTGCGCGCCAGATAGGTGTCGCGTTGCGCGTGAGATTCTGAAGGATGGCGATTGGCTTTCGGCTGCCCGTAACTCACGTGTGAGATTCACTTGTGCGGACCTGGCTTGCGGGAGCCAGGCCTAACCCGGAGTGTTGTGGGGCAGGGTCTTCAGACCCGCCTGTGTTCGACCGGACGCCCCGGATTCGGGGAGCGCGTCACACGAGGAGGTAAACTAACGCCGCCACTCGACGGATGGAGCGAGACCTGGCGGCATGAACAAGAAGGAGCTCAACGAGCGCGACATCTGCACCAAGTTCATCACGCCAGCTCTCGGTCAGGACTACATCCTCTACTACAGACCCAACATCCCGCTCGCCGTGATCGAGGCGAAGGACAACCATTGCAGCGTCGGCGACGGTATGCAGGCGCTCGAGTACGGCAGACGTTACAGATTCCGTTCGTCTTTTCGTCCAACGTCTCGAACATTCATTACTTCGGCCAGCACGGTCTGCAGCTATTCGTTGAAACAAGGCATTCACGACGGGTTCGTCGCGCCTTACAAGGTCGTGAAAGTCCATATCGACCGCGACATCGAGGGCTATCGGTTCGTGACGCACAACATGTGAGGGAGCTGCTTCTTCTCGACCGCGCGCAGCGCGCCCTGCATCTGCTGCTCGTCCTCGACGGTCTTCACGTAGCGCATCGCGCGCCCGCCGGGCAGAAGGCGTACTCGATGACGAAGCCGATTCGCGTCGAGCACCTGAAGCCGTGCGTCGACTGGTGGGGCCGTGCGGAACGCAAAGGCCGCGTCGCGAGCGAAGTGGCGTGGCGCGTGACCCTGGACGAGGTGAAGACGCGCGGCTACAACCTGGATTTCAAGAACTCGCACACGGTTGCTGACGACCACGGGGATCCGGAGGAGCTGCTCGCGAAGCTGGACGAAGCGGAGCGGCAGGTCGCGGCCCTGCGGGATCAGTTGAAAGCGATTCTGTCGGAGGCGCTGCTGCGATGAATCAGGTGATCGAGTATTTCGATCGGATCAGCGAGGCGCCGGACGCGATTTCGCGGCTGCGCCGGTTCATTCTCGATCTGGCGGTGCGTGGGAAGCTGGTCGAACAGGACCCGAACGACGAGCCGGCGTCGGAGTTGTTGAAGCGGATCAAGCCAGAGAAGACGCAAGCGCGGGAAGCACTGACCAAACGGTGGTTGGAGGAGCTGCACGCCGGCTTACCAGAGCTTCCGCGCGGATGGCGTTGGGTCAAACTCGGCCACCTCTTACTTGGCGATTCGCAGAATGGCATCTCGAAAAAGCCCGACGACGCACCAGATGGTATCCCTATCCTACGAATCAGCGCTTGTACAGTTCGGAATGACGGCATCGTGGCCGAGGAAGAGCATAAGTTGATTGGTGGTGTGTCGCAAAAGCAGCGCGAGCAATATGCATTGAACTCTGGTCTTGCCTGCCGATTCAACGGGAACCGCGGTTGTGTCGGACGACTCGCCGTTTACGTTCGATATCTCTCGGCGTCGACCCAATCTATCCCGATAAACTGATCCGACTCAGAGTTCGACCGGAAGTCGTGCTTCCAGAACTCGTTCGGTGTTTCGCCGATTCGGATGTCGGTCGCCGCGAGATTGAAGGCTACACCGCGACCACGGTCGGCAACTGGGGAATCAGTGCGTCGAATCTAAAACTCGTAAGGATTCCGTTACCACCTCGCGCTGAGCAACATCGCATCGTCGAGCGAGTGGACGAATTGATGGCGCTCTGCGGCCGGCTGGAGGCCGCGCAGGCGGAGCGGGAGCGGCGGCGCAATGCGGTCGTGACGGGATCATTTCAAAGGTTCGGTCCGTCGTCGGATTCGTCTGCCGCTCGTAGCCGCGTACGCTTCGCGCTGAAGGACTTGCACGCGGTAATTGGGAATCCTGAACATGTCGAGGCTTTGCGTCAGACTGTCCTCAATCTTGCAGTTACCGGCGCCCTAGTACCACAAGATGGCGACGACGAGTCAGCATCCTCGCTCGTCGAGCGTATCTGGTGGGAGAAGTCGTCATCAAAGCCCAAGAGACGATTACGGCCTTCGTGACCTCTCGAACGCGCGCGATGATGTTTCGTTTGACACCCCTGCTGGATGGGTGCTCACGTCACTAGAATTCGTCTGCACGTCGGTTACGGACGGTGACCATCTCCCTCCGCCAAAGACCGCTCAAGGCATTCCTCTTCTCGTGATCGGCAACGTTCGTAATCGTCAGCTCGATTTCACCGCGTGCCGCTACGTGTCCCCGGACTACTTCGCGGCTTTGGACTCGATCAGAAAGCCTCAAAAGGGGGACATTCTGTACACGTTGGTTGGATCTTTCGGCATTCCCGTCCTCGTGCGTGAGGACCGACCATTCTGTGTGCAGCGCCACGTCGCCATTCTGCGCCCTTCAAAGCTGGTCAGTGTTCGCTTTCTCGTCCACGCTTTGAGCAGTGGTTTCGTTTTCGATCAGGCCTCGGCTTGCGCGACCGGGATCGCACAAAAAACCGTTCTACTTCGAGGACTGCGTCGCATCCGGATTCCCGTGCCTCCATTCGCCGAACAACAGCGAATCGTCGCCAAAGTCGACAAGCTAATGGCTATGTGTGACCAGCTCGAAACGCAGCTCACGACCGCGCAATCCACGAGTCGGCGGCTGCTCGAAGCGGTCCTCCACAAAGCGCTTGCGGCTGCCTAGAGCCGATCAACTCGGTCCGGACCGAGTTGAGAGCCGATAGCACACAGCCGGCCCGACCTCGCGCACCACCGACGGCGGTCGAGGACCGAAGTACAGCTCTCCCTCATACAAGTTGTGCACCTTGCACCGCAGCTCGAGGTTGTCGGACACCGTCTGACCTCCTGCCGCGTACGGTGCGACGTGGTGAAACTCGAGAAACCCCGTCTCGGTGCAGCGGCCGTGGGCGCCGACGAACGCGCAGCGACCACCGTCGCGCGCCCAGACCTCACGCTTCACGGCGGCGGGGATCCGACGGGACCTACTCCTCGACTGACGCGCGGGCTGCGGTCTCGTCGTCCATGCGAGCCTCTTTCTGGAGAGGTCCTCGAGGAGCAGCGTCAACGCACGATCGAAGATTGCGGCAACGTCGCCGTTCGGGATCGTGTGCCGCAGGAGGTCCTGAACCTGCCGCAGCCTGTCATAGGTCTCACGGGAAGCCGTGAACTGAATCTTGTAACGCTCCGGAGCGAGAGGAGCCATCACGGAACGTTCTCTGTGCGGCGTTCCGACTAATTCAGGTCCAGTCGGCAGCGCTTGCTCCTGAACGGCGGTTGCACCCTGCGCGCTGTCGTCGGACTCGCGCCGACGCCTCTCATCGCTGGACGGCGACGGCGATGACAACAGATCGTCCGACCGAGTCATTGGAACGTCAGTCGGCTTCGGCACCGGAAGTTTCCGCACGGATGATGGAACGTCAGCTCGAGGACGCAGACTGGCCAGCAGGAGTTCCACTTCGCGTTTGCTCTTGCGTCTCGCCTGTTCTAGCAGTGACAGGTGATTCTCCGCCGTGAGATGGGATGCGAGCAGTCCGACGATCGTCAGGTTGATGGAGCCATCGGTCAGCAAATCGAGGATGACTGGAAATCGCCGTGCCGCTCGCCCGGCCTCGATCCGTCCGTAGGCGGCGTGCTCTGAAAGATGCAGGACGTGCGTGCAGTAGGAGAAGAGCGAGGAGCACCCTTCGCCGAGGTAGAGCGCCTCGTATCCAACTCGGCGAGCGCGGCAATCAGCTGCGCGGTCGCCTGTCGTTCAGCTGTGGCAAGACTTCTCACCTGTGCGAGGAGAGCCGCGTCGGACACCTGCCTGAACGGGAAGAGCGAGATCGTCATGCTCCCTGTGTAGCATGGCAGTTTCCGCCATTCGAGGGTCGCGTACAGGAGCCGAGCGGCGCAGCGAACAGGCCCGGAGCGTGGTCTCAGACCGACGTCGCGTCTACGCGACCGTGGGCGGTCTTGATGGCCTGTCTACGCGCCGCGCGATGCTGGTTTTCGAGTCGCCGCTGGAACCGTGTCAAGGATAATCTCGCAGCACGGTAGTGACGAAGTTCGGTGACGCGCCGAGTAGTCAACCCGCTTCTGACCTGAACTGCTCGTTCGGACGTTCGGCCGGAATGAAGACCAGTCGCGCAGTCCCCCGCGGGGCGCCCTCCAACGGGACGAACTGGCCCGTGCTGTCGGACGATACTGTGTCGCACGCTGTAGTCGTCGAGACGAAGCGAATTATCGGCTCTCCGGTTTGGTGACCCGCGTCATGGCGCTCCTGCAGGCGATCGCTGGCTTCACGCATCTACTCCGAGGATTCCGCAACCGCGATCTCCGGCCCCGGGTCGAAGCGCTCCTCGGGCGTTCCTACACGCGCACGCAGATGACGTATGACTTGCGACGACTGCGTCTCAAGGGCCTGATCCATCGCATCCCACAGACGCATCGCTATACAGCGACCACGTATGGCCTCAAAGTCGTGTTCTTCGATAGCAAGCTCTATCTCCGCGTCCTTCGACCTCAGTGGAACGCCCTCCTCCCCGCGAGCGACCACTTGCCTAGGCCACTGCGTACGGCTGTTGACCAACTCGACGCGGAAATCCAGAAACGGCACGAGGAGGCCGCTTTTGCCGCCTGAAAAAACTTGCTTCAACCGTTACGATCTCACCCTTAGAAGATGTCTAGCGCTAAACGGTCTGAGGGACGTCCTACAGCAGCCGGTGGTGCAAGTCGGCCGAGTCAACGCGATAGGTCCTTGTACCAGAGCAGTTGGATCTCCTCTGGAAGGTCAGGATAAACCGCGCGATGGATCGTCCGCAGCTGGCATCCCTGCCGCTCATAGAATCGGCATGCCCGTACGTTGGTATTCTGAGTTTCGATCTTGAGCTGCCCACAACCGTGTAGCTGCGCCCATGCCTCGACCTTCTCGAAAAGCGCAGAACCAACGCCTTGGCGTCGAGCGTCTGGGGAGACTCGAATGTCCCACAGGACTGCCAGGTCGCGCCGCCCTTCCAACATCGCCAGTCCTGGTGTATCGAATGCGACGGTCGCCCCGCCGACGATGCGGGTCGCGAAGCGTGCCGTGAAGAGCGCCCAATTCGACAGATCGAAACGACGAGCCCACTGCAACGGTCCTTCGCCAGCGATTGCGTCGTAGTCCTTCTCATAGGGGACTTCGAGGCGGCGCTCTGACACTGCGAACCCGCCCGGACCATCGTCATGATTCGTCACGTCCAATACATGATCGACTGTGAAGACAATGGGAACGCGTGCGTACTCCGGGAGGGCCGTCATCGGGGCTTCGGCGAGCTCGATTGTCATCGGAGAATCCAGTTGACCATGAATCAGACGAGGGCCGTCCATGACCACTCCTCGAGCCGTAATCCTCGCCTCGGGCGTAGGCAGTGGTGGATGACCAAAAAGGGGAAGTTCACCATCACTCGCAGTGAGAAGACCCACTCGATTCGTAAGAGACTGGAGAAATGACTGCACGACGACTCGCGTTGCCAATAATCGCGCTGGTATTGAGCGGCGGATTTGCTTCAAGCGGTCAGGACTGCGCGCTGAGGTCCTCTCGGGCGACCGCCTTTATCGGAACACGGGTCATCTCTATGACGAACCCCGCCGGCGCGACAGAGACCGTCAGGATCTCCGATCAGAACGGTACCCTCGCCGCAACTGTCCAGAGCGGGCGCTTCCCTCCGATTCACGTGACAGGGCTCTTGAAGGACGATGACACGCTCGTCCTTACCCTCACACGGTTTGAAAACGGCAAACCGATTCGCGCCGTCATCTCGCTCACGCTGGACGGCGACACGATGCACCTGGCCCAGATGCTCGAGTTCAGCGAAACAATCAAGCACGGATCGGGGAAGAAACAAGCGTGATTGCGGACCAGACCGGCGCGCCACTCGAGCGATGGCATCGGGGATGCGCAGCCAGTAACGATGATCCCTCCACGACGCTTTCGCATGCCGCTCGAAGCGCGCGTGTTCGCGATGCTCGTGAGCTCGCAATTCTTTCCTACGGATCGCACGCCGTGTTGCAGCTCCTGCAGCGGTGCCGTTGGCTAGACCCCATCCCTCGCACATTGGAGGTGCGTCGCCTGATCGACGGCACCTGGGTCTAGTCGCGACATACGGTGGCGCCGTGACCGTACGGGCGGCACCGTTCGAGCAGGCCGATTTGGATCTACCTCTCATGTGTCAGGCGTACGACATTCGATACCTGAGCGGGACTGTACGTGGCACCGGATGATCAATCAAAACCGGGTTCAACGAACGACTTGCCGGATCCACTCCACCATGCGTTGCTTGTAGCTCGTCCACTCCGTGTGGCCCTCCCAGTTTTCCAGTCCATGCGGCGCGTTCTCGAGCGCGATCACTTCATGCCGGGCACCGAGGTCGGTGAGCCGTTGTGCGAACGCCTGCGCCTGCGTCCACAGCCGTTCTCCTGTACCGTTGACCAGCAGCAGTGGCGGCATGTTTTTGTGGGCCTGGTACAACGGTGAGTACTGTCGCAGCAGTGCTCTCGCGTCGTCGTCGAGAACGTGCCGGCGAAACAGCCGCACGAGCAGCGATCGGGGGGAAGTGTCGGTGACCATTGAGAGAAAGTCGTACACGCCGTAGAACGAAATCACGGCTGCGAGCGACGAGTCCTCGGTCCCGATCTGCGTCACCATCTGCCCGCTGGCAGACTCCCCAACGAGGACGATGCGCGCGGGATCGATGTTGAAGCGAGCATGCTCGGCCCGAACGAACCGGATTGCCTGACGCACATCGTCGAGCTGATCCTGGTGTGTCGCTGCAGGCGTGAGTCGATAGTCGATTGAAAACCACGCGAGGTCTGCGCGAGCGAGCGGCTCGAAGAGCGGAGTGATATACGTCACCTTGTCGCCAGCCTCCCACCCACCTCCGTGCACGAGAATGACAGCGGGAACAGGCCTCCTCGTGCGCCGAACGAATGCGTCCAGCTTCACCTGCGCCGATTCACTGTAAACGATGTCTTTCAGAAGGGTGGTTCCACGGTGCGGCCGGTGCGTTCCGCGCGGGAACGGAGCGAGCGCCCAGAGCCAATTGACCAGCTCGCGTTTATAGGTCCACTGGCTCGGCCACCAGTTCTCGCTGCGGTGACTGGCGCCGTCGACCTCCAGAACCCGGCAGCGTCCCTTCGCACCGACAACCGAGCGACAATACGTCTGCGCCTGCTCGATGGGCACTTCGGAGTCCGCGTCCCCGTGCACCACGAGGAGCGGCGGCATAGACGGGACAACGTGTGCAATCGGAGACGCGCGCGCGAGCAGGGCGGCCTCAATCTCCTTCGCGACGCCTGGGGTTGTGGTGAGGTCGTAGAATCCACCAACGAGCACGGCGCCAATGACGCCAGGAATGCGCTCGGCCGCCAGCAACGCGACCAGATGTGCGCCAGAGTCCTCGCCCAGCACCACCAGCCTGTCGGGATCGATGTCCAGCTCACGGGCACGACAACGGATGAAAGCCAGGGCGGCACGAATATCGGCGAGCGACTCTTCGAAGCGTTTCAAACCACCGAGGCGATAGTCCACCGAGAACCAGTTGTAACCGGCCTGTGTCAGTACCTCGAGCAGCTGTCCCACGTGAGCTGCACGGCCACCCGAGGACCACGTCCCGCCATGAATCACCACGACGGACGGACGACGGTCCGAGTCTCGCTGCACGTAGGCGTCGAGGCCAAGATCGCCGGAATAGGGGATGTCGCCCTTGGCGCCGGGAACGATGTAGTTGCCGTCCGGATTGCGGACGTGAAGCGCACGGCAAGGCTGCGCGAAGACAGGTGTGTTGAACGCGAGCGCGACGACCGGAACGATCGCTCGCGTGACGAAGGTCATCATGCCGACGCGGCTCATGTGCGTGGATGTGTTTGGGTCGAGATCGTTGACCCGCCGCAGTATAGCTTCCAATCCGGGCTTTCACGCCCCGGTCGTCGACGATCGAAGCCTGCCGTCCGGAAGATTCGAACCTCGCGCAGATCACGCCACATCGTCAAGCAGAGCACCCACGAGATCGGGCATCCGTATGGCGCTTGGCGCGTCAAGGCCGGTCGATCGTTGGCGGATTCCTCGCACGAGTCCTGCGGCTCGGCGCGGTCGGGGCCGCTCTTGGCATCGTCGCGGCACTCGGGCTGACGAGGCTACTGGGGGTTCGGCTCGTGCCGTGGGGCTGCGCGGAGTATGCTCGCACTTCCGAATCGGCATTGGTCATGACGCCGGATGAGGTGCGTTCGAGCAAACAGCTGCAGCCGCCGCACTTCTTGTCAGCTGGCCGACGATGTAGGCGAGCTTATCTGGGTTGCGGATCAGACGGACGCCCGCGACGCTTCTGACT
>JBKPCD010000149.1:0-45424 GCA_046727175.1 Acidobacteriota bacterium | reverse complement strand
CCTACTATCCGCTAGCTGTGTCGGCTGCGGCCCTTTCGTGTTCCAAAGGTTGGAGGTCAGTGGCTGCACAGCACTGACAGTACACGAAGGGGGTCCCATGAACGGCAACGTCCGGACCTTCACACCAGTCCGGTTCTCGAGGGCTCTACTCGCCGCGCTTGTCATCCTCGCGAGCGTTTCGATCACATCCTCCGTATGGGCCCAGGCAGTCTATGGGAGTATCAGCGGCACCATCACCGATGCATCCGGGGGGGCCGTTCCAGGCGCCACAGTGACGGTGACGAACGTCGATCGCAAGACATCGGACACGGTCGTTGCGAACGAGGCCGGAGTGTACGTGAAGGAACGTCTGCTGCCGGGCAGGTACGAGGTCAAGGCCGAGCTGTCAGGGTTCAAGAGCGCCCTATTCCCGGACGTGAACGTCAGCGTCGACACACAGACGCGGCTCGACATCAAATTGGAGCTCGGCCAGCTTGCGGAGAGTGTGACAGTCGCCGGCTTCAGTCCGGTGCTCAAGACGGATCGAGCGGACGTGGCTTCGACGTTCGATACGCATCAGATCAACGATCTCCCTCTGCTTGACAGGAACTTTACGAAACTCCTCCTGTCGACACCGGGTACGCAACAGCTACAGTGGCAGCACGCCGCCAGCGAGAACCCGCAGGGATCAGTGCAGACCATGGTGAACGGACAGCACTTCAGCGGAACCGGCTATCAACTCGATGGCACCGAGAACCGCGATCCGATACTCGGCATCATCGTCATCAACCCGAATTTCGACGCGATCCAGGAGGCGAAAATCACGTCGCAGAATTACGACGCCGAGTTCGGTCAGGCGACCGCAGGCGTTGTATCGGTCCAGACGAAATCCGGGGCGAATAACTTTCACGGAAGCGGGTTCGAGTTTTATCTCAGCGATGGGCTCCAGGCGCGGAACCCCTTCTCGCAGGCGGTTGCTGACACCGACACGGGGCGGTTCATTCCCGAGACGAAGCGCAATCAATTCGGCGGATCGATTGGGGGACCGATTACCCGCGATCGGTTCTTCTTCTTCGGCGATTACCAGGGGTGGCGCAGTACGACGGGAGGATCGCAATTGCTGACGGTTCCCACCGACGCGGCGCGACGCGGCGACCTGAGCGCATACGGGGTGAACATCTACGATCCGGCAGGTGGTGCGCCGAGTCAGCGCCAGCAGTTCGCGAACAACATCATTCCGTCGGGTCGGTTGTCGCCGCAGGCGCTGGCAATACTCGATCTGATACCAAGAGCGAATCGTCCCGGCACTGAGAACAACACACGGAACAATTTCGTCGGATCGGGGAGCGAGACGTTCGACAACGACACGTTTGACGTGAGGATCGACGGTCGCATCAACGATCGACTGAACGCGTTCGGCCGCTACAGCATGGGCGACTACCGTCGCGACGGTCCGACAGCGTTTGGGCGCGGAGGCGGCAAGGAGATCGTGTCACTCGGCGGCACGTCCAAAGTGAACAACCAGAGTATCGCTGGTGGGTTCGACCGCAGCATCGGCAGCAACATGACCGCGGACTTCCGGTTCGGGTTCTTCCGTTACAAAGTCTCCGTGCTGCCGTTCGATTTCGGCACCACGCCGGCGGCCGATGCCGGCATTCCCGGACTGAACCTCGACAACACGTTCACGTCAGGTCTGTTCGCCGGCTTTGTGCAAGGCGACCGCAGCTTCAACTTCGGATCGGGTCTTGGCGTCAACCGCTGCAACTGTCCGCTCGACCAGAACGAGAAGCAGGCGCAATTTGTCGGCAACGTCACGCGCATGATGGGGCCACACACAGTAAAGTTCGGGGCCGACATCCGCCGCGCGTGGAACCTGCGGGTGCCGAGTGACCGTCATCGCTCCGGCGAGTTGACGTTCAACGTCGACCGCACGCGAGGACCGGAAGGCGGCGGTCTCGGGCTTGCCACGTTCTTGCTCGGTGACGTTACACGCTTCACTCGATACGCCAGTCTGACGACCGACGCCGCGGAGCGGCAGTGGCGCCAGTTCTATTACGTGCAGGACACCTGGCGGCCGATGCCGAAGGTGACGCTGAACTATGGCCTGCGACTCGACGTCATCCATCCACAAACCGTCAACGGTGATGGTAAAGGAGGATGGCTGCTCGGTACGGTTGATGACGGACACATTGACATCCCGTCACCCAATATCCTCGTTGGAGGCGTTGGTGGTGTTCCCTTGAATGGCGGGGTGAAGAACTCGCTCAATTGGGCGCCGCGCGTCGGCGCCACCTACCAGATCAACGAGAAGACCGTGCTCCGCGGGGGCTACGGCCGCAGCTACGATATCGGCGTGTTCGGATCGCTGTTCGGGCATTCCGTAACCCAGAACCTGCCCGTGTTCTCGATACAGGAGCTGAACGCGCCGCAGAACTTCGAGTCGGTTTTCAATCTGAGGACCGGTCCAACGCCCGCGCAGTTCCCGGCTGTCCCGTCGAATGGCCAGGTGCCAATTCCGAGCGGCGTCTTCCAGCGCGCACTACCTGACAAACAGAGGCCGCCGACCGTTGACGCGTACAACGTGACGGTCCAGCGCGAGTTGACGCAGCAGATCTCCGTCGAAGTCGGGTACGTCGGCAATCACGGTGTCCGCGTGTTCGTGGGCGACGGCCCTGCCGTGAACGCGAATCAGCCAACGCTGCAGGGGTTTCCGAGCGTCTCGCAGGATGCGCGTCGTCCGTTTTTCCAGCGCTACGGCTGGACGCAGGGCATCGATTTCTTCTGCAACTGCGGCACGAACCGGTACGACTCGCTGCAGACGAAGCTGACGAAGCGGTTCGCGAACGGCTATTCGATCTTCGCGCAGTACACGGCGCAGCGGCAGCGGCACCATGGCGGCGATCAGTTCTTCTACCTGCCCGATCTCGAATACGGGCCTGCCGACTGGGACCGCGCCCACAACTTCACGGTTGCAACGACCTACGAACTGCCGCTGTGGAAGCACAACCGCTGGCTCCGTGGCTGGCAGATCAACCAGAGCACCACGATACAAAGCGGATTGCCGTTCAACGTCACCTACAAGGACGCGGGCGCTGATCGCGATGCGGGACCGAACCGGCCCGATTTGGTTGGCGACGCAATGGCAGGCGGTGGCACGCGCGATCGCTGGTTCAACGCGACGCCGATCGGATCCGCCGGCAGCGCCTTCGCGCGTCCGGCAATCGCCACGTTTGGCAACCTCGCACGCAACAGCCTTGGGGGGCCGGCATATTGGAGGGTCGACCTCTCGCTCTTCAAGCGCTTCGAGCTGCGCACGAATCAGTCGCTCGAGCTCCGGGTCGAGTCCGTGAACTTCTTCAACCACGTCAACCTCGGTCAGCCCGACTCCGAGATCGGCGTCCCTGGCAACGACAACGCGAATGCCGGAAGGATCACGTCGACGGCGTACGGTGGAACTGACCCGCAGCGGAATTTCCAATTCGCGCTGAAATACATCTGGTAAGGCGCAGGCCGCTGCCCCTCAGCGGCCTGCTAAGATCTGTTCATGTTTTGCCGTCCGGGCGCGGCGGCACTGATGCTCATCGTTCTGTGCCGCGCGCCCTGTCTCGGGCAGTCTTCGTCTCCGACCAAAACCGCCACAACGGGATCGAGCGCAGCGGCGTTGGTGTCCGACGGCGCGAGATTGCTCGCCGCGAAACAATTCGACGCCGCAAGAGAGCAGCTGAGTAAGGCGCTCGAAATCGATCCATCCTCCGCACGAGCCCACTACCTGCTGGGGAACATTCACGAACAGCAACGCGCCTTCGACGACGCGGTTCGGGAATACCGTGCGGCGCTTCAACTTGCGCCGAGTCTCGCCGAGGGCCACGATCATCTTGGATTCGTTTTGGGATTGCAGGGTCGGACCGACGATGCGATCGCCGAATTCAAGGAAGCCATTCGCCTGCGACCGACACTGTTCGAGGCGCAATATCATCTCGGCGCGACGCTGTGGTGGACGCGGCAGCTGGAGCCGGCGCGCGCTGTATTGCAGCGAGCAGTGCGGCTTCGGCCCACTCACGCGGAGGCGCGCTACTACCTGGGCGTCACCGAGCGACAGCTTGGCAACCTGGATGCGGCGATTTCGCAATTGCGATCCGCCGTGCGGCACGATCCGACGCTGGCCGTGGCCCACCTGCAGCTTGGCCTGGCACTGCAGCAGTTCGGTGATCTGGACGAAGCCATCGCGGAATTCCGACGCGCTGTCGAGCGCGATCCTTCTCTTGCCGACGCTGGCAACAGCCTCGGGCTGGCGCTGATTCAGAAAGGTGACGGCGATGCCGCTGTCGAAACGCTGCAGCGCGTCGTTGCGCGGCATCCGGACTATCATGCGGCCCGCCTGAATCTCGGCACGGCGCTGATGCAGAAAGGAGACCTCGCCGGCGCCGTCGTCGTCTACCGCGAGCTGACGACGCTCGATCCACGCAATGCCGAAGCGTTCTACGATCTGGGGCTCGCGCTCAAACAGCAGGATCAGTTCGAGGACGCGGAGCGCGCGTTGCGAACCGCGATGGAGCTCGATCGCGAGCTCCCGGAAGCGCCGTTCACACTTGGCGTCGTGCTCTGGCAGGGCGGGCGAGCGGAGGAAGCGATCGCACTTTTCAAGGACGCGATTGCGCGGCGAACAGACTACGCCGAGGCGCACTACATGCTTGGGACGATCTTCAAGCAGCAAGGGCAGCTGGACGCGGCCCTGGTGGAATTCCGCGAGACTATTCGACTACAGCCTTCTGCGGAGGCGCATACCAGCCTTGGTCAGGTCCTCCAGGTCATGCACGACGCTTCGGGTGCGGCTGTGGCATTCGCCGAGGCCGAGCGGCTGAACAAGCTGAAAGCCGATTCACAAGCCGCCACGTTCGCCGTGAACGCCGGCATCGAACGGCTGAAGCGCAGCGAGCTCGGGCCAGCAATTGAGAAGTTCCGGGAAGCAATCAAGCTCGCTCCCGACAATGCTCAGGCACATTTCCAGCTGGCACTCGCGCTCGACAGAACCGGCGCGCGCGAGGAGGCACGCGCCGAGTTCGCGGCCGCACGTCGTCTCGCGCCGTACCTGAAATTACCAACGCTGGAACGGTAACGTGCGTCTGCACCCGCTCGCTGACGGTGACTGCCTGGAACCTTCTGTGCCAGCTCTGCGTCAATTGCGCACATGAGCGCCCTGATACAGGATCTTCGCTACGGCATCCGCACGCTCGTCAAGACTCCTGGCTTCACTGCCACGGCGGTCCTGGTGCTCGCGCTGGGCATCGGCGCGAACAGCGCGATGTTCACTCTCGTGAACGCACTCCTCCTCCGTCCGCTCGCCGGACGCGCGGACGATCTCGTCGGGCTCTTCAGCCATGACCGCACGAAGCCGGACTCCTATCGAGGCTTCTCGTATCCGAACTACGGGGATATCCGAGCGTCGAACACCGTCTTCGACGGCCTCATGGCCCACATGTTCGCGCTCGTGGGCGTCCCCGCCGGTGACACGACCCGGCGCGCGTTCGCCGAGCTGATCTCGTCGAACTACTTCGCTACGCTCTCGGTGCCCCTTGCGGCGGGACGCGAGTTCAGCGCCGCCGAGGAACGTCCGGGCGCGGCAATCTCCGTCGTCATTACGAGCTACGAGCGGTGGCGGGATACCGGGTTCGATCGCGGATTCATTGGCAGCACGATCAAGGTCAACGCGATGGACTTCACGGTGGTCGGCGTCGCGCCGCGCGGATTCAGCGGGACGATGGCTTTGGTTGCGCCGGAGATGTGGCTGCCGCTCGGAATGTTCGATGCCGTCGTCAACGACATCTTCAAGACGCGAGGCACGGGAATTGGCGACCGGTCCAACCATGCGCTCGTCGTTGCCGGCCGGTTGAAGGCTGGCGTGGAGCCGCAGGCGGCGTCGACCGCGCTCGACGCGCTCGCGCGACAGATGGCAGCCGCGTATCCGGCAGAGAACAAGGATCAGGTGCTGACAATCAATCCCCTGCCGCGCATGTCGACGAGCACCTCGCCGCAGTCGGATTCCGGCCTGGCGGTGGCGACGGCGCTCCTGATGGGGATGTCGGCGGTCGTGCTGATGATTGCGTGCCTGAACATCGCGAACATGCTGCTGGCGCACGGCGCTGTGCGGCGGCGCGAGATCGCGGTGCGCCTTGCGGTCGGCGGCCGTCCCGCTCGGATCGTGCGGCAGCTGCTGACCGAGAGCTTGTGCCTTGCGCTCGTCGGCGCCGCGGCGGGCATCGTCCTGTCCTTCTCGGCCATGAGGGCGCTGGCGGCTTCGCTCGCCTCGGTGCTCCCCCTCGCACTTCAGTTCGACCCGACGCCGGACACAACCGTCGTGGCTGCGACGATGGGGTTCGCCGTCGTGAGCACGCTTGCGTTCGGTCTCGGCCCGGCGCTGAAATCGTCGCGCACCGACGTCGTCGCGGATCTCAAGAGGCTGGACCCGCTTCTGAGCGCGATCGGCGGTCGTTGGTTCAGTGCGCGAAACCTGCTGGTCGTGGGGCAAATCACGTTGTCGCTCGCGTTGCTGATCGGCGCCGGCCTCTTCACGCGGGGAGCTACCAACGCAGCCGCGGCCAACCCGGGTTACCGGTACGAGCGGCTGATCCTCGCGAGCCTGGATCCGAGCCTTGCCGGCTACGGAGCGGCACGCGCGAGGGCGATCTATCGCGAGGTGATGGAGCGGCTTCGCGCGCTCCCTGCTATCGAGTCGGTCACGCTCACATCCATCGTCCCGTTTGGCGAATTCCAGGAAGGGCGGGCGGTAGAGCGCCTGGGAGCCGCGATGGCGACGGAGCGTGGCCGATCACCGAGCTACATGATTATAGGGGCGGACTATTTCAAAACTCTGGGGCTGCGGATGCTTCGCGGTCGAGAGTTCACGCGAGGCGAAGAGGAGTCGCCCGATGCCAATCGCGTCGCGATCGTCGATGAGCTGCTCGCGCGTCGATTGTTTCCCGACGAGGATCCCGTCGGACAGATGATCCGGATCGTGCGGCACGAAGAAGAACCGCCCGGCGTGGACTTCGAGCCGATGCAAATCGTCGGCATCGCGCCGGCACTGCGCTCGAGCCTGTTCGATCGCGGGCCGGTGCCGCATCTGTACGTTCCGGCGGGCAGCCATTTCCGTTCGGCTTTGCACGTCCACGTGCGGACGGCCTCCGGAGCGAGTGACGCCGACTCGAGGGTGTTGGCCGCTGTCCGGCGGGAGCTGCGGGCCGTGGACGATCGTCTGCCGGTGGTGGTTCTCTCGACGATGCAAGCGTTCCACGATCGCGGGCTGGCGCTCTGGGGCGTGCGGACCTTTGGTCGGCTGATCGCCGTGTTTGGAGCGCTTGCACTGCTCCTCGCGGTCGTCGGTCTGTATGGCGTCAAGTCGTACGTGGTCTCCCAGCGGGCGCGTGAGATCGGGATCAGGATGGCCCTCGGCGCACGGCCGGCCAGCATCTTGTGGCTCGTCTTGCGGGAAGGACTGTGGGTGACAGCGATCGGCATCGCAATCGGTCTTCCAATCGGGGCGCTCATCGGCCGTGCTCTGAGCGGGTTGTTGTACGAGGTGAGTCCGCTGGATGCTCCGACGCTAGTCGCAGCGCCGTTGGTGCTCGGGGTCGTCGCGCTCGCCGCCGCGCTGATTCCGGCACGGCGCGCGACGCGTGTCACGCCGCTCACAGCGCTGCGCACGGAATGACGCCCGTGGATTCTCCACGGGCGCGATCCCAGCCTCGCGCGGTGTTGATCCCTGATTCAGTGGTGTGAAACGCTCTCTGATCCGTTTCCCTATGGGTGTCGGGTAATGGCTGGTTCCTGCACTCCGGAATCCGGCTGCCGCTTCACCGGTTCCCTCATCCCCGCCAGCAACTCGAGAACCACGGCATTGGTCCACCCGAAGCCGATCTCGTTGGAAGAATAGCCGAACGTGATGCCGGCCGAGACGTCTGATTCGCGTCGACGTACGTCGTATTTCTCGACGATCGTGTGGTGTTCCTGAAACTCCTTCGCTACAAGGGACACGAACTTCGCAGAGAGGCGGTCCGCGTCCTCTTCGTATCCGTAGCGTCTCAAGCCGTCGACGGCAATCATCTGCAGCGGCGCCCAGCCGAACGGCGCGTCCCACTGGCTGCCGGTCACCTGGGTGCTGGTGAGCAACCCGCCGGGAGCCTCGAACTTCGGGAGATTCTCGCGAACCCGACGGGCCTGTTCGCCCGTGGCGAGGCCCACCCACAACGGATAGAACGTCGTTGCGAACTCGTACGATCGGCGGCGTCCAATGCGGAAACTGTAGTCGAAGTACAGTCCCGCCGCCTCGTCCCATAGGAGCGTATTCACGCGTTCTTGGCGCGCGCGGGCGCGTCCGCGCCAGACTTCCGAATCCGGATCGCGGCCGAGGATGGCGTTGATCTCGGCTGCGTCGACTTCCATTTGATAGAGCAATGAGTTCAGGCAGACGGGAGCGTAGTGTATGATATCGGCGCTGAACGGACCGAAGCGATTGGACGGGTCGAATCCCGACTCGCGCATCGAGCGATCGCCTTTGTAGAAAAGATCCGTCAGGCGATCGTTGGCGCGATCGTAGTACAGGGTGACGTCGTAGTCGTTGATGTCGTGCGTGCGGTAGAACTCGCGCACGCGATCGTAGTGGGTACGGCCGGCGGAATCGCGCTCGTCGCTGATCACTTCCGGCGCGGGACCTTCGCCGAGATCGAAGTAACGCGAGAGCCCGATCTCGGGAATGAGGTGGGGCGCCGTCGTCCAGAACGCATAGTAACGATCGATTGCCGGAAGCGTCGTTCGCAGCCACTCGCGATCTTTTGTGCGGCCGAACACTCCACGAATCATCCGGGTGAGAAACGGCGGCTGCGATCGCGTGAGGTAGTACGTCCGGTTTGCGTTCAGAATCATCCCGTAGTGCTCGATTTCGTAGAGAAAGTTCCTCACCATATCGAGCGCACGCTCGGTTTCGCCGTCGTGCAGCAGCCCCACCTGAATGAAGTAACTGTCCCAGCCGTACATCTCGTTGAAGCGGCCGCCCGGCACGACGTACGGGTACGGCAAGTACAGCAGCCCGTGGTCGCGCATCGCCCGTGTGTCTGCAGGCAGCGTTCTGATGTCGAGCTGCGCAAGCTCCTGCTTGCTCAGCACGCGGCGCAGGTCCTTCTCGAGCGCTGAGCGGTCTTGTTTCGGCGAGACATAGACTGCCCAGGGCTCACCGCTCTTGTGCGGAAGCTTGGGATCGCGCGCTGCGGCCGGTAAATCCTTCGTCGAGCGGGTCAGTGTCTTCCAGGTCGCTTTGATGTACTGCCGGACGGGCTCGAGCTGCTTCGCGTCCGGATGGTCCTGGACGCTGCCGCTGGCGACGAGCGAGAGGGTCAGGCAGAGGGCGACGAGCGGCCACCCTGCGTGCGCGGCATTCTTCCTCGGTCTGCCAGGCATATCGTCCAGTGTCCCTGATCGACGCATGCGTCGACCGTAAGGCGTTATGCGCGCCCCCGGATCTTTGCGATCCACCATCGAAGACCGACAAACAGGAACCGCCAGTCATGGAAGAACTCCGGCGGTTTCCTCTCGAACGCGTGGCCGACGAACTGAAATATCCAACCGATGAGAAACAGGGTAATCGCCGTCCCCCAGAGGCCGGACACGAACGTCGCCACCACGGTAATCGCAATGGAGATCACGATGAGCGGTATGCCGATCGTGTGACAGAAGCGATTCACCGGATGCTGATGGCTCGTGGCGTATTGCGCGATCCAGTCGTCCCAAGACCGTCCACCGAGCATCACACCCTCCTTGAAACGGACTTGCGCATTGTAGGTCTGAATCCCGGACGGCGAGAATCCTATTCCAATCCCCGGCTTGCACCGGCGGTTCGACACCCGCATAATCCACGACGCGTTTGCAGGAGAGCCGATTATGCGTTCGAATCGACGGACGTTTCTCGCGAGTGCGGTTGGCGTCGGCGGGCTGGCTTTGAATCGCCCGAACACGCGTCTCCCTGCGGTTCAGTCCAACGATGCTGCTGCGCATAACGGTCCGGATGTTCGCGATCTCGATCGTGCCGCTGCAGCGCCTGTCTTGAAGCGCGATCTGTTCGCGTCGCCCGTCGTGATCGACTCGATGCGCCTGTTGAAAAAGGGCGACGAGTATTTCGTGCACGTGCGCTCCAGGGACGGCGCGGAGGGGGTGTCGGTCATCAATCCGCCGCGCGGGCAATATCTCGACAAGATCGCGAAGCAGCTCGTGCTGCCGTTCTTCATCGGGAAGGACGCGCGCGATCTCGAGAACCTGTTGTGGGAGCTCTATCGCTGGAACGACAACTACAAGCTTCAAGGACTGGCGTTCTGGTCACCGCAGGCGTGGGCCGAATTCGCGATTCTCGACATGCTGGGCCGCATCGCGCACAAGTCGATGGGCGCCCTCCTCGGCGACATCGTCCGCAACGAGGTCGCGTGTTACGTCGCGAGCGGCCGCCGCGATACGACGCCGGAGGCGGAGGTCGAGTACCTGCAGAAGCTGCTGCAAGAGTCCGGCGCGCGCGCGGTGAAGTTCCGCGTCGGCGGACGCATGAGCCGCAACGCCGACGCGAGCCCAGGACGGACCGAACGACTCATCCCGTTGACGCGCAAAGTCCTGGGCGACGCGATCGATCTCCATGCGGACGCCAACAGCTCGTACGATCCGCCGAAGGCGATCGAGATCGGCCGCATGCTCGAGGACGTCAAGGCGGTGTACTTCGAGGAGCCGTGCCCGTTCGATCACCACGAAGACACGAAAATCGTCGCGGATACGCTCACGATTCCCGTGGCTGGCGGGGAGCAGGAATACAGCGACTGGCGCTTCCGCTGGACCATCGCCAACCGCGGCGTCGACATCGTCCAGCCCGATCTCTTCTACTACGGCGGCATGATTCGCTCCGTGCGAGTGGCGCGAATGGCGGCAGTGGCGAAGATGCCGACGACCGTGCACATTTCAGGCGGATTCGGGTTCGTCTACATGCTGCACTTCGCGTCGTGCGTGCCCGACATCGGCCGGTATCAGGAATACAAGCTCGGGCTCGGTGAGTACGGCAGATGGATCGACCCGCCGATTACGGTGAAGGACGGGAAGATGTCCGTACCTGGCGGCCCAGGCGTGGGGATCAAAGATGTGAAGAGTGTGCTCAGCGGCGCAGCGGAAGCATGAGAACCGAACTCTGAACATCGAATCCCGGCGTGCAAGCGAGCTATCGAGCCACCGAGCAACCGAACTACCGAGCTACCGGCTCCGGGCCTCGGCCCCCGGCCCCCGGATCTCACACACCAATGTCCTCGTTCCACAGTTGCGGGTGAGCCGCAATGAATTCGGTCATGAGACGGATGCACGTGGGGTCCTGGAGGACCTCGACGCGTACGCCGCGCGAGCGGAGCAGATCCTCCTCGCCGCGGAACGTCTGGTTCTCACCAACGATGACGCGCGGAATCCCGTAGAGAAGGATCGCCCCGCTGCACATCGCGCAAGGCGAAAGCGTGGTGTAGAGCACCGACTCGCGGTAGCTGGAGGCAGTCTGACGGCCGGCGTTCTCGAGCGCATCCATCTCGCCGTGGAGAATCGCGCTCCCGCGCTGCACGCGACGATTGTGGCCCCGTCCGATGATTCGCCCGTCCTGCACCAGCACCGACCCGATTGGAATGCCGCCCTCGCGAAGCCCCGCCTCGGCTTCTTCGATCGCCGCGCGCATGAAATCGTCAGTCATCGAATGGGTGTCTCGAGATCGGCTCTGGGCTCAGGGCTTTCGGCGCACTTGCCCAATCCGACTCTGTCATTGAACTCGAACGATTTCAACCGTCACGCGTCCACGGCGACAACACGAATTCAGTTTTCCCGAAGCCACCGAATCCCGAACTATGACCTGCCCCATCGAACACGTGGGGCCTCGTCGGGCGTCCGTGTGCCAATGGTCTGCTGCATCGACACCAGTCGTGGCGTCGGTCCGCGGGTCGGCACCCAGGGGCATCGATGGTAATATCGTGGTATTACCATGCCGACAGTCACGGTGAAGCTGGATAGGAAGCGGGCAGCCCTTCTTGCCCGCTGGGCACGTCGCAGTAAAAGCGCGAAATCGGACGTGATCCGCGCCTTGATCGATCGCGTCAGTCCGATTGAGACGGGCGATGATCTGATCGAGTGGGTCGACGGGTCTCGAGGGAGAGGTCTGGGCCTCGCACAAAAGAAGCGATGAGGCGCGCGGCTCTGTTGGACTCTTCCTTTCTGATCGACCTTGATCGCGAGTCCGCTTCCGGCGAAAAGGGCCCGGCGCGCAGGTTCTTGTCGTCTTTGCGCGGGCGATCGCTCGTGGTTTCGGTCGTCACCGTCGAGGAACTGCTCGAAGGCGCAATCGACCCCGTTGCAACCGCAAGATCTCTGCAACGGTTTGCGATACAGGGTCTTCACCTGACACAGGCACGCCGCTGTGCGCTCTTGCAGCGGCGCGCTACGCGTCGGATGGGTGAGAACGACGCATGGCTGGTTGCGACGGCAGACTCGATCGATGCGGACGTCGTTGGAGCGGATCGCGCCGCCTTCGAGCGGCTCGGCGCCCGCTACTTGCGCTTCAGATGACGATCGTCGGCGTGTAGACGACCGACTCTCTTTCGACAGCGGGTAGGTCGTCACCGTGCTCACGAACTTCTGGCTCACGTGAGCGTCGTGCATCCCACAGGAGCGTGACAAGTCGATCAAAGTAGAGGCTTCGTGCCGGCGAGCAGCGCCAGTTCGCGCCACTTCCAGTGGCAGTCGACGTCGACGAATCCAATCGTCCGCAGCCACTCGAGCTGCGTCTCGACGTCGAGGAGCTTGTTCGATGGGTCGTCCTTCTCGGGCGGTACGTCGAGCGTGGCGAGGAATTTCACGTGGAGCGCATCGGTTGGTGACGCGACGTGCTCGAGGTTGCAGAACACACCGCCCGGACGGATCTTCTCGTAGATCTCTACGTACAGCGCTCGCTTGCGTTCGTGGGTCACGTGATGAATGGCGAAGCTCGAAACGACGGCATCGAACGTGCCCAGTGCCTGCGGCAGCGAATCATCCAGGTCGTGGGCAACAACGGTCACGCGATCGTCCGACGAGAACCTGGTGCGCAGACGATCGAGCATCACCGGTGAGAAGTCGAGCGCGACGGCGTCCACTTCAGGGTGCGCGGTTTTGACGACCGCGAGCAGACGGCCGTCGCCGCTCCCGACGTCGAGGACGCGGCTCAACCGCGTCGGCAACCATTCGAGGAGCGAGCGCTCTCCCTCGGCGCGATGAGGAATCATGTCGACGCGACCGAGGTACTCGAGCGCGTGTTCAGGCGTGTCCCACAGGTTCACGGCCATCGATCGAAACGAAGGACCGCGTGCTGACTGATTAATTCAGTCGAGCGGCTTGATTCGGATGTTCTTGTAGTAGACGGTGCTGCCCGGATCGTGCGCCTGCAGCGCGATCGTGCCGCCAGTCGCGCTCAGAACACGACCGGGACCTTCACGCCCGCCATTCCAGTCTGCCGGCTGCGTCCAGTCGACGACCTGCTTGTCGTTCACCTTCACCATCACGTTGTTGCCCTTGACAACGATGTCCATCGTGAACCACTCGTCGTCCTTGGCCGGCGGTTCGGTGATGTCCTGCACGTGATACAGGCTGCCGGTCCGGACCGAGTCGCGCGCGTACGAGTTGTTCACCTGGACTTCGAACCCTTTCGACGGAAAGTCCCCGGAGGCGCGGGGGTTTCCGCCCTTTTCCTGATACTCCGTCCCGAAGTAGACGCCGCCGTTCGAGTTCGGGCGCGTCATGACGTCGACCTTCAACTCGAAGTTGCGGAACGTGTGGTTGCGAAAGTCACCGTCGTAGTACGCGTGTCCCGCGGTGCCGTTCGCGACGATGGCGCCGTCCTCGATCTTGAATGACTCGGGCTTGCTGACTCTCCAGCCGGTGAAATCCTTCCCGTTGAACAGGCTCGTGAAGCCGGGTTCGACCGGCTTCTGCTGAAGCGCGAAGGCGAGCAGCACGGGCAACAGACGCAGAGATGTGCTCATCATGCGCTGAGTTTAGCAGCATGCTGAAAAGATGCATCCGGGAACCGTGAACCTCGCCGGCTGCTTGGCGGCCCGTTATCGTCGGAGTGTTGCGATTGGGTCGACGCGTGCGGCGCGCCGGGCTGGGAGGTAGCTCGCCACGAGCGCGACGGCCGACAGCAGCGCGCCGACCGAGGCAAACGTGAGTGGATCTCTTCCGGAGATGCCGATGAGCAGCGACGACATCAACGGCAGCGTGCCGTACGCGATCGCCACGCCGACGACGAGACCGATCACGAGCAACGTCAGGCCTTGACGAACGATCAGCGTGCGCACGTCGGACGGAGGCGCGCCGAGCGCCATGCGGATAGCGACCTCGCGCGTGCGCTGGGACACGCTGTACGCGACCACGCTGTTCAGACCTACCGCCGCGAGGATCAGCGCCAGAATCCCGAAGGTGCCGAGTAACGACGCGGCGACGCGCGGTGTCAGCGTCGCGAAACCCATGTGCGCGTGCAGCGTCTTCACATCGAACAACGGCAGGTTCGGGTCGAGATCCGCGACGACACCCCGTACGGCCCCGGCGATGGAGGACGGATCACCGGCGGTGCGAACGTGAAGCACGGCGTCGGGCCGGTACATCTGCGCGAGCGGCACGAACATGTAGGAGCGCGCCTGCTCGCCGAGCGTCTGATACTTTCCCGTCGGGACGACGCCGACGATTTCCCACGGCGTTCCCCCCACGCGAATCTGCCGGCCGACGACATCGGTCCGCTTCCAGTACCGGTGCGCCATCGCGGCGTTGACGATGACGACCGGCCGACCGTTCTCGTCGTCTCGAGGCGTGAATTCACGCCCCGCGAGCAACGGCACTTGCATCGTCCGGAAGTAGTCCGGGCCGATCATGTTGTAGCTGATTTGCATGGACTCGGTCGCATCGGGAACGTAGTCGTCGATCGCGAGTCTCGTCGACGATGATCCGAAGAACCCGAGCGGGACTCTGCGCGCGAGCGCCACTGCTGTGACGCCGGGCAATGCAGCAACGCGTTCCGCGAGGCGCCGATGAAACTGCCGACCGGCAGGCGCCTCGTAGCCGTTCGGAAAGAGATCGTAGCTCGCAAGCAGGACCCCTTCCTGATTGAACCCGGGGTCCATGGTCTGTGCATTCTGAAAGCTGCGCACGAACACGCCCGCCGCAACGAGCATCAGTACCGAGAGCGCCACCTGCACAATCACGAGGCTGTTGCGAAGCCGCGCACGAGAGCGCCCGCCGCTCGATCCGGTTTCGTCCTTCAGATCGTCGACGATGTCCGGCCGCGTTCCTTGAAGCGCCGGAACGAGCCCGAAGAGCAGACCGGTGGCGAGCGCAACGCAGCCGGTAAACGCGACGACCATGAAATCGACGGTGAGCGAGAGCTTAATCGGAACGTCGGTCGGCGGCGCGAACGCCATGAGGAGGCTGGCGCCGAACGACGCCACCGCAACCCCAGCGACGCCGCCCAGGATGGCCAGGATGAAGCTCTCGACGAGCAGCTGCCGGGCGAGGCGCGTGCGGCTCGCGCCGATCGCCAGCCTGATTGCGACTTCCCGCCGGCGCGCGAGCGCTTGCGCCAGCAGCAGGTTTGCGACGTTCGTGCACGCCAGCAGCAGCACGGCGCCGACGACGCCCATCAGTACGGTGAGCACGGGACCCAGCACGAACTGCGCGCCCCACGGCGACCGCGAAAGCGGCAGCACGCGAATGCCGAAACCATGGTTGGTGTTCGGATAGGTTGCGGTCAGCTGCCCTGAGATTATGTCGAGCTCAGCTTGTGCCCGTGGAATGCTCACGTCGCCTTTCAGACGTCCCATCGCGATCAGCCAGCGCAGCCCGCGAGCTTCGAGCCGGTCGCCGCCGGGTGTCAGCTGCGGCTGCATCATCACGGGCACCCAGACGTCGAGTGCTACGCCGACGAGCGTGCCCTGGAACGTCGGCGGCGCGATGCCGACGATCGAATACGGATGTCCGTTGATCGAGATGACGCGGCCGACCAGCGACATGTCACCGCCGAAGCGACGCCTCCACAAGCCGTCGCTGATCACCGCGACCGGTGCGCCGTTCGGCACGCGATCCTCGTCGGGTCGAAACGTGCGACCCAGCGCGGCCCGGACCCCCAGCACGTCGAAGTAATTGCCGGAAACAAATGCACCGTAGAGACGTTCGGCGCGTTCCCCTGCCATGGCGCCGCCGAGGCTCAACGGCATCATTTCCGCCACGAGAAGACCGTCAAAGCTGCTGGTTTTGTCGCGGTAATCGCGATAGTCGGGATACGACATGCTGACGTAGTCGCCGTCCTTCGTCTGATTCGCGACGACGACCAGGTCACGCTGCCGGGCAACCCCCGGGAGCGGCTCGAGGAGCACCGCCTTCACCCAGGTGAAGATGATCGCGTTTGCCCCGATGCCAAGGGCGAGTGAAATGACGGCCGCGACGGACACACCGGGGTTCTTCAGGAGCATCCGGATCGCATATCGAAGGTCGGTCAGCATGACTGATGTTTAAGGACGCGAACCGCCGAAACCTTTCTCACGCCTCTTTGAGGCGGACCACGTGAGAGATTGCCGAGGAGAGGCGGCTCCAGTTCGCGGCTTCCTTGTCGAGCTGACGTCGGCCGGGCCGCGTCAGCGAGTAATACTTGGCGCGTCGATTGTTCTCGCTGATCTTCCACTCCGCCGTAATCCAGCCTTCGTTCTCGAGCTTGTGGAGTGCTGGATACAGCGACCCGTCGCTGACTTGCAGCACCTCGTTCGAGATCTGCTTGAGCCGCAGACCGATCGCCCACGCGTGCATCGGCTGGAGCGCGAGAATTTTCAGAATCAGCAAATCCAGAGTGCCCTGGACGAGGTCGGGCGGTTTGCTCATGTAGAAACCTTGATTGCCAAAGCCCTGAGCCTTGAGCCAGGAGCCTGACGCTTTTCGCTAGCGCTGCACGCGCCCCGACGCGTCCCCGGCCGCGAGGCGATCGACCTCGGCGACCGAGACACGGTTGAAGTCACCGGGGATCGTCTGCTTGAGCGCACTCGCGGCAACGGCAAAGCGCAAGGCATCCTGCGGCGGGCGGCCGCTAACCAGGCCGAAGATCAAGCCCGCCGCGAAGCTGTCGCCGCCGCCGATCCGATCGACGAGCCTGACGTCGTAGCGCTGGCTTTGATGCATCACGTCCGCGGATGCGTCCCACAGCACCGCGCTCCAGCCGTTGTCGCTCGCGGAAATGCTCTCGCGCAGCGTGATCGCAACCATACGCGGGCCGAAATCTCTCGTCACGCGCTCGGCGGCCTCGCGATAGCCCGCGAGGTTCAGGTGGCCGCTCGTCACGTCCGTCCCGGGGACCTCCACGCCGAGGACCGACTGCAGATCCTCTTCGTTCGCGATCACGGCATCGACGTTGCGCATCAGCGGCTTCATGACGGCCTGCGCCTGCGCCTCGGTCCAGAGCTTCTTCCTGTAATTCAGATCGACGCTGACGCGCGCCCCGGCGGATCGAGCCGCGGCAATTGCATGCGAGGTTGCTTCGGCAGCCGTCTGGCTGAGCGCGGGCGTGATTCCCGTGACGTGAAACCACGCAGCGCCGTTGAATACCGCCGCCCAATCGACCGCATCGGGCGCCATCTCACTGATCGCGGAGCGTGCCCGATCGTAGATGACCGTCGATGCGCGCTGGCTCGCGCCCGTCTCCGTGAAATACACGCCGAGACGGCTGCCTCCGCGGAGGATCCAATCCGTGCGCACGCCCTCGGCCCGAAGCGCTCGAACGACCCCGTCACCGATCTCGTGGTTCGGCAGGCACGTCACGTACACGCTGTCGAGGCCAAAGTGCGCGAGGCTGACGGCGACATTCGCTTCTCCGCCGCCGAACGTGGCGCAGAACATCGGCGACTGAAAGAACCGCTCGAAGCCCGGCGGGCTCAATCGCAGCATGATCTCGCCGAAGGTCACGACCGTTTTCATACCCGGCTTTCCTGCGCGGCACGGACGTTCCGGACAATCTGTTCCGCTTTCGCGCGCAAGACGTCGTAGTTGCCCGCGGAGATCGCTTTCGCGTCGAGCAGCGCCGTGCCGACTCCCACGGCAACGGCGCCGGCCTTGATCCAGTCACCCGCGTTCTCGACCGAGACGCCGCCCGTCGGCATCATCTTGATATGTGGCAGAGGTCCTCGCACATCCTTGAAAAAGCCGGGACCCAGCGCCGTTGCAGGAAAGACCTTGACGATGTCCGACCCGGCGTCCCAGGCATCCAGGATCTCGGTTGGCGTGAAGCAGCCGGGCATCACGGGGACGTCACGCGCGTGACATTCCGCAATGACCTCGCGCCGAAAGACCGGGCTCACGACGAACCGCGCACCTGCTTCAGTCACCCGCATCACCGTCTCCGCATCCACGACCGTTCCTGCTCCGAGCAGGAAGCCCTTCGGCATTTGCGGCGCCAGCTGTCGAATCAAATCGACTGCGCCAGGGACGGTCATCGTGATCTCGAGCGCGCGGACGCCCCCGTCTGCGATAGCGTCGACGACCGCCCGCACTCGCTCGGGCTCTTTCATCCGGATAATCGCGACGACGCCCGCTTCCTCGATCGCGGCGATGACTGCTGCACGAGCCGAGCTCACGATCCGTTCACCGCGCACGGCCGGCGTCCAGCCCCGAGCCGATCGTGGAAAAGTCAGGATGAACGTTGACGACGCCGTAACGCCGATCGTCCAGCTCGCGGTTTGCCGCCATCATCCACAGAAAATTGATCGGGTGACCTGGCACCGCGACGTTCGGATGGTAACCCCTCGGCATGAGCACGACGTCACCTTCGCGGACAATGGTCGCGAGTTCGGGATTCTTCGCGTCGGTGAATACGAGTTGCAGCCCGAACCCGGGAGCCGGCATGTCGATATAGAGATAGGCTTCTTCGGCGAGCGCCGCGTGTTCGTGCGGAGGCCATGACGTCCAGTTGCCCGGTTCGCTGAACGTGACGCCGGCCATGATGCGTCCCGCCTGGACGTTCTTGCCGAGCAGGATGTTGACGCTGCGCCTGCTGCCTGGCGTGCCGGTGTCGAAGTGCAGGCCGGGATCCTTCTGGACGTCCGCGTAGGCGACGAATTGAACCGGGTACTTTCGATCGACCGGTGCGGACACTTCGGCGAGATCGCAGCTATCGTCGTCCGCACGAACCTCGAACGTGCTCTCGCGAGGAACGTACAAAGCGTCGTAGCGCGTCAACCTGTAAGTCGTGCCGGCCACGGTAACCGCGGCGGTGCCCTTCAAGCCGACGAGTCCGGTCTCGAGCGGGCTCGTCTCGACGCGGATCGCGGCGTCACCGCGCTGAAGCACGATCCGACCGTAGTACAGGTGACGCATCGCCGTCGTCTCGGGTGTGACGCTGCGCGTCCGGCCGCGAGCGGCAGCGGTGTTGCGGACGATGCAGGTATTCGGTTGAATGGCTTTGATGTCTTCCGTCGGCATGACGCTGATCAGGGATGCGGCATCGTGTGGACCCAGGTGTGCGCGGGATCCTCGTGCAGCGCGAGCTTGCGCTGCTCGCCCGCCATGCCCCACAGGTAATACAGCCGATAACCGGGCGGCGCGGAAACGGGATGGTAGCCGTACGGCAGCAGAACGGTGTCGCCGTCCTTGACGACGTGCGTCGCGCACTCGCCGTCATTGGTGTAGAGCATCTGTTGACCAAACCCCTGCGGCGGATCGACACGGAAGTAGTACACCTCTTCGAGCGTCGGCTCGCCGTCGCGCCCATCGTGTTTGTGGGGTGGATAGCTGCTCCAGTTGCCAGGCGCGTTGAACGTCTCGCCTACCATCAAGCGCCGTACGTACGGATCGTCCACGAAGATGTTGTGCACTTCGCGTACGTAGGTGTCGCGGCCGCGCATGTTGACGCGCACGTCTTCGGGCTTGACCAGCGCGGGTTTTCCGCCGGCTGGCGCAGGTGTCGAGAACAGCACGGCTTCGAGCGGTGAGGTGGCGGTGACCACGAGCTCCGTCCCCGGCGGCAGGTACAGCGCCGTCGCGCGTTCAGTGAAGACATCGGCGCGACTGACCGGCCACGTCGCGCCGCCAGCGGCCAACGTGCCCTTGCCGCTTTGAAGGACGACGATCGTCTCTTCGTCGTCGATCCTGAACGTCGTCGATGCGCCGGCCTCGACCCGGAGACGGCGCGTCGTGAGCTCTCGAGCGCCAGCCTGGCCTCGACCCTGAAGCAGCTGCAGGCCGTTCACGCGCGGTTGTCGGAATAGGGTTTCGTTGAGCATGGTGAATCCGAGATTTTCACAGATTACTGTCTGGGGGTAGCCAGGGCAAGCATGGCGGCTGCCTCGGCTTTGATTCAAGGCTTTCCTCATCTGAGCGCGCCAAAAACCTTGAGCCCCAGCCAAAAGCCCTTCATGTGAAGCGTCTATAATTGGCTAGACCAGTCATGCCGGACGTTGCTCCCGCAGGTCGATCGGGTCGTAACGGCGAAGGCAGTACCGAACAGGTCGTCTCGTTCGTCCGCGACCTCATCGAGCGCGGCGTGTTACGGCCGGGCGACCGTCTGCCGGCCGAACGCCATCTCGCCACGAAGATCGGCGTCAGCCGCCCTACGGTCCGCGCAGGCCTTCGTGCTCTCGCGGCGATAGGCGTCGTCCGCTCGCGGCATGGATCAGGAACCTACATCCCCGACGGTCCGCCGTCGCTCGGGAGCGACGCGCTGAGCTTTCTCGCAGCGCTTCACGGATTCACGCGCGAGGAGATGTACGAAGCGCGGCGGATCCTCGAAGTCGGCGCCGCCGGACTCGCGGCGGAGCGTGCGACGCCGGAGCAGATCGCAACGCTCGCCGAGGAAGTCGCAAGCCTCTCCGCATCGATGCAGGACCCGCAGGTCTTTCTCGTGCACGACATCAACTTCCATCGCTGCGTTGCGGTTGCGTCTGGAAACCCGATTGTCGCGTCGCTCGTCGAGATGGTCTCGGCGCTGTACTACGAGAGTCGGCGGGACACGGCGATGCGCGCGAGCCGGCTCGATCTGCGGGATGCCGCCGAAATGCACCGCCGAATCTATCAGGCCATTCGCGGGCACGATCCCGAGTCGGCGCGCCGGTCGATGAACGATCACCTGATCCAGGCCAGTCAGCATCAAGCACAGGAGCCGTCACAGGAACAAGCTTCAGCACGTCCGCCCTTGACCGAGCGGCGCGTCCGCCGCCCACGATCCTCGCACTCATGACACTCTTCGATCTTTCAGGCCGTCTGGCCGTCGTCGTCGGAGGCACCAGCGGGATCGGTCGTGCGCTGGCGCTCGGTCTCGCGGATGCCGGCGCAGACGTGGTGCCGACGGCACGTCGAGCCGAGCTGGTCGACGGGGTTGCCGCGGAGATTGAAACGCGCGGCCGCCGCACGCTGCGAGTGTGCTCCGATGTTGGCGACAAGGCGTCGCTCGAGGCGGTGCGGCAGGCCTGTTTGGACTCATTCGGGAGACTCGATATCCTCGTCGTTGCGGCTGGCGTCACGAAGCGCGTTCCTACGCTCGAAATGGACGAGGCCGACTGGCAGCGCATCCTCGACACGAACCTGACCGGGACGCTCCGTGCATGTCAGGTGTTCGGGCGCGAGATGGTGGCGCGCCGGTCCGGGCGAATCATCACGATCGGGTCGCTCTCGTCATTCGTGGGGCTGATGGAAGTCGCGGCGTACGTGGTCAGCAAGTCCGGGGTCGCGGGGTTGACGCGGGCGCTGGCGCTCGAATGGGCGCCGTACGGCGTCACCGTCAATGCCCTCGCACCCGGCGTATTCAAGACGGACTTCAATACGGCGCTGCTCGAGTCGGGACGAGGACAGGAATTCCTGATGCGCACGCCGATGAAACGGTTCGGCCGCGTCGAGGAACTGATCGGCGCGGCCATCTTTCTCGCGTCGGATGCCGCGTCGTTCGTCACGGGACATCTGCTGGCAGTCGACGGCGGCTTCCTCGCGAGCGGGGTGAACCAGTGAAACCCGTGCTCGTCATCAGCGATCGGGACAACGTCGCCACGGCGCTCGAAGCGCTGGAGGTCGGCCGCGAGCTCGACTTGAACGGGCTGACGCTGGTCGTGCGTGAAGCGATTCCCTCGGGACACAAGGTCGCGCTGAGGACGATTCCTGCGGGATCCCCGGTGATGAAATACGGCAGCGCGATTGGTCTCGCGAGCGCCGATATCCCCGCGGGCGCTCACGTCCACACGCACAACGTCGCGAGCAGCCGCGGGCGCGGCGATCTGGAGATCCTGGACCCCGGCGCGGAGCCGCGCCTCGCGGAACCGCCCGACGAACGCAACGACGGGGACAAGACGACCTCGGCCCCTGTGGATTGAGCGAGTGAGCGCAGCGAACGAGCCGTCCCGCCGAAGCCTTGGCGGAGGCGGAAGCGCGAAGGGGTCGCGAGCGACGGCGGAAGGGGGTCCGAGGGACGAAGTCGGACAGGCGGAGCGAGTGAGCGTGGCGAACGAGCCGCCCCGCCCCACCGCGCACACAACGCGCGGCGGGGACCCGCGGAGCGGAGCGGGGCGAAGGGGTCCCTGCGAGCGACGGCGGAAGGGGTCCGGGGGACGAAGTCGGACAGGTGGAGCGAGTGAGCGTAGCGAACGAGCCGCCGGAGCGGAGCGGGGCGAAGGGGTCCCTGCGAGCGACGGCGTAAGGGGGTCCGGGGGACGAAGTCCCCCGGAGTAAGAATGACCGATCGTCCCGGATTTCTCGGGTACAAGCGGCCGGATGGTCGCGTCGGCACACGTAATCACGTCCTCGTCGTGCCGACGGTGATCTGCTCATCGCTCGTGGCGGAGCGGATCGCCGCCGCATCGCCGCCGATCGCGACGGCGTTGCCACACCTCGCTGGCTGCGGACAGCTCGGGCCGGACATGCGGCTGACGCACGACACGCTCGCCGCGTACTGCGGGCATCCGAACGTCGGCGCCGTGGTTGTCGTCGCCCTTGGCTGCGAACAGGTGGTCGCCCAGCATCTCGCAGAAGCGGCGCGGCGTCACGGCAAGCTGGCGGAGATTGTTGCGATTCAGGGCGAAGGCGGAACCCTGCGCGCGACGGAGAAAGGTTCACGCATCGCGCAGTCGTTCGCGGGCGTGCTCGCTGCGCAGGAACGCGAGTGGTGCCATGTGTCGAGCCTGATCCTGTCGCTCAAGTGCGGCGGATCCGACTACACATCGGGCCTCGCGTCGAACCCCACGCTGGGTCGCGTCACCGATCGGCTGGTCACGCTTGGCGGCAGTGCCGTGCTCGGCGAGATCGCCGAGATCATGGGCGCGGAGCACCTGTTGGCGTCGCGCGCGACCGATCCAGCCGTCGCGACGAAGCTGATTCGAGTAATCACCCGCGTCGAGGCCGAAGCGCGTGCGCTTGGTCTCGACATCCGCGGCACACAGCCGTCACCCGGGAACATCCGGGGCGGTCTGACCACGATCGAGGAGAAGTCGCTCGGTGCGACGCACAAGGGGGGAGAGCGTGCGCCGCTCGAAGACGTGGTACCGTATGCCGCGCCGATCGCGCGTAAGGGACTCACAGTCATGGACACGCCGGGTCTCGACGTCGAGTCGGTGACCGGGATGGTCGGCGGCGGCGCGCAGGTGGTCGTGTTCACGACCGGACTTGGGACGCCGACCGGAAACCCCATCGCGCCGGTCATCAAGATAACGGGCAACGCGCGCACGGCGCGTCAGATGTCCGATAACATCGACCTCGACGTCAGTGGAATCATGGACGATACGGAGACGCTCGACTCGGCGGCGGATCGGCTGTTCGCCGAGGTGCTCGCCGTTGCGTCCGGCCGTGAGACGGCGGCCGAGACGCTGGGTCACCGCGAGTTCGCGATCCACCGCCGGAATCCGACGATTTAGAGAGGGGACATCGGGGGCATCCAAACGTGCCAGCCCCGATTGGCTGTCCCGCCTGGATGCCCCGATTGGGTGTCCCGATTGGGTGTCCCGATTGGCTGTCCCCGTTTGACGGGAGGCTCTGATGGCGAATGTTCCCGCACGCGCAGATGCCGTCCGCGCGGCCAGCGCGCCTGCGGTCGCCGTTCGCGTCGGTGGCTTCCGCTGGGTCGTCTGCGCGCTGCTGTTCCTGGCGGCGACGATCAACTACGTCGATCGCCAGGTCGTCTCGCTGCTGAAACCAACGCTCCAGGCGCAGTTTGGCTGGAGCGAGATCGACTACAGCGACATCGTCTTCGCGTTCCAGCTCGCGTACGCGGTCGGGTTCCTGCTCGCCGGCCGGATGATGGACCGGCTCGGCGCGAAGATCGGATTCAGCATCGCGATCGTGATCTGGAGCCTGGCCGCGATCGCGCATGCGGAGGCGACGACGTTCGGCCCGGCAGCCGCGGCCCTGCTGTCCTTAATCGGCCTGACCTACAGCGGATCAGTCGCCGGTTTCATCGTGGCGCGGCTGGCGCTTGGCATCGGCGAAGCCGGAAACTTCCCGGCATCGATCAAGGTCGTGGCTGAATGGTTTCCGAAACGCGAGCGTGCATTTGCGACCGGCGTGTTCAACGCCGGCACGAACGTCGGCGTGCTTGTCGCGGCGATGACCGTCCCCTGGATCACGCTCCAGTGGGGTTGGTACTGGGCGTTTGTCGCGACGGGCGCGATTGGCTTCGCGTGGCTGGCGCTTTGGTGGTTCCTGTACGAGAAACCCGAGGCCCATCCGCGCCTCAGCGCGTCGGAGCTCTCGCACATTCGCAGCGATCCGTCCGACCCGCCGATCCAGATTCCGTGGCACACGCTGCTACGCTACCGACAGACGTGGGCGTTCGCGATCGGCAAGTTCCTCACTGATCCGATTTGGTGGCTGTACTTGTTCTGGGTTCCTGATTTCCTCAATCGCAATCACGGCATCGATCTCAAGACGATCGGTCCTCCGCTGATCGTGATCTATTTGATCGCCGACGTGGGAAGCGTCGCGGGCGGCTGGCTGTCCTCGACGCTGATCAAACGCGGGTGGAACATCAACGCCGCGCGCAAGACGGCGATGCTGCTGTGCGCGCTCGCGGTGCTGCCGATGATGTTCGCGTCTGGCGCGAAGCAATTGTGGATCGCCGTGACGCTGATCAGCATTGCGACGGCGGCGCACCAGGGTTGGTCGTGCAATCTCTATACGCTCGTCTCGGACACGTTCCCGCGGAAAGCCGTTGGATCCGTGATCGGCCTCGGCGGTATGGCCGGCGCGGTCGGCGGGATGCTGATCGCGAAGGTCACCGGGTACATCCTGCAGATGACGGGCAGTTACGTTCCGGTGTTCCTCGTCGCGGCCTTCGCCTATCTCGTCGCGCTTGCCGTGATCCAGGCGCTCGTTCCCCGTCTCGAACCGGCCAAGCTGCCGCAGTCGAACTGATCGCTGATCATTCCATTCCTTCGATGTCGCCGAGGTCCTTCGGTCGTCCCATTGCACGCTTGTTGCGGAGGAACGCGTCGCGCCCGATGAAATCCACCGCCACCTCGCCGAACGGCCGTCGGAGTCGCTCGGGCCACGCCTCTGCGAAGCTGATGCCCGTGAGCTCCGTGAGAATGTCGATCCGCCTGGGTGGCACACCGATCTGGTAAACGACTCCCGGCCGTGCGAAATCAGTCTCGCTGATCTCGTTCAGCGGCGCGCCGAATTGCGCAAGTCCCTGCATGACGCGCGCGGCGTTGTCGGCGGTCGGCTCGACCCAGATGTCGAGATCTCCAGTCGCGCGGGGACGTCCGTGCAGCGCGAGCGCGTACGCGCCGACGACGAGAAACCGGACCTCACACGCGACGAACGCTCGCAACAGATCGACAAAGTCCGGGTTCATCGTTCCACTCCCCGCGAAGCTGCCAGAGTTCGCGGCTGAGACGCCAGACTTCGAGAATGCGCTCGGCATCCGGAATCCGTTGCCAGTATTCGAGATCGTGACGATCGGCTTCCGACGGCGAAGTAAAGCGGCGAACCGTAACGTCGCGTCGCTTCCCCGGATTGTCTGTCATGTCTGCATTATCGGTCAGGTAAGGCGCACGCTCACGCGGCCACATCCCCATCCGTGCTACGATCTCGCACCATGCTGAAACTGCTGCCCGTCTTCGCAATCGCCGGCCTGATCCCGGGGCTCGTGTCGGCACAGGGGCAGACCCCGCCGGCACAAGGCCAGAGCGCTCCGCCGCAGTACTCGGCGGATCTCAAGGTCGGCGACGTCGCGCCAGAGTTCTCTCTGCCAGGATCCGACGGCAAGACCCACAAGCTATCGGACTACAGGGGAAAGACCGTCGTGCTCGCCTGGTTCGTGAAGGCCTTCACCGGCGGCTGAACCGCCGAATGCAAATCGCTCCGTGAGAGCGGCACTCTCCTCAAGGCCTACGACATCGTCTACTTCATGGCGAGCGTCGACGACGCCGACACCAACAAGCGGTTCGCCGCCGAGCACGAGGCGGACTTTCCCATCCTTGCCGATCCGTCGAAAGAAACCGCCAAGGCGTACGGCGTGATACGTATCGATCGCCCGCCGGAACAACAGCTGGCCGCGAGATGGACGTTCTACATCGGCCCTGACGGAAAGATTCTCGCGATCGACAAGTCGCCGACGACGGCCACTGCCGGTGAGGTGATGGTCAAGAAGCTCGACGAGCTTGGCGTCAAGAAAAAGAAATAAGTTCTCTGGATGATCTCCAGACATCGAATTCAGCATGGCGCGACTGCCGTCGCGCTGATCGCGGCGGCATCGTTTCTTCACGGACAGCAGCCAGATCGCGCCCGCGCGCTGAGCGATCGGATCGATCGCATCTTCAAGGCACGTGCCTTCGACGTGCCTCGCTTCGGGCCGGCGCAATGGCTGCCCGACGGAACAGCATACGCAGTTGTGGAAAAGCCGTCCGATCAGGCCGACGGCTCCGACATCGTCAGATATGACGCCGCCAGCGGGACGCGGACGGTGCTCGTCCCGTCAGCACAGCTCGTGCCGCCGGGCGGCAACAAACCTCTCGACATCGACGATTACTCGTGGTCGTCCGACGGCCGCAAGCTCCTAATCTTCACGAACACTCGAAAAGTTTGGCGACAGAACACGCGCGGCGACTACTGGGTGCTGGACGTTGCCAGCGGAAGCCTGAAGAAGATCGGCGGCTCGTCGCCGGAGTCGTCGCTGATGTTCGCGAAGTTCTCACCAGACGCCTCTCGCGTCGCATACGTTCGCGCGAACAACATCTACGTCGAGAGCCTCGAGGACGGTCGGACGGTACAAGCGACCCCCGATGGATCCGAAACGACGATCAACGGCACATCCGATTGGGTGTACGAAGAGGAGCTCGACGTCCGCGATGGCTTTCGGTGGAGTCCTGATGGACGCCGGATCGCGTACTGGCAGTTCGACACGACGGGTGTCGGCATCTTCACACTGATCGACGATACGACCTCGCTGTACCCGACAATCACGCGCATTCCGTATCCGAAAGTGGGCACGACGAACTCCGCAGCACGCATCGGCGTCGTCGGCGCCGATGGAGGAGACACGCGGTGGGTGCAGGTACCCGGCGACCCGCGCGACAACTACCTGGCGCGCCTCGAATGGATTGATGCATCGACACTCGGGATCGAACAGCTGAATCGCCTGCAGAATCACAACGATTATCTGCTCGCGGATGCGGCGACCGGCTCGGTGCGGCGCGCGTTCCGCGACACGTCATCGACCTGGGTCGAGGTGGTCGACGAAGTGCGCGGGATCGACAAGGGGCGGGCGTTTCTCTGGATGAGCGAGCGCGACGGCTGGCAGCACGTCTATCGTGTCCCGCACGCTGCTAACGCAAACACGTCCACGACCGAGCATCGCCAGCCCCAGACCAGGGCCGGCGCCGAGCCGAACGGCAACGGTACCAACGAGAGCTCCGCCAAGGCCACGCTGGTCACACGTTTCGACGCGGATGTGACCGCCGTCGTTGGCACTGACGCCGCCGAGGAGTGGTTGTATTTCATGGCGTCGCCGACAAACGCCACCCAGCGATACCTCTATCGATCCCGGCTGGATGGAACGGGCGCCCCCGACCGCGTCACGGCGGCCGATCAGCCGGGCACGCATTCGTACGATCTCGCGCCCGGCGGTCGCCTCGCTTTTCACACCTGGTCGCAGTTCGATCGCCCACCGGCCATCGACCTCGTCGAGCTCCCGTCGCACCGTTCCGTGCGGGCGTTGACGGACTTGTCGGTCTTGCAGGCGAAGCTGACCGACGTCTTGAAGCCGCCAGCCGAATTCATCAGAGTTGACGTCGGCGGCGGTGTCGCGCTCGACGGCTGGATGCTGAAGCCGTCGCACTTCGATGCCTCGCGCAAGTATCCGGTGGTCGTGTTCGTGTACGGCGAACCAGCGGGCCAGATGGTTACGGATCGCTGGTGGGGAAACAATACGCTCTTCCATCGTGCGCTCGCGGAAGCCGGCTACGTCATTCTCTGCTTCGACAATCGCGGAACGCCTGCACCAAGGGGGGCGGCGTGGCGGAAGGTCATCTACGGGTCCGTCGGCGACCTCTCGTCGAAAGAACAGGCAGCGGCAATCCGCGCGGCTGCGGCGCGATATTCGTTCATCGATCTCGAGCGGATCGGCATTTGGGGTTGGAGCGGCGGCGGCTCGAACACGCTCAACGCGATGTTCCGCTTTCCCGATGTCTACAAGGTTGGCGTGTCGGTCGCGCCGGTTCCCGACCAGCAGCTGTACGACACGATCTATCAAGAGCGCTACATGGGACTTCCGAAGGACAATCCCGAAGGCTACCGAATCGGATCACCGATCAACTTCGTGGAAGGGCTGCGGGGAAACCTCCTCCTCGTCCATGGATCCGGTGACGACAACGTCCACTATCAGGGGACCGAGCGTCTCGTCAATCGCCTCGTCGCACTCGGCAAACCGTTCGACATGATGGTCTACCCGAACCGCACCCACGCGATCGCCGAAGGACCCGGCACCACCCCGCACGTGTATCAGCTGATCGCTCGGTATTTCCTGGAGCATCTCACTCCTGGCGAGCGGTGAACGTTAGCCGCGGTGAACTCCGGCGCGTTCATCCGGCGCGGAACGTCAGAGCGAGCCACCGCTCGACCTCGGAGCGAAAGTCCCCGCTTCGAACGCCGTCGTCAGCCCGAAGCTCTGCGCGTTCGAGGCACCGGCGCACCGACGACTCCATGTGTGCCACCTCGAAGAGGTCGACGAAGATCTCGATCAGCAGTTCCCGATCGGTGATGGACGATCGCACCCGGGAAGGGGCGTCGCCGTGCAACTCGAGCCCGAAGCGCTCGCCGCCGGATTCGGAGAGCAAACGGAGAAACTGTCGATCGGTCTCATCGCTCGCGAAACGTCCTCCCGATGCGAGCACGCGCGCTTCCTCGGGTGCGCTGTCGCAGAACAGCTTCAGCCCTGACGGCAGCATCAGAACCCATACTTCCCAACGGCTGTCGTCGTCCCACGTGAGCTCCAGCAGCGTGCGCGATCGCAACGCGAGCGGATCGAGGCGGGCTTCGCCACCCGGCAGCGCCTGTTCGATCACCCTTTCGAGCGACAACGGCTCTCGCGGGATCCGCAGCGGATAGAGGTCCTCGTCGGTCCTGAACTGCTTCGCGCGCCGTTCGAGTTCCTCGAGCACGCGGAATCTCTGCTGACGGTGGCTCGACATCAATCCTCGACCAGTATCGCTCGTCGAGCGGGTTCCGTTGACTTTCGAAACCGTCGGGCGTATTGATCGGCAGCTTCTGAGGAGAATTCTCGATGTCGACACGCGCGATCATCGCAACCGCATTGCTCATCGTCATCGGTGTCACCATCACCATGCATGCGCAACTCGGATCGCAACCGACGGGCCCTCAGAAAGTGACGGCGGTACGAGCAGGCCGCCTGGTCGATCCGGAAACGGGCACGGCCGCGGCAAATCAGATCATCCTCGTGGAAGGGGAGCGAATCCGGCAGATCGGTCCCAGCGTGACGATTCCACCAGGCGCAGAAGTGATCGATCTTTCGACGCTGACCATTGTCCCGGGCCTCGTGGACACACACACGCACGAGGCGATGACCTACAAGGAGATCCCGGAGAACAATATCTACTACTACACGTACATCGCCGATCCGACGCCACTCCGGGCGATCCAGGCGGCCTCGAGTGCGCTGCAGCTCCTGAGCTCGGGATTCACAGTCGTGTGTGACGTCGGTAACAACGGGTTGTACGCCGACACGGCGCTGCGACAGGCGATCGAACAGGGCTGGATGCCGGGACCGACGATCATCCCTTCGGGACTGATCATCAGTACGACTGGCGGACAGTTCACCCCCTCGCCGGAGATGTACAAGTACCACAATATCGTGTATCCCGAGTATCTCGAGGCCAACAGCCATGATGAGATCGTGAAGGCGGTACGCGAGAACCTGCTGTTCGGCGCCAAGGTGATCAAGATCTGTCTGGACTGCAAGCCATGGGGCTACTCGGTCGACGACGTGAAGCTGTTCATCAGCGAAGCGGCGAAGGGCGGCGCGAAGGTGAACGCGCACGTACAGACGCGAGATGGAGCGCAGCGGGCCATTGACGCCGGTCTGCACGTGATTTCACACGGTCAGCAGATCACGCCCGAGCAGCACGCGCAGATGGCGCAGAAAGGCATTTACCTCGCGAGCACGGACACGCCGTTCACGCCGTATCGCGGGTCGGACTTGGGACAGCAGCGCGCCGCGGCGCAACTCAAGAGCGCCTGGGAAAAAGGCGTCCCGATCACGTTCTCGACCGACATGGATTATTGGAACGAGAAGATGAAGGGCGAAGACGGCGAGTGGCTCAGTCGCGGCGACCTCACGATCAACTTCCTGCTCACCTGGAAAGCCGCGGGCATTCCGGCGAAGGACACCTTGAAGGCGCTCACCATCAACGGCTACAGGGCCGCTGACGTCTACCCGGAGCGCGGACCGATCAAGGCCGGCAACTACGCGGACCTCATCGGCGTGGTCGGCGATCCGTTGGCCGACATCGACTCATTGCGTCGCGTGCAGTTCGTCATGAAGAACGGTCAGGTCTTCAAGAGGAACGGCGTCATCACCATCGACAAGCTGCTGCACGCAGGTCCGGTAAACGGCTGGCGACGCCGGTAAGCAAGGCGATTACTCGTTTTCATGGCACGACGCGGGCGCGCCGTGCTCACGATGACTCGGAGGGCACTTGACGATGCGATCACTGATTGTGGGCGCCTGGGTGACGTTCGTCCTGGCGAACGCTGCATGGAGCCAGGAAGCGCCGGCCGCGATCACGGTCGGCACGGCTGTCGCCCAGCGCGGCGCGACCGCGTACGGGCAATTGACGGTTCCGCAAGGGACGGATGCCGCGGTCGACATGTCGGTTGCCGTCGTGAATGGCGCGAAGCCGGGAAAGGTTGTCGCTTTCGTCGCAGGCAGTCACGGAACCGAGTACGCATCGATCGTGGCCCTGTCGCGCCTGATTGCGCAGATCGATCCGAAAACCCTCGCCGGCACGGTCATCGTCGTTCCGCTTCTGAATGTTGCGTCGTTCGAGCAGATGACCGTTCACGTCAATCCCGTTGATCGCAAGGGCATGAACGCCGGCTATCCGGGGAACGCGAACGGCACACAGACGGAGCGCGCGCTCGCCGTGGTCGCCGAGCAGGTCGTAAAGCCCTCAGCTGTGATCGTCGATTTGCACGGCGGCGATCTCGACGAGGACCTGCGGCCGTACAGTTACTGGACGCGCACTGGCGATGCCACACAGGACGAGGCTTCTCGTAAGCTCGTGCTGGCGTTCGGCCTCGACCACATCATCGTGCGCGACGTCGACACGTCGAATCCCGCCAGTACGCGCAGCCTTGGCGGATACGCGCTCGCCCAGAAGAAGACGATGATCGTTGCCGAAGCGGGACGAAGCGGCCTGGTGCTCCAGCCGGACGTGGATGCTTTGATCGACGGCTGCTTGAATGTCCTCGGATCACTCGAGATGATCACGCACGCCGCAAAACCTGTCGCCAAGGCGGTGTGGGTCAGTAGCGGCAGCCGCGTGCCGGCCGAGTCCGGGGGCATGTTTTTCGCGACGGCGAAGCGCGACACGGTCGTACAGGAGGGTGCGGTAATCGGGTACACGACGGACTACGTCGGGCGTCGGACTGGCGACGTGAAGGCGCCCGTCGCCGGACTCGTCACGTTCATTCGCGGCGTACCCTCGATGTGGCCGGGAGCCGCGCTCGCGAACGTGTCACCAATCCTGCCGGAGCCGGGCCCGTACCAGAAACCCTCGCGGTAAAACATCAGTTGGCGACGTTCGCCGAAGCCGCGCGCATCCGGCCTTCTCGCTCGCCTGATTCCGTCGGCGCGTCTGGAATCGAGATCTCGAACATTGCGCCTCCCTGCGGCGCGTTCGATGCGGTCACCCGTCCGCCATGCCGCTCGACGATTGCTCGCACGATCGAGAGTCCGAGTCCGCTGCCGGAGTTCGCCGCCGCTGCACTCCGGGACGCGTCGACCTTGTAGAAGCGATCGAACACCCGCAGCAGATGTTCCGGCGGGATCCCCGGACCCGTGTCGCGTACGACGAGTCGCGCGCCACGCTGTGCCCGCTCGGCACGGAGCTCGAGCCGTCCCCGATTGGGTGTGTGACGAAGAGCGTTGGCGGCAAGGTTCTGCAGCGCTTGCTCCAGCCGCTGCGCATCCCCCCGGATCGACAGATCGGGCGGCGTCACGCTGACTGCCACAGTGATCTCTCTTTCCCGAACAGCCGGCCCGTGCCGGTCTGTGACGCGTGCAAACAGGTCCGCCACTCGCACCGCCTTGAACGCGAGCGTTCCTCCGCCGCCCTCGAGTCGCGCGAGATCGAGCAGATCGCCGATCAGCTCTTCGAGCGTGCCGGTCTCTTCCGCGATGATGGCGAGGTACCGCAGCCGGGTCTGGTCGTCGAGCGTCAACTGCGGCATACCGAGTGTCTCGGTGTAGCCGCGAATCGCTGCCAGCGGCGTCATCAACTCGTGCGACACGTCGGCGAGGAGCTGGCGACGGACACGGTCCGACTCGGCAAGCGCCGCTGCGCGCGTCTCGAGATCCCGCGCCATTCGATTGAAGGTCCTCGCCAGCGAGCTGACCTCGTCGCCGCCGCCCTCGACGGCTCGCACGTGCGTTTGTCCCTGACCGAGCGCCGTCGCAGCCTGCTCGAGCGCACGAAGCCGGTTGTGGGCGGGACGAAAGATGAGCAGCGCGGTCACCGTCGCGCCCATTCCAAGCAGGCCGAGCGCGAACCACGCGAGCACCGGGCCCAGCTCCCGCAACGCGATCGAGATCGGCGGCGGCTCACCCGGCACGATGACCGACCCTGCCTGCGTGTCGCCGATCACGATCGGTGCTATTTCGGGCATTCGTCTTCCACCGCCGCGCATGCCCGGCTCGTCGGGTTGCGGCGGTCGCCGTCCACCACCGCGCATCCCCGGCTCGTCGGCCGGCGGAGGTCGCCGCCGAGCGGCGCGGGCGAGATCGGGTGGCAGCGCCGTCGGCCGGTTGGAGGCACGCCGCCCGTCGTTCATCAGAACGAGAAAGGGCTGGTAGATGTGCCCGAATCTCTGGCGGACGTGGGCATCGAGCTGCAGATTGGGATTCGCTGACAGGTCGCGCGATATCTCTGCCGCCACGTTCTCGGCGAGCTGCGCCGGCGAACGTGAAGAGGGTCCGACGATGCGATCGGTGAGCCAGAGGAAGACGAGCCCCTGCGCGAGCAGCAACACCGCTAGAAGCGCGATGAATCCGAAGGCGATCCGCCAGTAGAGGCTCCGATACCACACCGGCCTGGACACCGGGGCTATTCCTTCCTATCCGCGCTATCCGCGAGAACCTGCGCAAATCCGCGTTTAGCTATTCCTTCTCATTCGCGCAGTAGGCGGAAATCCGCGAGAATCCGCGAAAATCCGCGTTTACATATCGGCGAATTTGTAGCCGGTGCCCCATACCGTGAGGATGAACCGCGGTTCCTCCATGTCCGGCTCGATCTTCCGGCGAACTCGCTTGATGAGCGTGTCGACGCTCCGTTCGGTCACGTGCGTGTCATCACCCCAGACACGCTGAACGAGCGCGTCCCGGCTGAATACGATCCCGCGGTTGCTCGCGAGGAGATACAGCAGATCGAATTCGTGCGCAGTGAGCTCGATCTCGCGCTCGTCGACTCGTGCGAGCCTGCGTGCGGGATCGACCTTTACAGCCCCGGCCTTGACGACTTTGTCCGCGACCAGCGCCGAGAGAGCGAGCTTCGACGCGCGTGGACGCCGGAGCAGCGCGCGGGCGCGGGCCACGAGCTCACGAACGCCGAAGGGTTTCGTCAGGTAGTCGTCGGCCCCGCTCTCGAGGCCGAGCACCTTGTCGGATTCCTCGCGCCGGGCCGTCAGCATCAGAATTGGCACGTCGCTGTTGGATCCCGACTCACGTCGTATCGCCCGGCAGAGCGTGACGCCGTCCAGCCCGGGCAGCATCAGGTCGAGGACCATGAGATCGAATTCTTCGGCCCGGGCGAGACGCAGCGCTTCAGTGCCGTCGCCGACGCTCGTGGGTGTCAGGCCTTCCAGCCCGAGATGGAGCGCGACGAGGTCACGCAGGTGCGGCTCGTCCTCGACAATCAGGACGCGAGCGCCCGAGGCATCGGCCGGCATCTCATCAACTCCCACGATTCCAGTGTAGCGCCCTGTCTGCGGCGCCGGCTCGGCTATCCAGTGATGCCACAGTTTCTTCACACATCCGACACTGCCGTGCCATGGCGCGCCCGTCATAACAATCACAACGCGCGGACCTCGGCGGATGCAAATCACCGACGGAACGTAATGCCGAGATGCTGAGCGGATGGATTGGCGAGGGTGCGCCGCTCGTCACGAGCGTCGTTCAGAATGAAGCAGTTTTTTGAGCCCTCAACCGGTCCCGCGAAACCGGTTGAACGCGGCCGCGGGTGGTCTCCTCCCCACCCGTGGCCGCTCCTCACGATCTGCTCTCACGGCGTCAGGAGCGCCACGACGATTCGCTCCCACTCGACGTCCAATGCATCTCGGGCCTCTGCCTTGTTTGCCCTTCGATACCAGTAGCCGGCGTTCGACAGGTCCCCTTCCTTCCGGTGCAGGTAAGCGTGGACCCACGCGCCATCCGCGTCTTCGATGTCCTGCGCGATGCGATGGGCTTCGTCCCAGTCTCCTTTCGCGTCGTGCCAGAGCGCCACGAGCGCGGGCATCAACTCTGCCGGCGGCGTCGCGGCCGACAACGTCGACCTGAATTCAGCGAGCGTCATGAACGCGATTATAAAGAGAACGACAGCGTGTCGGTGGCTCGGTAGTTCGGTGGCTCGCTGGAGTGCCGGATTCGTGGTTCGGTGTTCGGGATTCGCTATCTTTCACCGGCCCTGGGGTTCATGACGACACGCTCGTTCGGTACGAGAATGGGCGCCGAATGATACCGAACGACTCTCAGGCCGAGCCCCGAATCTCCGCACCTGAGCGAGGTACCGAGCCAGCGAACTACCGAGCTACCGGCTTCACTCAGCGCGAAGCGCGAGAGCGGGATTGATGCGCGCTGCTCGCCGCGCGGGCAGGAGCATCGCGATGGCGGCAACACATGCGAGCACGGCACCGACGGTTGCGAACGTCAGCGGATCGACGGGCCTGGTCTGAAACAGTTGCGCTTGCACAGCACGTCCGGCGGCCGCGGCGCCTCCAAGTCCGAGCGCCACGCCCGCGAGTACGAGCACCATGCCGTTCCCGAGGATGTGCAGCACGACGCGCCGGCGGTCGGCGCCAAGCGCCAGCCGCAGCGCCACCTCACGCCCGCTGAGGCTGACGACGTAAGACACGAGGCCGTAGATGCCGACAGACGCAAGCAGCAACGCTCCCGCGCTGAAGACCGCGAGTAATGCAGATGCGAACCGCATGGTTGCCGTCTGTTGCGCGACCGCATCGTCCAGGAGCTGAACGTCGTAGACAGGAAGGCCTGGATCAATCGCCGAGACCGCGTGCTGAAGCTCGCCGAGAGAGATCGATCCGCCGCTCGTCGCGCGAACGGCGATGTCGAGGTCCCAGTCGCTGCTTTGCGCGTACGGGACGTAGACATCCGGTTCGGCTCCTGCAGCCGTGAGATCGGCCGTCAGGTTGCGAAACCGTGTGTTCGAAACGACGCCGACGATCTCCGCCGGTGTTCGGGCGCCACCGAAACGAACCGTCCGGCCAATCCCGCGGTCTGCGCTGCCCCAGATGCGGCGCGCCGCCGCGTCGTTGATGATGGCAACGAGCGGTGCATCGGCGCGATCGTGTGCAGTGAAGAAGCGGCCACTGACGAGCGGTATGCCGAGCGTCCGGAAATACCCCGGCGTTACGCGATGGCGATAGTAGCGGAGGGTGTTCTGCAAATCCGTATCGGGCGCTAACCGACTCGCGTTGGCGTTCAGACGAAGCGGCAGGTCGGTGCCGATCGCAGCGGAGCTCACGTTCGGCAGCGCGCTCAGACTCTCCTGCAGGCGCTCGACGAACTCGGCGCGCTGCGAGGCCGGATAACGCCCCGCCGGGAGGCTCACCCGTGCGGCGGTGACGCGGCCTGGATCGAATCCGACCGAGACGCGCATCTGGTGCCCGAGGCTTCGGGCGACGAGCCCCGCACCGGTGAGCAGCGTCATCGCAATCGCCAGCTCCGCGATCACGATGATCTGCTGGGTGGATGGACGGCGGATTGTGCCGAGACCTGCCTGAACGGAGCGGCCCCCGGCTTTCATCGCGTCTGTGAGATCGTTCCTGCTGGACAACAGGACGGGCAGAATCGCGACGAGCGCGCCGGATGTGAACGACGCGATTCCGGCGAAGGCGAGCGATCGCACATTCACGTCGGGTTGCACGTACGAGGGCATTGCGCCCGCTGGCATCAGCGCATAGGCGGCGCTGACGCCCCACGCTGCAAGCAGTGCACCGCCGATCCCGGCCATCGCGGCGAGAACCATCGATTCGGCCAGCAGATGGCGGAGCACGCGCCATCGGCCTGCACCGAGCGCGAGTCGGACCGCCAGCTCACGCTGCCTCGCCATCGTCCGCGCCAGCTGAAGACTCGCGACGTTCGCGCACGCGATCAGGAGGAAAAGCAGGACGGCGCCAAACAGCGCTCGTACGAGCGTGCCTCTCGTGCCGAGCATCGCCTGCTGTGCGTCGACGATCTGCACGCCGCGTTCCTTGTTGGTATCCGGGTATTCCTGTTCGAGGATCGACGCCACCCGGTTCAGATCGGCTTGCGCCTGCTCCGTTGTCACGCCGGCATTCAGTCGCGCAACGGCGAACAGCCAGCGGTTGCCGCGATTGCGGACGTCATCCGGCCGCATCGTCACGGTGAGCATCATCGATGGAACCCAGAGCTCGGTGGCGAACGACAGGCCAGCGAATCGCTCGGGCATCACGCCGACGATTGAAAACTGCCGATCGTTGAGGTAAATCGGCGTGGTCAGGACGTCAGCGCGGGCTCCGAAGCGTTCCCGCCATAGCTTGTGGCTGATCACCGCGACTGCATGTGCATCGAGTGTCCCATCTTCTTCGGGCAGAAACGAGCGGCCGAGCGCCGCACGGACACCGAGCAGATCGAAGTACCCGGCGGACACGACTTCAGCGGCGACCCGATGCGCCTCAGTACCGACGCGCAAATTCAGCGAGGTGTCCGTCTGGACCGACACATCAGAAAGCGTGCGGTTCATCGATTTCCAGTCGAGAACCTCCGGCAGGGACGCTCCTCGCACGTCACGGTCGGAGCCAAAGACGCCTTGCAGGAGGACGAGCCGCTCCGGGTCGCGGAACGGGAGACGTCGCAGGATTGCCGCGTCCAGCAGCGAGAACATCATTGTGCTGGCGCCGATTCCAAACGTGAGCGTCAAAACGACGCTCGCTGCGTATCCGGGGCGCTTGAAGAGCGTCCGCAGCTCGATCGTCAGGTCGTGGAGCATTCGTCGCGGGAGAGCAGGCAGCGTGCCAGGAAAGCCGTCAGGTTTTGAACGCAGTTCCCAGCGCCCAGGGTGACTGAGCGTTCGTCATCGGACAGCGGCTGTCCGGAATGGGGTCAGACCCCAGACGTCGGATTACACTCCGAAGGAACGGGGTCAGACCCCATGGCGGATGCGCGATCGTGGGGACAACTGCTGAATACAGCTGAGGCGCCTGTGGAAGAAACTGCCATCGGCGGCCGAACGTCGTAACATCACCGCATGAGAGAAATTGCGGATCTCGAACTCGACAAGTCTCACCATCCTCGCCTTGGGGGCGGGGCGGGTCATTCCGGACTGACGGTCGCGGTGATCCTGCTCGTCTCGATTGGCGTGGGAGCCGCGCTGTATATCTACCTTCGATCGAGGAACCCGCAGGCGTCGGCGCAATCCGTGGCGGTCAAGACCGAAACCGCGATCGTGCCGGAACGCGACAACGGCATTCGAGCGGAACCGGGCGACGACATCCCCCTTGCGCCGCTTGATCAGATGGACCCCATCGTCCGCGAGCTGATGAGGCGGCTCTCATCGCACCCGAAGATCATGGCGTGGCTCGCGACCGATCAGCTGATTCGGAACTTCACCGTCAGCGTCGTGAACGTCGCGGACGGCCGGACGCCAGCAAGCCATCTGCAGGCGATTCGCCCGAAGGGAGATTTCAAGGCGATCGGATCGGGCGACTCGTCGAGCATCGATCCGCGAAGCTACTCGCGGTATGACGACTACGCCGACGCATTTGCCGCACTGGACGCGCGCGACGCCGCGCGTCTCTACGCGACAGTCAAGCCTCGGATTCAGGATGCGTTTCGCGAGCTTGGCTTTGCCGATGTGAACTTCGACGGCACGCTCCAACGCGCCATCGTCGAGCTGCTGAACACGCCCGTCGTGGACGGCCCTGTCACCGTGAGGCCGAACCCGGTCAAATACGAATTCGTCAACCCCAAACTCGAGGAATTGTCGGCCGCGCAGCGGCAGCTTCTTCGAATGGGCCCACGCAACGTGCGCCTGATTCAGGCAAAACTCCGAGAGATTGCGCCATATCTGGGCATTGCGCCGGCGTCGCTGCCGGGGCAGCCGAATCCCTAATCCCTGATCCCTGATCGTGAATCGCTAATCCTTGGATCTTTGAATCATCGAATCCGAATAGCGCATCATCGAATCCAGAGCCTCGACCCGAATCCCCGGCGATCCGAGCCACCGAGCGGCGGCATTCTCTCAGCAGCTCCCGAATCCCGAATCCGGTAGCCCGAATCGCGTGAACAGCAAACCTCGCAACGTTGTACACTTCGTGCAGCGATGGTTCCGACGCGCTGCTCGGTCCTCCTCACAATCTTCATGATCTGCGCGGCGGCGATGTCGAGGCTGGTGTCGCAGCAACCGCAGGCCCAGCGCGACGAAGCTCGCGACACGTCCGCACGTCCTGCAGCGGACGCGCCGCCGGTGATCATTCGAATCAACGCTGTCGTCACCGATCGGCGCGGACTGCCGATTCTCAATTTGACCGCCGCGGATTTCGAGCTGCGGGACAACGGGCGTGAGCAGAAGCTCGACGCGGTCGTGTTGCAGTCGGCGCCAGCCGCAATTGCAACGGAAGCGCCTCCAATCCTCTCCGAGCAGGACGAACAGCAGGCAGCGAGCGAGCTGAACACGCGACTCTTTGCGATCTTCCTGGACGAGTTTCACGTCGCCGCCGGACCCCATACCGAGCGGGTGAAGGACACAATTTCGCAGTTCATCGATCGCGAGGTGCGCCCGCGCGATCTGCTGGTCGTGATGAAGCCTCTGGATCCGATCGCCGCGATCCGGTTTACACGCGACCATGATGCGGCCCGCAGAGCGGTCCGAACCTTCAGCGGCCGCCTTGGCAACTACACGCCGCGCACGCCGTTCGAGGAACAGTTCTTCGGCCGCGCGCCGCGAGCGGTCGAGATGGCGCGAACCCAAATCGTGACCACGGCGCTGCGCGAGTTGACGATGCGGCTGGGTGAACTGAAGGCAGCACGGGCAGCGATGGTCCTGGTGAGCGAGGGATTTCCGCGCGAGAGCGCCGCCGGAGAGCGCCAGCGCCGCTTGCCAGATTGGCAGACGCTCGCGCGTGCCGCGGGTCACTTCAACGTGCCGATCTATGCGATCAACCCGCGCGATGCGTCATCGTCCGCGTCAGCGGTTGGAGGTTCGTCGACGGAGACCGATCGCGCTCTGTCGATGCTGCAGACGCTCGCAGCGGAGACTGGCGGCGAGTCGGTCGCGGATCCGACCGCGTTGCTCCCCGCGCTGCGCAGGATGGCCCGTTATCTGGACGCCTACTACGTGCTGACGTATCAGCCGGTGCAGGCGACCGACGGTACGTTTCATTCGATTGAGGTCAAGACGAAGCGTGCCGCAGCGAACGTGCGCGTGCCGTCGGGGTACTGGTCGCCGCTCAGCGCTGAATGGCGTGCGTGGCTGACCCGAATGGCGTCGCCACCCGCGCCGGCGCCGACGCGTGCGCTGCGGCGGAGCCCGCTGATCGACACGTGGGTCGGATTCGTGCGGATCGACGACGGCCGCACGCGATTGATGTTCACGTGGGAGCCAGCGTCGGGCCCTGCGAGCGCGGCGCGGCTGGTACCGGAGAAAGTGACCTTGCAAGCTACGACCAAGGAGGGCACTTCGCTCTTCGAACAGGACGTCGATGCGGTCCGAGTTCCCGGTGAGGGAGACCGGCCGCGCGATCTTGCCGCCTTCGAAGTGCCGCCAGGTCGAGTGCAGTTGGATCTCGTCATACGCGCCGCGGACGGACGCGTGCTCGACAAGGCGGCGCAGGACGTCGATGTTCCAGCGCCGCGGGGAACGGTTCCGGTCATCCTCCCGGTGCAAATCGTGCGTGCGCGCACCGCGCGCGACTTCCGCGTCATCACGGCCGATCCGGATTCCGCGCCGTCGCCGTCGAATGAATTCAGCCGTACGGAGCGGCTCCTGATTCGTGTTCCGGCGTACGATCCGCGTGGCGCATCGACCACCGTGACAGCGACGCTCGTCAATCGCCGCGGCGAGAAGGTGCGCGAGGTCGCGCGCCTCTCCGCGACCGGCGCACTCGGGCTGTCGCAGTTCGATCTGCCGCTCGGGTGGCTCGCGCCCGGTGAGTATGGCATCGACATCACCGCGTCGAGCACCTCGGGCGTTGCACGACAGCTGATCCGGTTCAGGCTGACCGGCTGAGATTGCAATTCTGCCCAGGGGACAGGCTCCTTCCCCGTACGCAGGTCGGAGGCGTCATGCCGTTTCTGACGAAGCTCGAACCTTATCTCTACGCCCTGATGCGGATCGTCGTAGGGTTTCTCTTCATCTTTCACGGACTGCAGAAGATGTTCGGCATGTTCGGCGGCCGTGCGATGCCGCTCGCATCGTTGCCGGGCGCAGCCTCGGTAATCGAAACGGTCGGCGGACTGTTGATCATGATTGGCTTGTGGGCCGGACCGGTGGCCTTCATCTGCAGCGGCGAGATGGCGGTCGCGTACTTCCGGGCGCACGTTCCCAAGGGAACGTGGCCGATTCAGAACGGCGGAGAGCTTGCGGTCTTTTTCTGCTTCGTGTTCCTGTACATCGCCTCGCGCGGATCGGGTCGATTGAGCGTCAGCGGCGGGCGCTGAACACCTGCGAGCGAGCCGGAAGCTCGGTGTTCGACAGCTCATTGATCTGCAAGCGACCGGCGGCGAGATACATCACACTTGGCGCAGCCGCTCCGCCGCGCTCTCGAGCGTCTCGTCCTTCTTGGCAAAACAGAACCGCACGACGTGCGGCGCCGCCTGACGATGGAGGAACGGCGACGTGGGGATCGAGGCGACGCCGTGTTCCTTGGTGATTCGTATGGCGAAGTCCCCGTCGGCTTCGTCCGAAATGGCCGAATAGTCCATCAATTGAAAGTAGCTTCCTCGACAGGGGAGCGGCTTGAATCGCGATCCAGCCATCAGACGCAGGAACAAATCGCGCTTGGCCTGATAGAAAGGCGAGAGCTCGGCGAGGCCGCGTCCCGCCGCGAGAAAATCCGCGAGCGCGAGCTGAACCGGCGTGTTCGTGGCAAACGTGACGAACTGGTGGACCTTGCGGAATTCCGCCGTGAGCGCCGCTGGCGCGGCCGCGTAGCCGACCTTCCAACCAGTCGTGTGATACGTCTTTCCGAACGATCCGATGATGAAGCTTCGCGCCGCGAGCTCATCGTCCCACGTCATGCTCTCGTGACGGATGCCGTCGAAGATGATGTGCTCGTACACTTCATCGCTGACGATCGCGATGTCGGTGTCGCGTGTGAGAGCGGCCAGTTCGCGGACGTCAGCGGCCGAAATCACGGAGCCGCTTGGATTGTGCGGCGAGTTGAGCATGATCATCCGGGTGCGACGCGTGATTGCTCGTCGCATGGCGTCCCAATCGATTGCGTAGGTCGGAAATTGCAATGAAACCACGATCGGAACGCCGCCGCTGAGCTCGATGGCCGGAACATATGAGTCGTAGCACGGCTCGAGAACGATGACCTCGTCGCCGGGACGCACGCTTGCGGCGACAGCATCGAAGATCGCTTCGGTTCCGCCGGAGGTGACGGTAATCTCGGATTCGGGATCGTACCGACGGCCGTAGATTTCGTAGTACTTCGCCGAGATCGCTTCGCGCAGCGGGAGCACGCCCTGCATCGGCGCGTACTGGTTCCGGCCGGCGCGCATGTGCCGCGCAACGGCCTCGACCAGCTCCGGGTCGCAATCGAAATCAGGAAAGCCCTGTGACAGATTGATCGCGCCGAGATCGGCGGCAAGCTTCGACATCACCGTGAAGATGGTGGTGCCCACGGACGGCAGTTTGGTGTCGAGACGGATCATGCGGTCGATTCGAAGATTCCGCTCTCACGGTCCTTGCGGACGGCATCCCATCGGAAATGCCGGCCGTTCATGGCCACGTACACGCCTGCGGCCAACACCTGTACGAACGAGAGCGCGCTCCCGAGATTGAAGAGCCCGTCGGAGCTCCCGAACGCGTACGGCACCATCGCGCCCGTCAGCACGATCGTCTTCTCGGCCAGGTCGGCCGCGGCCAGTGCCCGAGCAGTCTCGACCATCGTATCGGTTCCGTGTGTAATCACGATGCTTCGCTCGCGGCACGCGCGGCACCTCTCGACGATCAACGCGCGCCCCCGATCGTCGAGGTCCAGGCTGTCGACCATCATGACGGTTTCCACGCGCACCTCGATCCGGCTTCGACCCAGCCGCAGCATCTCCGGCACGTGCGTCTCGCGGAAAAACAGGTATCCGGTCAGCTCGTCGTACTCCTTGTCGAACGTGCCTCCTGTAATCAGGATTCGAATCATCGGTACCAACACAACTGCAATGTCCGGAACCATTCTGTCCGAGGAACGTCCCGCGTGCCAATCGCTTGACGCTCGAACAAGGCCGCGGATTCGACGGAAACTCAGCATGCGAAGCATGTTAGCCACAACACCATGCGCGCGACGCACGAGCGGCACCGTGATTGCGTCGCTCCACGGTCTTCGGGAGGCTACGTAATGCTTACGATTTCAGCGATTCTGATCAGCGTCCTTGGGCTCGTGTACGTCCGCCGTCGTCACACGCGGAAAAATCAGGGATAGAGGGCAGAAGACGCGCGGCAGGGACCCTGATCTGTCAGTGCGTGGCGGCGACCCTGACGCCGCTGGCCCGGAACAGATCGTCCGACGATGAGAGGACGATCTTCCGCAGGCGATCGGGGTAGCCGGGCGGCAGCTTTGCGAGAAACGCGTTGACCATCTGCGCGGCGCTCGCAGAGCTGTGGCCGCCGAGCGTCGCATCCATCCAGCGCTTCGGGAAGAACACGTCACCGGTCTGTCGAACCTCGAGGAGCATCTCGAGGCTTACCGGGATGTACTTCTCGGACGACGCCGCCCGAAGCGGATGGTGCAGGAAGCCGAGTGCTTCGAGCACCCACGGTTCACGGCGCCGATTCCTCACGTCGCGCAGGCTTTCGAAGAACGCGTCGCGCGTCTTCTGATCGGGTGACAGGGCCGGCCGCACGAACTCGAATCGCGCTTTGCGATCGGGATTGACCGTGCGCGCGCGCTGCTGATCGAGGATCTCCGACCATGCGGGGACCTCTCGCAGCGCCAGTTGCTGCGCGAGCGAAATGTAGTCCGGTTCCGCGAGGACCAGGCCCGGGACGCTCTCGGACTTGCGCCAGATGCGCTCGAGCCAATCGAGGACCGGCGTGCTGCGCGCCACGTCGCGCAGCGTCGAGAACCAGGCGGATTTCAAGCTCGCCGACGGCGCCCGATCCAATCCCTGACGCAGGACTGCTTCGAGGCGTGCGCTAACGGTGGCGCGCGCTGCGTCGCGCAGGAACTTCCAGTACGCCTGCTCGGCGTAGTTGAGAAGGCGCTGCACGTTCTGCTCGTCCCGCTCGCGCGGCAGCGCTCGGAGCGAGAGCTCGAGAAATGCGGACGGCTCCGCTCTGCCGTCGAGCATTTGATCCCACAGGGCGACGAGCGCCGCCCCGCGCGTCAACGGATCCTCGATATCAGGCAGGACGTGGAGCAGTGCCACGATGCTCTCAGGATCCATTTCGAACGCGCCGTAGCCGATCCCTCCGCCCGTGGGCAACACGAATTGTGGCTTGGGGAGACCGACGGCTTCGGGTACCTCCACTTCCCGTCCCGAGAGGTGCACCGGGAACGTGCGCACGTCCGACGGAAGGCCCACGACCACTTGAAGCTTCTGGTTCCAGAGAAGTCCGCGACTGGCGGTCGTGTCGCGTTGTGTGAACGCGAGACGCGTGATGTGCTCCTTGTCGGTGCTCAGCTCGGTCTTTATCGTGGGGCGACCGGGTTCGTCCACCCACGCGCGACTCCATGCGGCCAAATCTTCAGGCGTCTTTTCGTCCAGAACCGCAATCAGATCGGGCCACGTCGCGTTTGCGAACTCGTGCGCGCGCAGGTATTGCCTCAATCCGTCGCGAAACGGCGCTTCGCCGAGAATGCCCTCGAGTTGTCGCATCACGATCGGTGCTTTTTGATAAATGATGGCGCCGTACAGACTGCCGGCCTCATCCAGATTGTCGAGCTGCTGACGAATCGCGTTCGTGCCCGGCGTGCGTTCCACGTCGTACGCCCCGGGGTAGTGCGCGTAGTGGAATCGCAGCTCGTGATTGATCCCGGGAAACGAGGGATTGACGATCTTCGCCGCCATGAAATTGGCGAAGACTTCCTTCATCCACACATCGTTGAACCAGCGCATCGTCACGAGATCGCCGAACCAGAGGTGTGCCGTCTCGTGCGCGATGACGCTTGCCCGTCCGAGCTTCTGGTTCTGCGTCGCCGACGGGTCGAGCAGGATTCCCGAGGCGTTGTAGAAAATCGCGCCCGCGTGTTCCATGCCGCCGACCTGGAA
>JBKPCD010000148.1:0-38977 GCA_046727175.1 Acidobacteriota bacterium | reverse complement strand
GAACAGCGTGTTGCAGTCGGGGTGAAGTGGAGATCCGTCGTAGAGAAGCACCGTCGCCTCGGACGCGAGGGCCGAGACGAGCCAGTTCCACATCATCCAGCCGCACGTGGTGAAGTAGAACACGCGGTCTCCACGCCGAATATCGCAATGGAGTTGATGTTCCTTGAGGTGCTGAATCAACGTACCGCCGGCTCCGTGGACGATGCACTTCGGGACGCCGGTCGTGCCTGACGAATACAGGATATAGAGCGGGTGATTGAACGGGAGTGATTCGAACTCGAGGGCCGCGTCATCTCTGCCGACGAAATCGTCCCAGCGCACGCTCTTTGGAACGGCGGCAATCGAGGGCGAGTCAGTGGCATAGGGCACGATCACGGCGTGCTCGACGGTCGGCAGCTTCGCCATGACGTCGGCCACGCGCGTCAGACAGTCGTGCTGGCGTCCTCCATAGAAATATCCGTCGGCGGCGACCAGGATCCGCGGCGCGATCTGGCCGAATCGGTCCAGGATGCCCTGCGCGCCGAAATCCGGTGAACAGGAGGACCAGACGGCGCCGACCGCTGCCGACCCGAGTGCCGCGACAATCGCCTCCGGAATGTTCGGGATGAATGCAGCGACGCGATCTCCGTGTCGAATACCTTCGCGACGCAGGGCGGCGGCGAAAGCTCCGACCCGCTGCGCGAGCTCGCGAAACGTCAGCGTGCGCCGGTGGCCCGCCTCACCGCTGAACATGATTGCGGCTGCATCATCACGTCTGCGGAGCAGGTTCTCGGCGAAATTGAGCCGCGCCTCGGGGAAGAACACGGCGCCAGGCATGCGCTCGAGATGATCAACAGCGCGACTGCCGCGCTCCCCGGTGATCCCCGCGAAGTCCCACACCAGTTCCCAGAACTCTGCCGGCCGGTCGATCGAAAACCGATAAAGCGCGCCGTAATCCGGCGCCGGAACGTCATGGCGCGTCTCGACCGCGCGCATAAACCGCGTCATGTTCGCGCGCGCCACGCGCTCGGGCGACGGCATCCACAGGGGTTTCATCGAGGCCATGCAATCGTGGGGCAGGCCTTCGGCTCGAGGCTCTTGGCTTGGGGCGGCGCGAAAACCAAAATCCCGAACCCAGAACGCCGAACCCCAGCACACCGACGCATCAATTCTCCGTTTTCTCCAACGCGTTTTTCCAGCGCGCGGCGGAATCGAAGACCTGCTCCAGTGAGCCTGAGTCTGGCAGATCGCGGCGGAACGCCTGGAGGACTTCGATCATCTCGTCCAACGCGGCGCGAACGTGCGACTCGTTTGTGGCAATGATGTCCCGCCAGATGTCCGGCGGGCTCGATGCGAGGCGCGTCGTATCGCGCAGCCCGCGTCCGGCGAGCGAGAGCCCTTCGATGCCTGCGTGTTCCCCGACGACGTGCATCAGCGCGCTGGCGGTGAGCTGAGGGAGATGACTGAGAAACGCGACGAGACGATCGTGCGGTTCGGCGTCGATTCTGTGCGGGAGAGCGCCAAGTGCAGAGACGAAGCGCTCGAGCCGGTCGAGATCGTCGGGTAAGGAATCCGCCCGCGGCGTGATTAGCCACGGACGCCCGGCGAAGAGGTCCGGTCGCGCCGCCTCGAATCCGCCGGTCGCCGCACCGGCGAGCGGATGGCCGCCGATGAACCGCAATCGCGGCGGCAGCCCTTCGGACGCGGCAAGCGTCGCGACCTTGGTGCCGCCGACGTCTGTGACGAGTGCCTCGCACGGGACATGGTCCGCAAGCTTTTCGACGATCGCGAGGTTCTGACGAACAGGCGCGGCGAGGATAATCAGATCCGCCTCGGCCGCCATCACGAGATCGTCTCCCCCGACATCAGCGGCGTGCACCCGCATCGCCGACTCGAGCACGTCCTTGCGATCGACTGCGATGATGAGCCCGCTCGCCCACTGCTCGCGAATCGCAAGCGCGAGCGACCCCCCGATTAAGCCGAACCCTACGATGGCAATCTTTTCGAAGATGGGTGTCTTGCGATCAGCCGGGCGTTGTCCGACAACCGGGAGGTGGCGGGCCATCGGTCAAGGGAAAAGGGAAAAGGGACAAGGGACAAGGAACAAGGGACAAGGGAAAGAACTTGCCGACGCCGCCATCGATTGTCCGCGCTCCATTGATTCTCTTTGCCTCCTTCTCTATACTTTTTCCCTTCTTCCTTTTTCCTTTTCCCTTTTTTAGACGCCCCATCCTCTCCTCGCCACGGGCTCGAGACAAATGCTGCGGCCAATCGCAGGGGCGATGATGCGCAGCTCCGCCATCAGTCGATCGAACTGGGTCGGGAAAAGCGATTGCGCGCCGTCGCTGCGCGCGTGATCCGGGTCGCAGTGGACCTCAATGAGGAGGCCATCGGCGCCGGCGGCGACTGCTGCGCGCGCCATCGGCGTCACCTTGTCACGCCGGCCCGTGCCATGACTCGGGTCGACGAGCACTGGAAGATGGCTGAGCTTCTGCACAACCGGAATCGCCGAGATGTCGAGCGTATTGCGTGTGTAGCTTTCGAAGGTCCGGATACCACGCTCGCAGAGCATGACGTTCATGTTGCCCCCTGCCAGGATGTACTCGGCAGAGAGCAGCCATTCTTCGATCGTCGCGGCGATGCCTCGCTTCAGCAGGATTGGCATCCGCGTGTGTCCCAGCTCGCGCAGCAATGTGAAGTTCTGCATGTTGCGTGCACCAACCTGAAGGATGTGCGCGTACTTGCTCACGACGTCGAGCTGGCTGAGGTCCATGATCTCGGACACGAGCCTCATGTTGTGCCGGTCGGCAGCCTCGCGCAGCATGCGCAAGCCTTCTTCGCCTAGTCCCTGGAAGCTGTAAGGAGAGCTGCGCGGCTTGAACGCGCCGCCGCGAAGGACCTTGGCGCCCGCAGCCTTGACCGCTGCGGCCGTCGACTCAACCTGCGTCTCGCTCTCGGCCGAACACGGTCCGGCCATCACAATGACCTCGTCGCCACCTATTCGAAGCTCGTCGATCGTGATGACGGTGTTCTGCGGTCTGAACGTACGGCTCGCGAGCTTGTACGGCTCGGTGATGCGCAGGACTTCCTGTACGCCATCGAGCACTTCGATCAGACCCGGATCGAATGCGCGCTGCCCGCCCACCGCGCCGATTACCGTGCGCAGCGCACCAGTCGATCGGTGCACGTCAAACCCCATCTGCATGAGCTGCGCGATGACGGCCTGAATCTGCGAGTCCGTCGCCAGCTCTTTCATCACCACCACCATGTTCGTCTCTCCAGATAAGGAACAGTGTCAGAAGCCAGAATCTAGAAGCTAGAGTGAATGCTTCTAGCTTCTAGATTCTGAGTTCTGTCTCTATTCGTCCAACCCATCCGCGATTCGCTCCAACCGCCGAGCCTCATCGATCACGCGCTCGAACAATCGTTTGATCGCGCCGTCGTCGAGCGGGCCCCGATTGATCTGTTGAACATGCTCGAGAACGTCCGCTTCGCGGGACGGCTGGTAGATTTCCATCCCCCCGTCCTTCTTCACCTTGCCGATCTCGAGCGCGCACGCCGCGCGCGCGCTGAGCAGCCGGACGAGCTGCTCGTCCAGGTCGTCAATCTGCTGGCGCAGCGCATCAAGCCGATGATTCAAAGCGCGCTTTTCAGCCACCGTACGTACTCGCCCGCCGACTCACACACATCGGTCGACCCATTCGCGCGTGCAATCCGGTCGACCAGCGCGCTCCCGACCACTGCCGCATCCGCCCACTGGCAAACCTCCGCGACGTGCTCGGGGCGTGAAATTCCGAACCCAAGCGCGACGGGCAGGCCCGAAGCCGCTCTGACGCGCCCCAGCAGCGCGCGAACATCCGTAGGCAGGCTGTCGCGCATGCCGGTCACTCCGAGTCGTGAGATCACGTAAAGAAACCCGCGCCCGAGCGCCGCGGAACGCCGAATTCGATGATCGCTCGTCGTGGGGCTGACGAGGAAGATCGGATCCAGTCCCGTGTCGACGAGGGTCTGGCGCAACGCGGGGGTCCCTGCCGCGCGTAGTCCAGCGCACTGGGGTGGAAGCGATTCCGCTTCCTCGACCGGAAAATCCAGGATGAGCACGCCGTCGACGCCGGCATCCGCCGCCGCGCGCGCGAAGGTTCGAGGCTCCATGCGCAGCACCGGATTCGCGTACGTGAACAGGACAATCGGCGTGTCGACGAGCGCGCGGACGCGCCGGACGATGTCGAGGCTGCCGCGGAGCGTCATGCCGTGTGCGAGCGCCCGTTCGCTGGCACGCTGGATCACGGGACCATCGGCGAGCGGATCGGAGAACGGGACGCCCACTTCGAGCACGTCCGCCCCTGCGCGAGCGACGGCAACGAGCAGTGCCTCGGACCGCTCGACATCCGGGTCGCCCGCCGTCAGATAGGTCACCAGGCCGCCGCGACGGCCGTTCTGCATCCGGGCGAAGGCGTCAGGCAGGCGCGACATCATCGTACTCCTTCCGCGAGCACCGCCTGGCGTGCCTTCTCCGCCTTTTCCACGCTCAACACATCTTTGTCGCCGCGGCCCGAAAGGTTCACCAAGAGGATCTGATCGCGCGACATCCTCGGTGCGAGCCGGCACGCGTGCGCGATCGCGTGAGCCGACTCGAGCGCCGGCAGGATCCCTTCCAGCTCTCCCAGCCGCTTGAACGCCGCGAGCGCATCATCGTCGTCGATCCATTCGTACTCGGCCCGCTTCGTTTCGTACAGCCACGCGTGCTCAGGTCCAACAGCCGCGTAGTCGAGGCCGGCGGAGACCGAGTGTGTCAGCTCGATGTTGCCGTTCGCGTCGTGCAAGACATACGTGCGCGTGCCCTGAAGGACGCCGGTGCTCCCCCCTGCGAATCGTGCCGCGTGCTGTCCCGGTCGAATGCCGCGCCCTCCGGCTTCGACGCCGATCAGACGAACCGTGCTGTCGTCGATGAACGCGTCGAAGATGCCCATCGCATTGCTGCCGCCGCCGACGCAGGCGACGATCGCGTCAGGCAGCCGGCCGATCGACTCGAGGCACTGCCGACGTGCCTCCTGGCCGATCACGGACTGGAACTCGCGAACCATCAACGGATATGGATGCGGTCCAAGTACCGATCCCAGCAGGTAGTAGCTGTCCGCGACCGTCGCGACCCAGTCGCGCATGGCTTCGTTGATCGCGTCCTTCAGCGTTCGGGATCCGGCGTCGACGCGCCGCACCGTTGCCCCGAGAAGCTGCATGCGGAACACGTTCAGCGACTGCCGCTCCATGTCTTCGGCGCCCATGTACACGTCACATGCGAGGCCGATCAACGCACACACGGTTGCAGTCGCGACCCCGTGTTGGCCCGCGCCGGTCTCCGCGATCACGCGCCGTTTCCCCATCCGCTCAGCGAGCAGCGCCTGGCCGAGCGCGTTGTTGATCTTGTGTGCGCCGGTGTGGGCGAGATCTTCACGTTTGAGAAAGATACGAGCGCCCCTCAGCGAGCGACTGAGCCGCTTTGCTTCGTATATGGGCGTCGGTCGCCCGACGTAGTCGCGCAGAAGCTGCGTGAAACGGTTCTTGAAGCTGTCGTCTTGGCGGGCCGCCACGTAGGCCTGCGCGAGCTCTTCGACAGGCGCAACGAGCGTTTCCGGGACGAAGCGCCCGCCGTATGCGCCGTAGTAGCCGCGAGCATCAGGGTCGCGCCGACCAAACGAAGGAGCAGAGACAGGTTCCGGGTTCACAGATTCAAGGTTCCAGGTTTACGAGTGCGAGGTTCGCGACGGTTTCGAAGAACCGCCGCAGCTTGTCAGGATCCTTCACGGCTGGCGCGGATTCCACGCCAGAGGAAACATCGACGGCATACGGGCGGACGCGCTCGATGGCTTCCGCAACGTTCTCCGGCGTCAGCCCGCCAGACAGAACCACGCGCCGCGTGCGGGCAACCGCTGCCGCGACGGTCCAGTCGATCGTGCGGCCGGTTCCTCCCCGTCGAATCGGGTCGTGCGCATCGAGGAGCACCGTGACGTGATCCGGAACCGACGCCACCATCAGCGAATCGACATCATTTCGCACCGGGACCGACTTGATGATCCGGTGACCGCTTCGCGCATACGATGCGAGAGATTCGTTCCCGTGGAGCTGCACGGCGCCGAGCCTGACGAGACCCGCAACGCCAGACACAAGGTCCGGAGGCTGATCGACGAACACGCCGACCGCAGTCACGAACGGCGGCAGCGCCGCCACGATTTTCCGCGCGCGATAGGGATCGATGAATCGCGGGCTGTCCGGCCAGAACACGAACCCGATCGCATCGGCGCCGAGGTCGCACGCCAGCAGCGCGTCCTCCAACCGGCGGACGCCGCAGATCTTCACGCGCGTCATTCATTCCCGGGGGGCTTCGCCCCGCCGGACCCCCCTACACACTCGCTCGCGGGGGCCCACCGCCCCGCGCCGCTCGTGTGGCTCACTCGCTCACGCTCGTTCGCGGCGCGCGTCATTCTTTCCCCGGGGGGCTTCGCCCCGCCGGCCCCCCTACACACTCGCTCGCGAGGTCCCACCACCCCCGCTCCGCTCGTGTGCCTCACTCGCTTGCGCTCGTTCGCGACGCGCATCATCCGCATCTCAACTCCTGCAGCGCTGCGCCGGGATCGCGCTGAGCGATCAGTTGCTCGCCGACGAGGAACGCGTGATACCCGCTCCCCGATAGACTGACCAGGTCCGCGTAGGTCCGGATGCCGCTCTCCGCCACGGCCGTGATGTCGGGCGGCAATACGCGCGCGACCCTTGCATGGACGTCGGGATCGACCGCCAGCGTGCGCAGATTCCTGCTGTTTACGCCAATGACGGTTGCGTCCGCGTCCTGGGCGCGCTGAGCCTCTGCGACATCGTGCACTTCCACGAGCGGGGCGAGGCCGAGCTCGTCGCAAGTCCACAAGAATCGCTTCAACGACACATCATCGAGTGCAGCAACAATGAGGAGCACCGCATCGGCTCCGTGAATGGCAGCCTCGAGCAGCTGATACTCCGTGACGATGAAGTCCTTTCGAAGCACGGGCAGATCGACAGCGGCCCGGACGCGAATGAGATGTTCGAGCGATCCGTCGAAGAACGTTGGCTCCGTCAGGACCGAAATCGCAGCCGCGCCCGCCTTCGCATACGCCTTCGCGTGCGCCACGGCGTCGTAGTCGGCCCGCAGGATGCCGCGCGAGGGCGATCGTCGTTTGCACTCTGCGATCACACGTGGCTCGGGTGACTGTTGCAACGCTGCAATGAACCGGCTGCCTTGCGGTTGTCGGTACGTGATGCGCTCCAGCTCGCGCTCGGGATGCTGCTCGCGGCGGAACTCGACGCTCTTGCGGGTCGCTGCGACGATCGTCTCGAGGAGGTCCGCGGTCGTCATGCGCCGGCTACCTCCGGGGCCATGTTCGACGCTCGAGCAAGATTCCCCAGGATCGCTGCCGCCCGTCCGCCGTCGATTGCAGCGGCGGCACGCGCGAGGCCATCGACCAGATTCGGGACTGCACCGGCAATCAGAAGCGATGCGGCTGCATTGAAGAGAACGATGTCGCGCGCCGGACCAGGCTCGCCGGCGAGCACGGCGCGTGCGATGCGCGCGTTCTGGGGCGCATCTCCGCCCCGGAGATCATCAGGTGACGCCTTCGGCAGCCGCACGTCTGCGGGGTGCAGGTAGAACGTGTTGACGGAGCCCTCCCGACACTCGGACACCTTCGTGTATCCGGTCGTCGAGATCTCGTCGAGACCGTCGGCGCCGTGTACGACCCATGCCCGCTCGGATCCGAGCTGCGCGAGCGATCGCGCAACGAGCTCGGTCAGCTCGGGCCGAGGAACGCCAACGAGCTGACGGGACGCTCCCGCCGGATTCGTCAAGGGCCCGAGCAGATTGAACGCCGTCCGCACGCCAAGGTCGCGCCGGGTCTGCGCTGCATGACGCATCGATGGATGAAATGTCGGAGCGAAGAAGAACGCGATCCCAGCGTCCTCCAGGCAGCGCTCGACGACGGGAGGCGGTGCAGCAATATTGACGCCGAGCGCTTCGAACACATCGGCACTGCCGCAGCGGCTGGAGACGGAGCGGTTTCCGTGCTTCGCGACACGAACGCCGCATCCCGCGACCACGAGCGCCGCAACCGTCGAGACATTGAACGTGTGCGCGCGATCGCCGCCCGTGCCGCACGTGTCGAACACCGAATGCGACGTTCGGGACAGTTTCGTTGCTCTTCCTCGCATGGTCCGCGCAAGCCCGACGATCTCGGCCGGACGCTCCCCTTTCATCGCGAGCGCGATGAGGAGCCCGGCAGTCTGCGCCGGCTGCGCACGGCCGTCCATGATTTCGCCCATCGCGGCGGCCGCTTCGTCCACCGTGAGATCCTGTCGCCGCTGGAGCTTTTCAATCAGCGCCGCGAACATCACAACTCCAGGAAATTTCGGAGCAACCGTCGGCCCTCACTCGTCAGAACGGACTCGGGATGGAACTGCACGCCGTGAATGGGAAACGATCGGTGCCGCACGCCCATGACCGTCCCATCGTCGGTCCGCGCGCAGGCTTCGAGGTCCGGTGGCACTGGATCGGCGATCACCAAGGAATGATACCGGCCCGCCGGGAATGCCTGCGAGACGCGTCGAAACACACCCGCGCCGTCGTGCTGGATCGTCGAGATCTTGCCGTGCATCAATTCCGGCGCTCTCACGACCGATCCGCCAAACGCCACGCCAATGCTCTGATGCCCGAGGCAGACTCCGAGAAGGGGAGTCGTCGGACCAAACTTTCGGATGACGTCGACGGAGATCCCCGCATTCTCGGGCCGTCCAGGACCTGGCGAGATGACGATGCGTTCGGGCTTGAGCCGCTCGATCTCGTCCAGCGAAATCTCGTCGTTGCGCCGGACGAGCGGGGCCGCGCCCAGCTCGCCGAGGTATTGCGCGAGGTTCCAGGTGAACGAGTCGTAGTTGTCGATGAGCAGGATCACAGCCCGCTTTCGGCCATCGCGATCGCCTGCAGGAGCGCCCGCGCCTTGTCGCGTGTTTCTTCGTACTCGGCTGCCGGATTCGAATCGGCCACGATCCCGGCGCCGGCCTGCACGCGCGCGACGCCGTTCCTGATCGTGATCGTGCGAATCGCGATGCAGAAGTCGAGGTTTCCGGCAAAGTCGATGTAACCAATCGCCCCTGCATAAATATCGCGTCTCGTTGGCTCCAGTTCCGCAAGGATCTGCATGGCCCTGATCTTTGGAGCCCCCGACACGGTCCCAGCCGGGAAGCACGCGACCAGAGCATCCATGTGATCGTGGTCCGGTGCAAGTCGCCCATCGACCGTGGATACCAGGTGCATGACGTGCGAGTACCGCTCGAGTGCCATGTACTGCGGCACGCGTACCGATCCAAACTCACAGACGCGACCGAGATCATTGCGGCCGAGATCGACGAGCATGACGTGCTCGGCCTTTTCTTTCTCGTTCCGTTTCAACTCCTCCGCGAGTCGAAGGTCGTCGTCTTCGTTCGTGCCGCGCGGTCGAGTGCCGGCAATAGGATGCGTCTCCACCCGTGGTCCCTCGACTCTAACCAGCATCTCGGGCGAAGAGCCCACAATCGCGAGCGCTCCCATGCGCATAAAATACATGTAGGGCGACGGATTGACGTGCCGGAGCGCGCGATACACGGTAAAGGGATCCGCCGAGACGTCCGCCTCGAATCGCTGCGAGAGCACGGCCTGATAGATGTCGCCCGCGGCGATGCGTTCCTTGATCGTGCGGACGCCGGTCTCGAACCTCTCCTGGCTCTGATTCGAACGGACCTCGGGTGGTTGGCCAGTCCGAGCTTCCATCTGCGACAAGCCGCGCTCGAGCTCGCGCTCGACGAATTGAATCTTCGCGCACGCGAACTGGTAGAGCGCCTGCAGCTCCTCTTCCGGCGTGATGCGCGCGTTCGAGATGATCAGGATGCGGTGCTTCACGTGATCGAATGCCAGGACCGTGTCGAACAGCATGAAACCCGCTTCGTCTTCCGCACCTTCATCGCTGCCGTGCCATGCGCTTCGCTGCCACGCGTCCTTCAGCACCGGCTCGAAGATGGGCGCGGCGTCGTAGCCGATGAACCCTACCGCTCCACCCGTGAACCGCGGCAGACCAGGCACGAACGGCGACTGGAATTCCGCCATGAGCCGGCGAAGCGCGGGAACCAACGGGTCATCCGTTTCCGTTGTCACGCCGGACCGATCGATTGTCGTCCGCCCCGCGCGCGATCGCAGCACGAGGAACGGATCCTTCCCGAGGAACGAGTACCGGGCGATGCGCTCGCCGCCTTCAACGCTCTCGAACAGGAACGCGTAGTCGGAATGCTCGGCAATCTTGAGGAACGCGGACACGGGCGTGAGCAGATCGGCAATGATTTCCTTGACGACGGGCACGAACGTGCCTCGTCGGGCCAGGTCCACGAACTCCTCGAATGTCGTCTGCTTCATACGCTCGCTCTCGACTCTTCTTCCGTCGCCGCGGCAGCCTGGAAGAGGCCTGCCGGCGGCCGCTGCCCCGTCCAGAGCTCGAACTGCCGTTCCGCCTGCGCGATCAACATCTCGAGCCCGCCAATCGTCAGGCATCCGGCCGCGCGCGCGTCGGCGAGCAGACGCGTCTCGGCCGGAACGTAGACCAGATCGAACACGATTTCCCCATCGAGCTCTGCTCCCGCGATGGGGTTCACGGGTGCCGTTGCGCTTCCGGCGGTTGTCGCGTTGACCAGCACGTCCCAGCTTCCGGCCCGCGGAGGAAAGTTACCGACGGAACCGCCGACCATCATCGCAATTCGTTCGGCGGCGTCGCGGCGCCGCGCGCAAATCGTGACAGCGGCGCCCTCCTGCGTGAGCGCGACGGCGACCGCGCGTGCGGCCCCGCCCGATCCGAGGACCGACGCGCGAACGCCCTTCAGTGCAATTCGGCCCGCGAGCGGCGCCAGGAATCCTTCCACGTCGGTGTTCGCGCCAATCCACCGTCCGCCGCGGACGATGAGCGTATTGATCGCGCCGACACGACGCGCGACGGGATCGATCTCGTCGACGTGCGACATCAGCGCGACCTTGAACGGCGCAGTGATGCTCGCGCCGCGAAGATCCAGCGCGCGCGCAAATCGCACGAAGTCCTCAACGTCCGACGCTTCGAGCGGCACGTATACGGCGTTCAAACCGAGCGCTGCAAAGCCCGCGTTGTGCATCGCCGGCGATCGCGAGTGGCCGACTGGGTTGCCAACCACACCGAACAGCGCCGCGTGGGCCACGATTCTCCTGAACCGGAATTCGCGAAGCATGCGCGCGACAGGCAATTGTCCTGGCGCGACGCCGTCGCCTGCGTAGGTCCATCGATTTCCAAGCTTCGAGGCCAGGACGCGCGACGGAATTCCCGGAGTGCCCATGGCGATCAGTACGTGCGCCCCGGCATCACGATGCGCCGCCACCTCGAACAACGGCAGTGTGTCGGTCAAATGTGTCGCTGGTACTGCCAGCTTCGTCACTTCCCCACCCATCGAGCGGAGGGTCCGATAGATTCCCGGGATATCGTTCACCGGTCCATCGAATCGATGGGTCGAGACGATAATCCCGCGGCCGGTCCGCGCGTGAATCAGCGCCGGCGTGAACGATGCCGTTGCTTCGAGGTCGACGTATTCGGCGCCAAGCCTCAGCGCCGATTCGAGGAGCCGCTGACGCTCTTCTTCGGATCCATCGAAGCCGCCGCCGTCCCACGTCGGCCGACACGTGACGATGGCCGGTCGTCGCCGTCCTTCGAGGGCGCCTGCAACGTCTGGAAGGTCGACCGAGTCGAGCCGCAGTTCGACCAGGTCGGCGCCTTCTGCGGCGTCTCTAGCCCTTCGGAGCTCGCCCATCGTCCGGGCGGCCACCGTTACGCACAACTGCGGTACGGACATGAACCACGTTCCCTTCAACCGGCCAAATCTGCGTGAATCCCGTCTCCATAAACCAAAAAAGCCTCCTCAGCCAATTGGCTGAGGAGGCTTTCGAAATCCCTGTCCTGCCGGCGGCAGGCTAGTGAATTGCCCCCTCAGCAGACGGATACCACCACCAAAAGGATCCAGTCCTTCGGAAGGCAATCCGCGTCTGAGTGAGCAGGGTGGTCAAGCGGCACTCACATTAGCACCATTCCCTCTTGACCCGCAAGCAGTTGGTCCGTATAACTAAATATAAGGTCCTCGGTTTTCCCGACAAGTCATGAAACGACGAACACTTACCTCGGCCCTTGGAGTGGCCGCGCTCCTCGGAGTCTCTGTGCCCGCGAGCACTCCGCTCATGCCAGTCAGCGAGGTCCGGATCGGCATGGTCGGCGTCGGCCGGACGGTCTTCGAAGGCACCGAGCTCCAGGAATTCAAGGCCCACATCCTCGGTGTGCTGCACAACGTTCAGGGCCCTCGACGCGACCTGATTCTCGCGCGGCTCGAAGGTGCTCGACTCGCCGAGTCTGGCGTCGCCCAGGGCATGAGCGGCAGCCCGGTCTACATCGATGGCCGCCTGATCGGCGCCGTCTCGTACTCGATTGGCGCGTTCTCCAAGGAACCGATTGCGGGAATCACGCCGATTGCGGAGATGAAGGATGCGACCGGGATGACACGCCGTGCCGCAACGGAGCAGGCGCGTCTCGAGCTGCCGGTCACACGCGAGGGATTATCGGCCGCGCTGAGCGCTATCTACGCGGAGCTTGCGCCGTTTGCCCGTCGCCCTGCCGACGTGCAGGCGATCGGACTTCCAGCGGCTGCTGGTGCCCAGCTCGGCGCGATGCTGCGCCCGATCGCGACGCCGTTGATGATGAGCGGCTTCGATCCGGAAACGGTCGATCTCATTGCCGATCCGTTCCGCAACTCGGGTTTTGCTCCGGTGATCGCCGGCGCATCCTCACCGGATCAGACGCCTAGTGACAAGGGACCGTTGCGCGAAGGAGATGCGATTGGCGTGTCGCTCGTCTCGGGAGATCTCGAGATGGGCGCAACCGGGACCGTCACTCACATCGACGGCGATCGCGTCTACGCGTTCGGGCATCCCTTTTACAATCTCGGCCCGGCCGAGTTCCCGATGACCCGCGCGTACGTCTACACGATCCTCCCCAGCCTCATGACCTCGTTCAAGATCTCGAGCATGGGCAAAACGATCGGGACGATGCAGCAGGATCGCGCAACGGCAATTGCGGGCACGCTCGGCAAGGGGCCGCAGCTCATTCCGATGACCGTCACGCTGGATCGCGCCGACGCGAGCGCGAGCGCCGCGAAACGCACGCTCAAGTATCACCTCGTGAACGATCAGCTGTTCACACCGCTGCTCGCGTACGTCGCGATGTTCAACACGCTGGCCTCTTACGAGCGCCAGTTCGGCGCCGCGACGTTCTCCGTCCAGAGCCGGGCGCGGATCAAGGGTCACGGGGAGCTGTCGTTCGAAGACGTGTTCACAGGCGACAACCCAATCCTCGGAACGGCGACCGCCGTTGCCGGTCCTCTGACGATGCTGCTTTCCAACGACCTCGAGAAGGTGACGCTCGAAGGGATCGACATTTCGGTGACGACTGCTGAAACGCCGCGGAGTGCCACGATTGAGCGAGTGTGGCTCGACGACGTGCGGCCGCGCGCCGGACGAACGATTCCGCTGAAGGTGTTGACGCGAAGCTATCGAGGGGAAGAGAAGATCTCGACCGTTCCGATTGACATCCCCGCCAACGCGAGGGGCGAGCTGTCGATTCTCGTCAGCGATGGACGGCAGCTGAACACCCTCGAACAGCGCGAACTGCGGCGGTCGCTGCAGCCGCAAAGCGTCGGGCAACTGATGCGCGTACTGAACGAGACGCGCCGCAACAACCGCATCTACGTCCGCCTGCTCACGGGCACGCCCGGTGCAGTGGTCAGGGGCGAAGCCATGGCGGCACTTCCTCCGTCCGTTCTGGCCGTGCTGGAGAGCGATCGCAATGGCGGCAGCTTTACGCCGATCCGCAGCGCGACCGTTGGTGAGTGGGTGCTGCCGATGGATTCTGCCGTCACCGGATCTCGTCTGCTGACGATCGAAATCGAAGGCGGCCCGGGGCTCTGATGTTGAGAGCCGTGTCTGCGTCAAGGGAAGGGGGACAAGGGAGAAGGAAAAAAGGAAGATTGGCGAGCACCGTCCGGCCCTTTTCGCCTTTTCCTTGTCCCTTATCCCTTATTCCTTTTCCCCTTTCACGATTCGCCTGCGCCGCTCTGGTCGTCGGCGCACTCTCGATCAGCGTCGCGGCTGCGACAGCCACCTTCTGGAATGTTTCGACCCAGACGGATTTCCTCAAGGGAGACGTCCAGGATCTTTCAATCGACAGTGACGGGCGAGTGTTCCTGGGTCCGTCGACGTCGGTCCTGGCCGAGACCGCCGCGCCGTTCCTGTGGACCGTGATGGCGTCGCCGGACGGGACACTGTGGGCGGGATCGGGCAACGAAGGCAAGGTGCTGCGCGTTGGACGCGACGGGAAGGTCTCGACGTTCTTCGATGCCGCCGAGCTCGAGGTGCATGCGATCGCCCCGGCGCCGAACGGCGGCCTCTACGTCGCAACGTCGCCGGACGGCAAGATCTACCGCGTCAGTGCCGACGGATCCTCGAAGCCGTTCTTCGATCCCGACGACAAATACATCTGGGCGCTTGCGGTCGACAAGTCAGGCAACGTGTTCGCCGCGACCGGCGACAAAGGCGTGATTTACAAGATTACGGCTGATGGTCATGGCGAGCGTTTCTACAAGACGAACGCCACGAACGTCGTCTCACTCGCTTTCGCGCGCAACGGCGATTTGATTGCCGGAACCGAATCGCCCGGGCGCATCTTCCGAATCGACGTGTCCGGAAAGCCGTTTGTGCTGCTGGACTCCCCGTTCCGCGAGATTCACGCGATCCGGCTCGCGGAAGACGGTACGATCTTCGCTGCCGCCGTCAGCGGGACGCAAAGCGCAGGCGAAGATCGAGCCACCGAGCGGCCACTGACCGACACCGGCCGCCCGCCAGTGCCCAGCGTCTCGACGGAAATCACCGCGATTTCGGTCATGGATGCGCCGCCGCTTCCTGGCAGCGGGCCCCCTCCGTCGACGAGCCGCTCGCGACGAAGCGGCAAAGGCGCGATCTACCGAATCCGGCCGAACGGATTCTGGGACATCGTCTGGGACACGGGCGACGATTCGCCGTACGAACTCCTGATAGAACCGGACGGCAGTCTGCTCGTCGGCACCGGGACCGAAGGAAAGATCTTCCGCGTGACAGGCGATCCCGCGAGGGTAACGCTGCTAGCGCGCGCCGCGGCACGCCAGGTGACCGCACTGCTCCGCGAGCCGTCGGGGCGCATCGTCGGTGCGACGAGCAACCCCGGAAAGCTGTTCGCGCTCGCAGCGGGAGCGTCGAAGCGCGGCACGTACGAATCGGACGTCCGCGACGCCGGGACCGTGGCTCGGTGGGGCGTGATCCGCTGGCGCTCGACAGGGCACGCGGGCCAGATCGAGATTTCGACCCGGAGCGGCAACACGGCGACGCCAGACGAGACGTGGAGCGCGTGGTCGCCCTCTTACGCGAACGCCGACGGCGACCAAATCGCCAGCCCGAACGCACGCTATCTTCAGTGGCGCGCCGCTCTCACCAGCGACGGCTCGTCCTCTCCGGTCTTGACATCAGTGACCGCCGCGTACCTGCCGCGCAATCTGCGGCCAGACGTCCTCTCCATCACGATTCATCCGCCGGGGACTGTGTTCCAGCGACCGTTCTCGACGGGCGAACTGGAAATCGCAGGGCTGGAGGACAACACCTCGGACGGTCGACAACCCAGCCCATCGCAGTCCCCGGCCAGCGGCACCCCGCCGCTCTCTCCCCCGCCGACGCTCGGGCGTCGTCTCTATCAGAAGGGCTTGCAGACGATCGTCTGGAAGGCGGAAGACCGCAACGACGACCGGCTTCAGTACGACGTGCTGTATCGGCGGGAGGGGGAGACGACCTGGAACGTCCTCAAACGCGGCTTGTGGGACCCCATCTTCGTGTGGGACACGACGTCCGTGCCCGACGGCACGTACGTCGTGAAGATCGCCGCCTCCGATGCGCCATCGAACTCGCCGAGCACGGCGCTGACCGGCGAGATGGAAAGCATCACGTTCGACATCGACAACACGGCGCCGAAGATCGAAATCCAACCGGTCGCGAAGACCAGTCCCCGGAGCACGATCGCGTTCGTCGTGCGCGACGATCAGTCCTCCGTGCAGCGGGTCGAGTACTCGCTCGATGCGAGTCGCTGGAGAGTGGTCTACCCGAAGGATGGCATTCCGGATTCGCGGCGCGAGGAGTTCGAGATCACACTGGAGGACGCCGAAGCGGCTCGAAGCGTGATCATTCGGGCAACGGATGCGATGAACAATGTCGCAACCGCGGTGGCGGAAGTGCAGCGGTGAGATCTGGCTCTGGCCCAACGCCTAAAGCCCTGAGCCCAGAGGCTAGCTGATCTTCCCCTTCACGACCGGTGTTCCCTTCACGGTGGTGTGCGCCAGCAGCCACACGAGGCTCACTGCGACCGGCGACCCGCCGAACTGCGCCGGCTCGAGGCGAGCGCGCGATACGGCGTCGAGGATGTCCCTGATGTCGTGCTCGCTGTGATCGTCGGTCAGCGGCGAAACCCCCGAGACCCGACCCTCGCGTGTGACGGTCACCGACAGCGGAAGCACCAGTTCGTCCTGGGTCAGCACGCGCGCGAGCGTCACCCCGACGGGGCCGTCCTGCGGCACGCTTGGCACGCGGATGTGTGCATCGAGCAGCGCCGGGTTGACGTCGGATCCGGTCGCACCGGTGACGAGCGAGATCACCGACGCCAGCGAGTCGTTGCGCTCGGGCGACGCGAAGTGCAACATGCTGAGCACCACGGCACCGCACAGGAACGTGGCGGCCGTAGACGCAAGTCCAATCCAGACCAGATGCAGGTCTTCGAACAGACGGCCGCCGCGCGCCGTCCACGACTCGTTCGCTTCGGCGCGCATGCGGCTGATCACGCCGGACTGGAGGCCGGTCCAGTCGCCGGCCGGAGCAGGAGCGGCCGCCAGGCGCAGAGCCTCCCCTACGTGCTGGAGGTCTCGCAACTCGCGCGCACAGGGCGGACACTCCTTGATGTGCGTCTCGATGGCGATGAGCTCGCCAACCGGCAACTCGCGGTCGTGAAAGGCCGCGAGACGCCGTTTTACTGCCGCGCAGGTCAACAACGTCATGCGTCCCTCAATTGCGCTCGAAGGCTTTCGCGAGCGCGTGCGAGTCGGGACTTGACGGTCCCGACAGCGATACCAAGCGAGAACCCGATCTCCTCGTAACTCAACCCGTCGATCTCGCGAAGGACCAACGCCGTTCGCTGGTCGAACGGCAGATTGTCGAGTGCTATGCGAATCCGATCGGCGAGTTCCTTGCGTCCCAGCACTCGATCCGGGGAGCCGCCGTTGTTCTGTTCCGGCAGATCGCCGTGGTCGCGGATGTGTTCATCGAGCGACACCTGCTGCGCCCGATGCCGGCGTCTCCACCATCGCTGCCGGTTCCGGGCCTGGTTCACAACGATCCGGTAGATCCAGGTCCGGAGCGCCGATTGCCCGCGGAAGCTGTGGATCGTTCGAAACACGCGGAGGAACACCTCCTGCGAGAGATCCAACGCTTCATTGTGGTCCCCGAGGAGGTTCAGCGAGAGTTGGTAGACCAGACGCTGATGCTCGTTCACGAGATCAGCGCAGGCATCTTCGTCGCGCACGGCGCACCGCTGAATCAGGGCCGCTTCGCGTCCGCCGACGTCCTCCCAGGTGATGGCTCGAACCGGCTTCACGGACAGTCCTTCGCCCTTCTTATCACCCCAGAGCGACGGGAATCCCCTTCCCTGCTTCATTTAGATCCCGTTTGGCCGTGAAAGTTCCAGCTTGTGGCTCAAGGCTTTAGGTTCTTGTTCGGCCCAAAGCCCAAAGCCAAAAGCCGTGAGCCACGATAGGATTAGGACGTGAAGCGTTTCCTCCTGGTCGTGACGGTGCTGGCCGTCGGCCTCGCGGCCGCCTACGTGTTCTTCGAGACTCGTCGCGAGCGCGACTACCGTCGTTTCATCGAACGTGGTGACGTCGCGCTGAGCAGCAGCGACACGTCGGCCGCTATCGAGGCGTTCAGCGGCGCAATCGCCCTAAGAGCGGACTCGATGCTCGGGTACTTCCGTCGCGGCGAAGCCTATCGCCGTCGGAACGAGCTGGAGCCGGCACTCAGGGATCTGACGCGCGCGTCCGAGCTGGATCCTACAGCACCTCGCCCGCTCGAATTGAGCGGCGATGTGAACGTCGCCTTGCATAGGTATCCCCAAGCGGTGGATCGCTACGAGGCGTCAATCAGTCTCGATGATCAGTCGCCGCGCGTGCTCTACAAGCTCGGGCTCTCACGATACCGCATGGGACAACCGGCGGCGGCGATCGCGGTCCTTCGCAAGACGGTTGCGTTGAACGAGCGCTTCCCTGAGGCGCACTACCTGCTCGCGCTGTGTCTGCGCGACGGCGGCAAGTCCGAGGAGGCAGTGACCTCGTTGAAACGTGCGATCGATCTCGCTCCGGCAATGCTTGCAGCCGTCGACGAGCTTGCGGAGCTGTACGCGCGCCTCGGCAAATCGGAAGAACGATTCGATCAGCTCGAGCGTCTGATGGCTCTCGATCCAAGTCCGTCGCGCGGGATCGCGCTGGGGTTGGCGTACGCGCGTCACGGTCTGGTCGATCGCGCCGTTCCCGTGCTGCGCCACACGGCGGAGCGCTTTCCGCTGGATCCCTACGTCAATGTCGCGCTCGGGCGCGTGTGGCTCGAGGCTGCGCAAGCCCACGACGATCGCGTCGCCCTCGGCAGGGCCCTCGAGGCGCTCGAGGGGGCGGTTGGAACCGACGACAGCAGCGACGCGCTGACACTCTTCGGTCGCGCCCTCCTCCTGGCGTCCGACGATGAGCTGGCGGAACGAATGCTGACGCAGGCGTCGGAGCAGTTCCCTGTCGATCCGCTCGCGTTCTACTACCTTGCCGAAGCGGCCGAACGTCAAGGACATTTCGAGGTGGCGCGCAAGGCACTCCTCGAGTATCGCGCGCTCGAAGGCGAAGAGCGCGACGCGCACCGCCGCGGCGTACTGGCGGCGCGGCTGGCCGATTTGTCCTTCCGGCTCGACGACATGCCTGCGGCCATCCAGTGGTATCAGCGCGCGCTCGATGCCGGTAGCTCCGACGTGGCCGTGCTCCTGCGATTCGCAGAAGCGCAATGGAAAGCAGGCGCCGTCCAGGCTGCGCGAGCGACGGTCGCAAAGGCGCTCGAAAGGGAACCGAACAACGCCGGCGCGAGAATCCTTCAGCGACGGCTGCGGTAGCACGGCTTTCAGCTCGAGGCTCTTCGGCCTTGGCCTGCCGCGTATATCACTCGATTTTCAAGCGCCGCATCATCTTCGCAAGGCCCTGACGCGTCACGCCGAGTGACCGGGCCGCGCGCGCGCGATGGCCGTTGGCTTGCGCGAGCGCAGCGCGAACGAATCGGCGCTCGAATTCCTCTCGAGCGCTCTCGAACGTCGTTCCCTCCGATACGCCGGTTCGCGCCAGATGGGACGGCAGCATCGACGGGAGGATACGGCCGCGATGCGGCGCGTGAACGGCGAGCGACGCGATCGCATTCTGGAGCTCGCGCACATTGCCCGGCCAGTCGTACCGCGCTAAGGCAGCGACCGTTTCCGGGGCGAGGGTGGCACGCGACCTGAGGCGCGCCGACGCTTCCTGCCAGAAATGCGAAGCGAGCTGCGGGATGTCGGTTGCGCGATCGCGCAGCGGCGGCACCGCGATCCGGATTACGTCGAGTCTGAACCGAAGATCCGCTCTGAAACGGCCGCCCTCGACTTCCTGATCGAGTCGGCGGTTCGTAGCCGCGATGACGCGGGTGTCCACCCGGCGCGGCATGTTCTCGCCGATGCGCCTGACTTCCCCGTCCTGAAGCACGCGCAGCAACTTCGCCTGCGCCCGCGCGGAGAGCTCGCCGATCTCGTCGAGAAACAGCGTGCCGCCGTCAGCCTCTTCGAAGATGCCGGCCCGGTCCACAGAGGCACCGGTGAAGGCGCCGCGCGCGTGCCCGAACAGTTCTGCTTCGAGCAGGTCGTCCGCGATTGCCGCACAATTGACCGCGCACAACCGCCGATCGCGCCGCGATCCGAAGCGGTGAATCGCTCGGGCCACCAGCTCCTTGCCGCTCCCGCTCTCCCCCTCGACCAGTACCGGAAACGGCGCGCGCGCGGCACGCACGATCGCGTCCCTGAGCGCTGACGCCGCGGGGCTGGTACCAATCAGCTCGCTCCAGCTGGGGTCGGGCTGGCCCGGCTGGGTGCGGTCCATGATGCCTCGGACTGACGGCGCGGACGCAAGCGCCGCCGCCTCTGCGACGCCGATCGCGATCGCGTCGTCGAACGGTGCGCCTGCGGTCCATCGACACACGAAGGCAGCAATCCTGTCGATGCCGTACTTGATCGCGACGGCAAACTCGCGCGGCTCGGCGATCGATTCCGCCCGCATGCCGCTCGTGATCGCGCGCAATGCGAGCTGATAATCGCCGCGCCATGGCCGCCCCGCCTGTGCGATCACGCGGACGTCCGGATGCGCGCAAACAATCACCGCGGTCGACGCGCGGAGACGCTCGCAGACCGCATCGCAGATCTTCACGGCGGCGCTCTGATCATCGGATGCCGCTTGCGCAATCTCGAGAAATTCGGAGAGTGCGGTCCACGACCGGGTTGCGGCTGCAACGCCGGACGAGGACGGGGGATCGCAGGCAGCCGCGAGCTCGCGTCTGAGCAGGAGCGGCACGTCGCGGGCGGTCACGACGCGAAGCCGTTCTGCGAGCCGTGTCGCCTCGCGGGTCGTGGACGGCGACACCCGCAGAATCTTCAACAGCACAAGGCGAAGACGAAGCGCCGCCAAAGGGAGGTGGGCCGCTGCGGCGGCTTGCAGGCCCCGCCCGACCGCTTCGCGGGCAGCGTCGAGGTCGCCGCTTGCGGCGCGAGCGGCAGCCAGCGCGCGCGAGGCGACCGCCACCTCACGAGCGGTCGTCGAGCGATCGGCACGCGCGACCGCCTCACCCGCGGCCGTCAACGCCCGTCGCATGTCGTTTGTGGCGACGCGGATTCGCGCGGCAAGCGCCCAGGCGTCTACCGGAGCGTCTGCGGTCAGCGTGGGCTCCAGTACAGCGGCCGCTTCAGCCTGACGCGCCTGCCACAGGAGGCATCGCGCCAGGGCGACGCTCGCCCGACGGGCGATCTCGGTGGCATGCAGGACCTCCGCCGCAGCGTGCGCAGATCTGAGCGCAGCCTCGGCTTCGAGCAGCCGGGCCTGATCGGTCCAGACGATCCCGACACCGATGCTCGCCTCGATTCCGGCGCAGCCTTCTCCCGCGAGCTGGCGTGCGCGATTGAACGCGTCTGCGGCGTCTGAACTGCGCCCACGGTCTCTCAGAATCCACGCGAGACTGGCCGCGCAGCTCGCCGCGTGGTCGTGCTCACGGCGGGCTTCGAGGACGCGAATCGCGCGCGCCAGGAGTCGCCGTGCCTCGGCGTGCCGGCCGCATGCCGCGAGCCTCGTTGCGCGCGCACGGGCCCGGAGGAGGACGGTTCCCATTCGCCGCTGCGACGCGGGAGCCGCAGGCTCGTGCGAGACGACGTAGGCTGGCGTCGTCTCGTGGACCAGCGTTGCACGAGCCATCCGGGGATCGATTCGGAACCCTCGAAGGTACTCCACGAGGCGGCCGGGTCTGCCGTCGGCGTATCGAATCGCCTCGAACAGTTCTTCAGGGGAGGGTCCGGTTGCAGGCTCGACAAAGACCATTGCACTCATCGCAGTGACTCCCAGACGATCCATTGCGAGTGCGCGGCGCGACGGCTCGGGCTCCCGCCAAAAACGTACCAGAATGTGGCGTCTCGCGCTCGAGGCGCCGATGCGGGCCACACCAGCCGCCAGCGCCCCGCGTTGACGCGACGTGGCTGGACCGATCGACAGCAGCGCGACATGGCGTTCTCGAAGCACTTCGGCGAGGTCCGGGAACATCCCGAACATTCCGGCGGCGACCGGAACGTATCCCTGCAATCTGGCCGCACGCGCGATCAGTACGCTGAGCGTCTGCACGCCTGACCGCTGCGGACCTGACACGTCCACCACATTTACCCCCCCAGGAACCGCGTCATTGAGCACCTCGTCGAGGTGATTGAGAATTCTGCGTGGCTGCAGCACGACCCCGAGAGGCCGGCCCCGCCCTTCTCTTGGTCCAACCAGCTCCACCGCCGATCCGGGCGCGGAGGTCGGTTCCGAGAGCTCGCGCATCACGATCCGGGCAAGCTGGGTCGTCAAGGTCAGCCCGCGTGATTGCAGGAATCGCGCGGCATGCCGTTGCAGTCGCTCTGCAGCCGCAGGTGACGCGTGAACCGCCTCGCCGGCGACGTACGCCTCGAACAACCGACGGCTGTCCAGCGCGCCGTAATCGACGAGCGCGTTCAGGAGCGGGTGCCGCATGAGTGACAACGTCGCACATCGATCGGCCCAGACGAACTGTTGCGATGCCGTGCCCGCGGCCGTTACGTGCAGACGAACGGCGCCGCCGGTGGCGATGTCGATCCACCTGGCACCCGACGACAGAAAACGATCAGCAACCAGCTCGATCATTTGTAGTGCGCGGCTTCAACCGGAGGACGTGGTGTCCGGCTTGTTGACCGTCGTCGCTGCGGCGAAGGCGGTTGGCCGGAGCCGGTAGTGCAAGAAAATCACCTCATCGGAAAAGCACGAAAACATGCGGTGAAATGCGGTGTGGTGTCGGCTGCGCGCGACCGGAGCGCGCAGAAACTTCGTATACAATTGGCCTCGAATGGTGCGTTTTCTGACCGCTGGTGAGTCGCACGGTCGTGCGCTCGTGATCATCCTCGAAGGCGTCCCAGCCGGCCTGTCCCTCGATCTCGACGCCATCACTCGCGACCTCCGTCGGCGCCAGGGAGGCTACGGGCGCGGACGGCGGATGGCGATCGAATCCGATCGGGCGGAGATCTTCTCGGGTGTGCGCGCGGGCGAGACGATCGGCGGGCCGATCGCGATGATGATTGAAAACCGCGACTGGCCCAACTGGGAATACACCATGCGCGTCTCAGCCGAGGCGCCTCCAGACGCACGCGGTGCGCGCCGCCCGCCCGTCACGAAGCCACGGCCCGGTCACGCCGATCTCGCCGGGATCGCAAAGTACGGCCGCTCGGACGTTCGCGACGTGCTCGAGCGCGCCAGCGCTCGCGAGACGGCCGCGCGCGTTGCGGCCGGAGCGGTCGCCAAGCAGCTCATTGCGCACGCCGGTATCCGCATTGCGAGTCACGTCTTTGCGATTGGACGCGTTCGTCTCGATGATGTGGCGTCCGTGGGATTCGAGCAGGCTGCGGGTTTGCCCGACGACGGCCCGATTCGGTGCGTTGACACGGTCCTCGAGCAGCACATGATCGAGGAGATCGATCGCGCGCGCGAGGCGGGCGACACGATGGGCGGCGCGTTCGAGATCATCGCGACCGGCATGCCTGTTGGCCTCGGCAGCTACGCACAATGGGACCGCAAGCTCGATGGGCGGCTTGGTCAGGCGCTCATGTCGATACCGGCGATCAAGGCCGTCGGCATCGGCCTTGGTCCCGAGGCCGCCTACAGGCCGGGCTCACGGGTTCACGACGAGATCGTTCCGGAACGCTCCGGTCGGAGTGTGACCGGCACGACTCGACCGACCAACAACGCGGGCGGCCTCGAGGGCGGCGTCACGAACGGCCAGGATCTCCGCGTGTCCGCGTGGATGAAACCAATTTCCACGCTGATGAAGCCGCTTCGCTCCGTGGATCTGACCACCATGGCCGAATCGGCTGCGGCAATCGAACGCAGCGATGTGTGCGCCGTGCCGGCGGCTGCCGTCGTCGGCGAGGCGATGGTTGCACTCGTTCTCGCCGACGCCGTGGTCGAGAAGTTCGGCGGTGACTCGATCGCCGAGCTGGAACGCGCCGTTGCCGCATCGGCCGACGCGACGCGGGACCGCTTCCAGCCGCGATGATCCGTCCGATTCTCCGGTACGGCGACCGGTCCCTCCATACACGCGCTGCGGAAGTCACCGCCTTCGACGCTGATCTTCAGCAGCTCGTCGACGACATGATCGACACGATGTACGCCGCGCCGGGGATCGGCCTTGCGGCGCCGCAAATCGGTGTGGACCAGCGCGTGTGCGTCATCGACATATCTGCAGGCCGAGATCCGAAAGGGCTCATCTGCGTGATCAACCCCGTCTTCGTCGAGCGGGAGGGCATGCAGCTCGAGGAAGAAGGCTGTCTGAGCGCGCCCGGGTTCAACGCGACCGTCGTCCGGCCCGCGCGCGTCGTCGTGCGCGGTCTCGATCGGTACGGCGCCGAGCAGACCGTGGAGGCCGCCGCGCTGCTCGCGCGCGCGTTACAGCACGAAATCGATCATCTCGACGGTCTGTTGTTCGTGGACCGCCTGCGGGGGATCAAGCGCGACCAGATCGTGCGGCGCATCCAGAAGATGAAACGCGCCGGCCAATGGTGACTTCGCGGCGGTTGAGGATTGTGTATTTCGGCACGCCCGAGTTCGCGGTTCCGGTGCTGCAGCGGATCCTTGGGTCGCGTCACGAGGTTGCGGCGGTCGTCTCGCAGCCTGACCGGCCGAAGGGGCGCGGCCAGCATCGTGCGCCGACGCCCACCAAGCAGGTGGCGCTAGCGGCCGGCGTCGACGTCCGGCAACCCGATCGCGTCCGCGACGAGGCGTTCCTGCGTGGGCTCGAGGCGCTCGCGCCCGATCTCGGCGTCGTTGCCGCGTACGGAAGGCTGCTCCCCGATTCCCTGCTGCGGATTCCGTACCTCGGTCTCATCAACGTGCACGCGTCGTTGCTGCCGCGATGGCGCGGCGCAGCACCGGTGCATCGTGCCGTGATTGCCGGCGACGCCGACACGGGCGTGACGATCATGCGCATCATCCAGGAGATGGATGCCGGGGCCACGTTCGCCGTCCGATCTCGCGCGATCGGTCCGGACGAGACCAGCCCGGAGGTCGAGAGGGATCTTGCGAGCCTCGGCGCGGATCTTCTGATCGAGACGCTTGAGCGGATTGCCGAAGGCCGCGCGGTGGAAACGCCGCAGGACGACACGAAGGCGACCTACGCGCCGAAGATCGAGCGAAGCGAAGGAGCAATCGACTGGACGTTGCCCGCGCCGCAGATTCACAACCTGGTGCGCGGGCTGCAGCCGTGGCCGCTCGTGTCCGGTCGAATCGGCGGTCGGCGCGTGCTGATTCACAGGACGGCAGTCACCGAAAATCACAGTTCCGCTCCCCCCGCCTCGATCGTCGAGAACCGATCCGATCTGGCCATTGTCGCCGGGGATGGTCGCGTTCTGCGGATCCTCCAGCTTCAACCGGAGGGCCGACGCGTCATGACCGCGCGCGAGTTCCTCGCCGGCCATCAGGTCGAAACAGGCACACGAATCGAGCGGGCATGATTGCCCCGGCGCGGGTCGCCGCGTACGAAATCCTGCGCGCCGTGAACGCCCGGCGTGCCGATCTTCCGCACGCGCTCGCACGCGCGAGGGCGCACCTCGATGACAGGCGCGATCGGGCCCTCGCCGGTGAAATTGCAAGCGGCACGCTTCGATGGCAAGGAGCGTTCGATCGGATCATCGGCGATGCCGCGAAGCGGCCCCTTCCCCGACTCGATCCCGAGGTCGCCGACGTTCTGCGGCTGTCGATCTTCCAACTGCTCCATCTCGAGCGCGTACCCGCGTCGGCCGTTGTGAACGACGCCGTGTCGCTTACGCGCCGTGCCGGCAAAGGGAGCGCGGCGTCTCTCGTCAATGCGGTTCTGCGTCGGGTAAGCCGACAACGCGATCGTCTGCCACTGCCAGTCCGGCCGCCCGGTCTCGTGAATCGTGATGAGGCGCTCGAGTATCTCTCGGTGACGCTCTCGCATCCACGATGGCTCGTCGCACGCTGGCTCGATCGTCATGGGTTCGATGCCGCGGAGTCGTGGGCGCGGTTCAACAACCAGCCTGCTCCGCTGACGATCCGCGTCAATCACCTGCGCACGACGACCGAAGCACTCCTGACCGACCTCGCGAATCACGGCGTAACCGCGACACCGGGTCGTTTCGCGCCGGACGCTCTCGTGATCACCCACGGAAATCCGTTGATGACGCCCCTCGCGTCAGCCGGTGCGTTCGTCGTCCAGGACGAGGCGTCGCAGCTCGTTCCGCTCCTCACGGACGTTCGCGCAGGCGAGCGGGTGCTCGATGCGTGCGCCTCCCCCGGTGGAAAAGCGACCGCCATGGCGGGCGCGATGAACGATCGTGGACTTCTCGTCGCGACGGACCTGCGCGGCGGTCGCGTCGATCTCCTCGCGCGCACGATTCAGGGCGCGGGAACGACGAGTATTCGAATCGTTCGGGCCGACATCCAGCGGGCGCTACCGTTCCATGCGGTCTTCGACTGCGTCCTGCTCGACGCGCCGTGCTCCGGCCTGGGTACGATCCGCCGAGACCCGGACGTGAAGTGGCGCCGCAACGAAGAGGATCTGCCGCCACTCGCGGCAGCGCAGCTCGCGATGCTGGATCAGGTGTCGCAGGTCGTCCGCGAAGCTGGCCGCATCGTCTACTCGACCTGTTCGAGCGAGCCGGAAGAGAACGAAGAGGTCATCGCCCGGTTTCTCTCGAGCCATCCCGGGTTCAGGTTGAGATCTCCGGCGACAGGGCCGGCGTCAGCGGCGTCGTTGATAGACGCCAGCGGATATTTTCGAACTCTGCCCTTTCGCGATGGGCTCGAAGCATTCTTCGCGGCAATTTTGGTGAAATCGCCAGCTTCGCAGTAAGCTTTTTTCAAGTGAGCATTGGATTCAGGACGCGCGTGTGGGGCGCAGGCAAGCTGTTTCTGCTGGTTGGCGCCCTCGTTCTCACCTACGTCCTGTTTGCGGCGGCGGCAATGCGAATTGCGCTGCGGGCGCGCGACGTTGCGGTGCCGGCCCTGACGGGCAAGACGGTCAACGAAGCCAGCGCAGTGCTCTCGCAGGCGGGGCTCAACCTCAAGGTCGAGGAAGGCCGGCGATTCGATCCGAAGATACCGGCGGGCCAGATTCTGACCCAGGAGCCGCAAACAGGTAACCGGCTGCGCCGCGAACGCAGCGTCAAGGTCTGGGTGAGCGCCGGCCCACGCTCGAACCTCGTTCCGAACCTCACGAGCGAATCGGAGAGAACAGCCCAACTCCGGGTGCAGCAGGAGGGCCTGGAGCTCGCAGGCATGGCAGAGATCCGATCTGCCGACTACCCGACCGATGCCGTGGTCGCACAGACGCCAGCACCCAACAGCCAAGGGAATCGCGTGTCCTTGCTCGTCAATCGGCCGCAGCGGGGTGTGACGTACGTGATGCCGGACCTGATCGGCGTCAACGGCGATCGAGCCGCGGAGCTGCTGCGAAGCCACGGCTTTCGCGTCGCGGTCGTCGGCGACACTCCGTATCCCGGGGTTCCCGCCGGAATCGTCCTGCGCCAGAGCCCGCAAGCCGGATTCCAGATTGCACCCGGCGAGCCCATTTCCATCGAGGTCAGCCGCTGAGCTCTCGCGCGACCGTCCTGATCGCTCCCTCGATCCTCGCTGCGGACTTCGCCGCGCTTGGCGAGCAGATTGCCGCCGCCGAGCGCGGGGGCGCCGATCTCATCCACGTAGACGTCATGGATGGACACTTCGTCCCGAATCTCACGATCGGGCCGCCCGTCGTGCGTTCGATTCGACGGATTACGAAGTTGCCGCTGGACGTTCATCTCATGATCGAGGAGCCGGATCGCTACATCGAGGCGTTCGCTGATGCGGGCGCGACACGGATCGCCGTCCACGTCGAAGTCGCGTTGCACCTCCATCGGACCGTTCACGCGATCAAGGCACTGGGACTGGCAGCAGGCGTGGCGATCAATCCCGCCACACCCGTCGTCGCGCTCGATGAGATTGCGCCTGACGTCGATCACGTGTTGGTGATGACGGTAAACCCCGGCTTTGGCGGTCAGACTTTTATCCCGCGCAGCGAGTCTAAGATACGGGCCGTCTGCGAACTGCTCGATCGGCACGGCAGCAATGCGCCGATCGGCGTCGACGGCGGGATCGACGCAACCAACGCAGCCCGTGTCGTGTCGGCAGGCGCCGGCATTCTCATTGCCGGCAGCGCCATCTTCGGCGCTGCGGATCCCGCGGTCGCGACCCGCGAGCTGCGCGCTGCCGCCCTGCGCGCCGAGGTCCCGTGACGGCGATGCCTTCGTCACGTTCCACGGTGCGCGTCCGGTATGCGGAAACCGACAAGATGGGCGTGGCGTACTACGCGAACTACTTCGTCTGGTTCGAGGTGGCGCGCGCCGATCTGCTTCGCTCGCTCGGCTGGACGTATCGCGAGATGGAGCACGCCGGCGTGTCGCTTCCCGTCATCGAAGCCCAGTGCGCGTACCATCGATCGACGCGATACGACGACGAGCTCGAAGTCAGGACCGAGGGACGAATTCTCTCGCCGGTGCGGATGGAGTTTCAGTACGAAGTGCGTCGCGTCGGTGACGCGGTCGTCGCGGCTTCGGGACGAACGTTGCATGCCGCACTGGATCCGACCGGCAGGCCGTGCCGGCTCCCTGCCCGCATCCGGGAGGTGTTCGCGTGAAGGCGCTCGTCACGGGCGCAGCGGGGTTCATCGCGTCACACCTCGTATCGGCCCTGCTGGATCGCGGCGCAGAAGTCACGGGCATCGACTGCTTCACGGATTACTATCCGCGATCGATCAAGGAAGCGAACGTCAGGGTGAACGCGGGACGGCATGGGTTTCACTTCATCCACGGATCGATTCAGCACGCCGATCTTCCCGCGCTGCTCGAGGGCAAGACGCACGTGTTCCATCTGGCGGCGCAGGCCGGAGTGAGAAAGAGTTGGGGGCGCGACTTCAGAATCTACACCGAGCACAACGTCGACGCCTCGCAACGACTGCTCGAGGCCTGCGCGGGACGGCCGCTCGAACGCGTCGTCTACGCATCGAGCTCCTCGGTCTACGGCGACCATGCCAGCATCCCGATGCGTGAGGATGCCCTGCCGCGTCCGGTCTCGCCGTACGGGGTCACGAAGCTCGCGGCCGAGCAGCTTTGTTATCTGTACTGGGTGAACCACCGCGTGCCGACGGCGTCTGTTCGCTACTTCACCGTCTACGGGCCGCGTCAGCGCCCCGATATGGCGTTTCATCGATTCATCACCGCCTCCCTGCGCGATGGGCCAATCGAGTTGTACGGCGACGGCGAGCAGACGCGTGACTTCACGTTCGTGTCCGATGCCGTGAATGCGACGATCGCGGCTGCCGAACGGTCGGTGCCAGGGCGTGCGTACAACGTCGGCGGTGGTTCGCGGGTATCCATGAACCAGGTGCTCGAAATCCTTTCACGGATCGCGGGCAAGCCGCTCTCGGTCGTCCGGCACGCCGAGCAGAAGGGAGACATGCGCGACACGTATGCGGACACGACGCTGGCACGAACCGAGCTCGGCTTCGTTCCGAGCGTCTCGCTCGAGCAGGGCTTGGAGATGGAGTACCGATGGTTGTCGAGTTCATCCCGGGCCTAGTTCGACCCTGTCAGATCTCCTTCAGAATTGAACGATGTTCACTGCCAGGCGCCGACGGCGATTTCACGACGACCACGCAGCCACGATGATCACGATGCTCGTGGCCCGTCTCTCCAGCCGGGATCGTTCCGGGCGCGGCCTGCAGGCACTCGTCATCGCGGCGGTGCTCTTCGCCCCGGCGTGCGCCAGCGGGCCCAAGAAGCCGCCGACCGGCACCCCTGAACCCGACAAGTTCCTGTTCGAGCGCGGCACCGAAGCGTTGACCGAGAAGCGTTGGCTTACGTCCCGCGAGTATTTCCGGGAGCTCGTGGACAGCTATCCGCAGAGTCGATATCGCGCCAACGCGAAGCTTGGCGTCGCTGACACGTACCTCGGCGAGCGCTCCGCAGAATCGTTCGTGCTCGCCGCCAACGAGTTCCGAGAGTTTCTGAGCTTCTACCCGACACACACACTCGCAGGCTACGCGCAATACAAGCTGGGTATGACGTACTACTACCAGATGCGCGGGCCGGATCGCGATCAGACAGAAACCAGGGAAGCCATCAAGGAGCTGTCCGTTTTCGTCGAGCGGTACCAGAACGATCCATCCGAGCCGAACCGTTCGCTGATGCCGGAGGCGCAGCAGCACCTGCGCGACGCGCGCGACCGCCTGGACGACTACGAGTATCGCGTCGGATACCACTACTTCCGGACGCGCTGGTATCCGGGCGCGATCGATCGGTTCAAGGTTCTGCTCGATCGGGATCCGAAGTACACGCGCCGGGATGCGGTCTTCTACTATCTCGCGGAATCGTTGCTGAAGATCCAGCGGCCGGCCGAGGCGCTGCCGTACTACGATCGCCTGATTGCGGAGTTTGAGACGAGCGAGTACCTCGAGCTCGCGCGCAAGCGCGTCAGCGAGATCAAGGAAGGGGTCACCACGACGAAAAAAGGATCGTAGCGGTTCCAGCGAGCGTTATCTCGTACGCCGCACGCGATGGACATCTTGAACCTCCCGCTGGACACCGGACATCTCGGGAACGGCTTGAACCGGTTGAACCGGTGAGACGTCCTGCGGTCGTCCCAGCACGTAGCTGAAACGGCGGTAGTAGTCGATGCCCGAGACGACCGCCGTCACCACCGCGATCCAGAGGGCAATCCGGCCCAGTACGAAGAACTCCTGGAGCTGATCGCGACCAAGGATCAGCAGAAGGATCGCGACCACCTGCGATGCCATCTTGAATTTGCCGAGCGCGGATGCCTCCATGACGACGCCGCGCGAGTGCGACAGGCTGCGAAGGACGGTGACCGCGAATTCGCGTCCCAGGATCACGGCTGCCATCCACGCCGGTGCGAGATCCATCTGCACGAGCGAGACGAGCGCTGCCGTCACGAGCAGCTTGTCGGCTAACGGATCCATCAGCTGCCCGAGCGGCGTGATCTGCTTGCGCCGCCGAGCGAGATAGCCGTCGAGCCAGTCGGTGAGTGACGCCAGGCCGAAGATCGCGGCGCCGACGAGCTCCTTCGGTACGCCGAGGATGAGCCGTCCCTCGAACTTCGTCAGCAGTACCACCACGAGCAGCGGCACGAGAAAAATGCGGCCGAGCGTCAACGCATTCGGAAGGTTCATGAGGAGTGGCTGTCGTAAGAATACTCCGAACCGCCGGTCGACGTTCCGGAGACGTCACGGGCAACGAGGTATGATGGAAGGTCGCTATGAAGGCCATCCTCCTTGCTGGCGGCAAGGGCACGCGCCTGAGACCGCTGACCGTTCATACACCGAAGCCAATCGTTCCGATCTTCAATCGTCCGTTTCTCTATTACCAGATCGACCTGCTGCGTCAGGTACCGGAGATCGACGAGGCCATCCTCAGCCTCAACTACCAGCCGCGCCGCATCGAAGAGATCTTCGGCGAAGGCGAAGGGCTCGGTCTCAAGCTCCGCTATGTCGTCGAACCGATGCCGCTGGGGACCGCCGGCGCGATCCGTTACGCTGGCGACTCGCTCACGGAATCCGTGATCGTGCTCAACGGCGATGTCTTGACGCAGGTCGATCTTGCTGCGGTCGTGCGCCTGCACCGTGAGCGCAAGGCCAGAGCGACCATCGTCCTGACACCCGTGGACAATCCTCGCGCCTACGGTCTGGTCGAGACCGACGAACAGGGCAACATCCAGCGCTTTCTCGAAAAACCGGGTGAGGATGAAATCACGTGCAACACGATCAACGCGGGGATTTACGTCCTCGAGCCCGAGACGTTCGATCGGATTCCCAAGGACATCGCGTGGTCGATCGAGCGCAGCTATTTTCCGTCGCTGATTGACCGCGGAGAAACGTTCGTCGCTTACATCTACGACGGATACTGGATCGACATCGGGACGCCGGCGAAGTACTTGCAGGTCCATCAGGACATCATGGATGGCCGGTATGCGGCTCCGCCGTTCTCGGAGGCGGCCCACGCCGCATGGATTGCGCCCGGCGCGCGCACGGACGACGGCGTCGAGCTGCATGCTCCGTGTTTCGTCGACGAGGGCGCGGTGCTGAAAGTCGGGACGCGGGTCATGCCGTATTCGGTGATCGGGCGTCACACGCACGTGGACGAGGCCGCAGTCATCGACGGGTCGATCATCTGGCCGAACGGATGGATCGGTCGCGAAGCCGTCATCCGCAGATCCATCCTGGGCCGCAACTGCCACATCGGACGCAACGCGCTGCTCGAGAACGGAGTCGTTCTCGGCGACAAGACCGTGATTACGGATTTCAGCCGGCTATGACGATCAACTCCTCGATCTTCAAGGCGTACGACGTCCGCGGACTCTATCCGTCGGAAGTCAACGAGGATGCCGCGCGCCTGATCGGCCGCGGCTTCGTGAGCTATCTGAACGCCACACGCATCGGCGTATCGCGCGACATGCGGCTCTCTTCCCCGTCGGTCGCGGCTGCCTTCATCGATGGCGCCCGCAGTCAGGGGGCCGATGTCGTCGACTACGGGATGATGGGCACCGACATGATGTACTTCGCGGTCGCCCGCGACGGGCACGATGGGGGCGCCCAGATCACCGCGTCACACAATCCCAAGGAGTACAACGGCATCAAGCTCGTGAGGCGCGAGGCATTCCCGCTGAGCGGAGACGCCGGCATCAACGAGATTCGCGACATGATCCTCAACCGGACGTTGCCGGCTCAGGCCCAGCATGCCGGATCGCTGACGACGATGGACGTCATCCACGATTACATCGAGCACGTCCTTTCGTTCATCGATCCCTCGGTCGTGAAACCGTTCAACCTGGTGCTGGACGCCGGGAACGGGATCGCCGGTCTCGTCGCGCCGACGCTGTTCGCACGGCTGCCCTGCCGGTTGACGACGTTGTGCTTCGAGGTGGACGGCACGTTTCCGAATCACGAGGCAAATCCGCTCGTCGAAGAGAACCGTCGCGACCTCGTGGAGCGCGTCATCCGCGAGCAGGCGGACATCGGAATCGCGTGGGACGGCGACGCGGACCGGTGCTTCTTCATCGACGGTACAGGTGAGTTCATCGCCGGCGACTTCATCACGGCGCTCCTTGCGGAATCGTTCCTGTTGAAGACGCCGGGCGCGAAGATCGTGTACGACGTCCGCGCGAGCTACGCGGTCAAGGACATCGTTGCCAAGTACGGCGGGACTGCGCTGATGAATCGCGTGGGGCACGCCTTCTTCAAGCGACGCATGCGAGAAGAAGCGGCCGTCTTCGGCGGTGAGGTCACCGGCCATTACTACTTCCGCGAGAACTTCTATGCCGACAACGGGTTCATTCCCGCGCTCCTGATTCTTGAGCTGATGTCGCGCAAGGGGCAGACGCTCAACGAGCTGCTCCAGCCGCTGCGCGAGAAGTACTTCATCTCGGGTGAGATCAACACGCGCGTTGGCGACATGCGGGCGGTGCAGGAGAAGATCGACGGTCTGGCCGCGCGCTACGCGGATGCGAGGGTATACGCGCTGGATGGCGTCTCGGCCGAATACCCGGACTGGCACTTCAACGTGCGCGCGTCGAACACGGAGCCGATGCTGCGGCTGAATCTCGAGGCAACGACAGGCGAGGTGATGGAGCGGAAACGCGACGAGGTGCTTGCGTTCATCAGAGCGTGAGCGACGCCAATCAGAACTCGGAGTGCGAGGTTCGAGGCAAGCCGTTCGCGATTCGCGCTTATGTTACGATCGGCACGTGCGGGCTTAGCATAGTGGTAATGCCCTGGCTTCCCAAGCCAGTTAGACGGGTTCGATCCCCGTAGCCCGCTCCATTAACTTCTTCCCTCGCAAGTACTTTCACTGGCCGACCTTCCATCAAGCTGGATCATCTTACCTCGGCATCACCAGGCGCGGCCTTCCGCCGCTTTCCCCTCTTTGTCGTATCCAAGGCGGTTGGCGCGCAGGTCCAGATCGTCGCCGTTGCGCATGCCTGTCAGCGGCCAGGATACTGGCGTGGCCGATAGGAGTCGCGATGGAGCGGCCATGTGCAGCAAGGCGCGTCGTGCGCTGTGGTGTTGAAGGAGCACGCTTGGAAAGCCAATCTGGAGAGGATCACCAAGCAACGCCGAAACACCTCGTTGCGCAATCGGTTCAGCGACTTACGCATCCACGATGCACCTCAATGTGAAGCCGTAAACGTCAGTGCTCGTCGCGGATTTTGAATCCACCTTACACAGTTGTTACACAATCGCGCATTTCGCTTAACGGCAATTCAATTCCTGTTCAGAGGCACGTCCGTTCATTGGCGCAGTCGTACGTCGTCGCGCACGTTCGCTGCGATAAATGCCGAGGGGCCGCTCGCAATGCTGTGCGAATCACACGACGACCACTGGTCACTCCTCCTGTCGTTCGAGCCGTCCGATTTGGCACGTGGCGTTTCAGGGCGAGCTCGTCAAGCAGGTCCAGACCAAGGCTCGTGAAGATCTTCAGTCGTGCGTCGCGAAATGCCTTGTTGAACGCGCGGCGCGGACCCTCTCTTCGTCAGTGCCGTCGACTGCGGCCGGCGCGCGGATTGCCCAATGCGCGGTCATCGGTTGGCCGGGCCAAACGGGGCAGACTTCTTCGGCCGCCCGGTCGCGACCGGTGAAGAGGCCGTCGGGAGGCGCGAATTCATCCCAACTCTCACGAAATCCGCTGAATTTCGTCCGAGGCCCGAGCGAGAACGCCAGCTCGAATCCCGCAGCCATCGATCGATCTCGCGAGCAAACGCCCGGCGTTCCGCGAGAGTCGGATAGCTCTTCTCGTTGGTGGCCGATCCAAACCGTTCGCGGTTGAATCGCGTGACCTTCTCGACACCGTCGATCACCTTTGACGGATCCATTCCGAGCTGACGCAATGTGACAGCGGCAATCGCGTCGCAGACCAGCTCCAGCTCCTTGAGTCGCTCCCGATCGGCGCGTTGACGAGCACGATTCCATTCGATCCAGACGTATTCGTGCCCGATTTCGTGGGCGGCCATCGCCTGCAGCTCGGCGGCGTTCACCAGGGCGATGGCCGGTGCGGAAATCAGGAGCAGGGCGCGAGCATGCAGGACGATCGCGGCCTGCGGGAGATCGATCACCTTGATTTCGTACCAGTCGCGCTGAGTCGACTTGAGTAGCTGACGCACCGCCTCCACTTTCTGCTGCGCCGGGGCTCCGAGCTTGGTAACCTCGCCTTCCGGCGGAAGAGCTCTTAATATCGCGCCCATGTCTTCCATCGATACTGGTGCCGGTCTGCCGGCTTCCAGCAGCTCCATAAACGCCGCCGGCTCATCGGCGAGCAAATCTCGCGGATTCCGAAATGTGAGCTCCTTGCCGGAGGCGTCGATAGCGCTCGACAGAAGGACGAGCAGGACGACGGCAGCGGACCGCGACCAGGGGCGCAGGTACAGACTGACGCCGCCATTGGCCACGGGCGTTCGAGCGTGTGTGTATGCCATGAGCCGACGCTAGGCGACGGCTCACGAGCAAATCCTTTGATGGAACCGAGAAGCAGTGAAGTAATCTCAAAGGAATTCATTAGAGGACCTATGTCTCGCGCCAGCATCGGGTTGTACGAGTTCGGCCCATTCCGGCTGGACCTCGAGCGAAGAGTCTTCACGCGCGAACATCAGGTCGTGCCGTTGGCGCCGAAGACGTTCGACCTGCTCGTGCTCCTGGTACAGAGCCCCGGGCGTGCATTCTCGAAACAGGAGCTGATGAACGCACTGTGGCCCGACACCTTTGTCGAAGAGGCCAACCTCTCCTTTCAGATCTCCGTGCTTCGCAAAGCGCTCGGCGAGGATGGGGCACGGTGGGTGGAAACGGTACCGAAGCACGGCTATCGGTTCGGTGCGGAGGTGCGGGCGACCATGCCGTCCGCCGAGTTGTCGGCAGAGCCGGTCAGCAGCGCGACGAAGGAACCTTCCTCGGTGATGCCGGGGCGCGGCACCAAAAAGGCGTGGCTGGCCGGCGCGACAGTCACGGCGGCCTTGCTCGTGGTCGTCACATTTCTCACAGTGGTCCGCGAGCCGCGCACGTCAGCGGTCAGGACTTCGCCTGCCCTCGCCGTGCCGCTCACTGCGCACCCGGGATACGAGCGGGCGCCGAGCCTGTCGCCCGACGGAAGCCGGGTCGCCTTTTCCTGGAACGGCCCGACGCTGGACAACTATGACATCTACGTCAAATTGGCCGGTCCCGGCGAACCCGTGCGCTTGACGAGGAGCCCCGCGCCAGACGACTGGCCTGCATGGTCTCCGGATGGCCGTTTCATCGCATTCGTCCGCTTCGCGTCGCCCCCCCGGCTGCTGACCTGGTTGTGATCCCAGCGCTTGGAGGTGCCGAAAGGACCATTGCGACGATTTTCCCGGCGCCGATTCCCCGAGACGTCAGGCCAATCGGCAATCTCTCCTGGACGCCGGACGGAAGATGGCTTGCCTTCGGTGGCGCGACATCACCCAACGGCTCGCGAGGCATCTGGTTTATCGCAGTCGATGGCTCGGAGCAGCGGCGCCTCACCGAAGCTCCGGGACGGAACGACGTGAGTCCGGTCGTGTCGCCAGACGGACGGCACCTCGCGTTTCTGCGGGTACGCACGGTGGGTCGCGTTGCGATCTTTCTCGTGCCGCTGACGTCCGGTCCCGCTCCGAGCGGCACGCCGCGCCAGCTTACTGACGACGACCCCGGTGTTATCGGTCTTGCTTGGACTCCGGACGGGCGCGATCTCGTCTTCTCGTCCAGCGGGCATCTCGGCCTTTCACGTATGGCGAAGATCTCAGAGGTCTCGCAATCGAGTCGAACTCGTGAACCTGAATTCCTCCCCTTTGGCGAGCGGGCCACCGCGGTCAGCATCGCCGGGACTGGCCGGCTCGTGTATTCGGCACAGTTCAGAGACACGGCTCTCTACGAGCTTGCGCTTCGAGGTCCACCGGTGACTCCGGTCGCGCTCGCCGCCTTCTCCTCGACGTTCGACGAACAGACCCCCCACTATTCGCCGGACGGACAACGGCTGGCATTCGCGTCGACCCGGTCAGGAGCGGAGGAGATCTGGATTGCCAACAGGGACGGTTCGAATCCGCTGCAGGTGACCTCCATGGGAGGACCACAGTGCTCGAATCCCCAGTGGTCGCCGGACGGGCTGACCCTTCTCTTCAGCTCACGACGCGCGGGCGCGGGGGACCTCTATCTGCTTCAGCCCGACACCGGCAAACTCACTCAACTCACCAAGGATCCGACGGAGGAGAATGAAGCCCGTTGGTCGCGCGACGGCCGACGGATCTATTTCACATCGAACAGGACCGGCCGGGACGAGGTGTGGCGTATGCCGGCGGCGGGAGGTGCGCCGGCTCAGGTAACCCGGCAGGGCGGCGCCGCCGCCGTCGAATCCGGTGACGGCTTCTTGTATTATGCGAAGGAGTCAACGTCGCCGAGTTCGATCTGGCGAGTTCCCGTCAATGGCGGCGCCGAAGTTCATGTCGTCGACGGCTTGAGCTATAGCATCAACTTTGCTGTCGGTGTGCGGGGACTCTATTTCGTCGCAGTCGGTGATACCGGTGACAAGCCTTCGGTGGATTTCTTTGATTTCGCGACCGGCAAGCGCTCGACGCTCGTACGTCTGGACAAAGCGTTCTGGTTCGGCGTGACGCTGTCGCCCGATGAGCGCTCACTGGCATTTCCCCTGGTCGACAGCGCGGGCAGCAATCTGATGCTCGTGGATAGGTTTCAATGATTGCAGGCGCGGAGGTCATTCGGCCGTCGCCTCGCGATGTAAGGCGGCTCAGAGCACCTCGTACTTTGCGTGCGCCCAAGCGGGATGGGAAATACCGGATCACAGGCGGGCCCGGACGTGTATGGAAACGTGCGCACGAAGCTTTCCCCGTTCTCCGCCTCGGCCAGGAGCTCGAGCGCACGCGCGATCGCGTCGGCCTCGGATGGCGCGGCCAGCACCGTCTGGGTATACGAGGGGAGGCCTTCGGTGATGTCCCAGGCGCGCTCACTCTCCACTTTGTCCGGGTAGCGCGTGTGACGAGCCTGGCGGAAGGCCAGCGCGTCGCGAACGGCCAGACCGCGCCGCTCCCCTGATTCCCGCAGCGCCTGTGCGAGCGCGCGCCATTCGCGCAACCAATACCGTCCATCGACGGAATCCAGATGCTCACTCAGGACTGCGCCCGCTGAATTCGACGGTAGGGTGAGTCCGAGCCGCGGCTGGACGATGTGGAACGATTCGTGGAGGAACGCCTCGCCGCGCGTGCGAGGCGGCCAGTTGGCGATCGTGTCCCAGGTGAGCGCCGCCCACATCGTGTCGCCCCACTGAATGGGCCCGTTCAGGAGACCGATAAGCTTTGGGCGAGCGTATCCGGTGGCGGCTGGCTGGTGGCGAACGTCTGTGTCCGCGCGTCGCCGATCACCATCGGCGCGCAGATCGACACGCCCCACAGACGGCCGCCGTCGCGCTCGCAGAGCGCCTGGGCTTCCTTGAAGTACTCCTGTGCGCGCTGTTGATCGACCTGTGCCACCGCCGGCGGCGGGTGGCCTATAACCACGTATGCCAAGATTGCCGTGCAAAACGCTGATATCCGCATCGTTTACTCCCTGGCCGTTCCCTACCTTGGCACAACCCACGTGCCGGCGATGCGGTCATGCGGTCCGCGCCCTGGATTCGCGATGGTCCACGCGACGCCTGCCGCCACCGACCCTAGCGCGAGACCGCCGACTGCGTACGCCACGGCCGGCGACATCGCGCGCACCTCGCCAAACATCGGGTTGCCGACGTAGGCCATCCATGCGATGACCGGCGACCACGCGATCAGGAGCCGGACTGCTGAACGGACGCGGCCAATTTCGCGGCCGTCGCGCCGGACCACCGCATGCCGGAGAGCCCGAGTGACC
>JBKPCD010000147.1:0-3068 GCA_046727175.1 Acidobacteriota bacterium | reverse complement strand
CCTCACGTCCGCGCCGTTGACCTCATGCCCACTTTGGTCGCCAAGTTATCGCCGGGATTGTAGCTCAGTCCAGAGCCGTGCCAAGGTCGCTTCGGTTTCGGGATGCTTGAACGTTTAGGCATGGCCATTGTCGCATGGGCCGAACGGGACAATAGATCAAGAATGACCTTGCGCTCGGGGTCAGCGTCTTTGTGCGGTTCGCGCGTATACGGCTGGTCATGTCTACCACTCGCGCCGGCAATCCACACAATAGCAACGTGGCCATATCCAAGAGCCTGCAATGCGGATCACCGACTCGCGTCGGCGGCAGCGCGGACATTTCAACCGTACCACGATCATCGATGTCCACGCGCAGACGCCCGCCGCGCCTGTAACGAATGCAACCAGCGCCAGCAACATTCACAACTCCCGCAGGCGATACAAGCGACTGCGACACCACCGACACCGATAGAGATCGAATCCGCGTGTGGTACCGAAAAACAAAGCTCCGTCGCGCCGCATTGATCACATGGCGACGCGACGGTTACCGGCAGGTGGAGATCCGTCGCCCGACGGCCGCCGCGAGGGTATGCGCGGCGATCTGGCTGGACACGTCGATCAGGCTTCAGGCGGATCACGCCACATCGGAAGGCAGAACGTATGCCGCCGCCGAGCAGTCAAAAGTCCGGTGTCTTTGGGATCAATCGGACAGGAGTCTGTGGAGGAGTAGACCTTCCGACTGGTGCCCAGCAGAAACGTTTCAGAAGCAATGACTCCGACAGAGTATGTTTGTCAACTTCCGACTCATGCTGCCGAGACTGCCCTTGGTAAAGAGCCAGGACCTCCGCGACTGGCCCTTGCTCGAGCAAGCGGCGGCTCCTGGGGATCATGCCGCGCATTGACTTTCGATTGCTGTACCTGGATCACATTGCCGAGCCCGTCCATCGCGATTCGCCCTGGGCGCGCCAAATGGGCAAGCCGCATGATTCCCTTGGTCGATGTGGCGCGCGTATCGCGTTGATCGCGAAATTATCGAGGTCGCTGTCGGCGCTTGCGCTTGACTGTTCGAAGATGGTGAATCCGAATCGGCGGTCGTTTCGGTGATAATTCTTGCAGTCGCTGGGTGAGATCCGCTACGGCCCTTGTCGTCGTTTCTGCCAGATGCGGCGTCCCGAGGTCGCTCGCTGGCGTCGATTCAGCGCGTCCTCGCCGTAACCAACCCGATGTGGTCTTGCTAGGGCTCCGGGAGCTTCACGTTCACTCAAACCGCGTCCCCACGGAAGTCGCGCAGCCCGTCGCGATGACGTTGTCGTTCGCGTCGAGGGTTTCGATTGCAGACCTTGTCGTAAACTCGTCGCCGCTTCCGCCGAGCTCCAGCGTCGCTCGAATTCGTTGCGTCCCGATGACCGCCGCTTGCTGCCTCCCGTGGGTGAAGCCTTACGCGCTGATCCAGCGGATCGTCAGAACGCCGTGCTTGCGGTGATTCATCGTGCGCGCGTGACGATGACCGACGCGACACGGCGCCGTTTCTTGACCGAACTCCGGCGGCCCCGTCCAGACGCCTCCACGCTGGTGGACATTCTGTTAGCCGCGCGGTACCAGGTCTCACGCCGTGATGTCAAACGCGCCTCCAACATTGCTGCGACGTATCCGGATGTGAGCGAGGTCATATCGGGCTAGCCTTCGAGGCTAAGCTAATCCCACGCCACTCGTGCGCGCGGGGCTCCACATCAATGAGTGGAGCACAACACGTATCAACTGCGTCAAGGCCCGGCACCCCTCTCGAAGCGAGCTCGTTCGGCAGCCGGCTCGCGTCGGTTGGCGCGCTGGCGAAACGTGAGAAGTACCAGCGGCAGCTCGGTCAGTGTTCGGCCCTTGAGCGGCGAATCTGGCGTGCGCCTGGTGGTGAAGAGTAACAACTCGCCCTACCCCGTCGTGAGGCCGACCATCACCGAATAGCTCGCTGAAAACGAACACCGGCAATTCTGACAACCGCGAGAATGCAACAGATGCGGCTTCAGGATCGATCCGCAAGGGAAGTCCGCGGAGCCGGCGACGGAGGCACCTGCGACGCAGGCGCGCGTCACCGTCGGCCTTCCTCGATGGCGGATCGCACTTCACCCGTGTCCTCGCTTCGAATGCGGTGACCTTCGCCACCTGGGGCTCCTCACATCGACCAGTCTCTTGACCAGGCCAGCACCCGTGGGACAGGCCCGGGTGCGCCGATGAGCACGTCAGGCACCGCTGGCGGGTCTTAAGCCCACGCCGCGCGTCGGCGAGTGAGCGAAGTCAGCGCATCTTCATCACGATGAAGGTGAGATCGTCGTACTGCTCCGCGTCACGAATCCAATTGTTCATCTCGGCGGCAATCCGCGCGCTGATCTCGTCGGCGGGCAGGTGCGCGGTCTGCCGGAGCAACGCCTGCAGGCGTTCCTCGCCGAACTCTTCGTTCTCGGGGTTGTGCGCCTCGGGAACGCCGTCGGTGAAGACGAGGAGGACATCGCCGGGGAAGAGCTCCACGGTCGCCTCTTCGTACTCCGTCTCCGGGAACATACCGACGACGGTTCCGCCGACCGTCAGCTCCTCGATGTGGGGCGGCGCGGAGCTGGCGGTCGATCGCCCGTCGGCGCGCAGGAGATACGGCGCGTTGTGCCCGGCGTTGACGTAGCGCAGCTGCCGGCGCCGCTCGTCGAGTTGCGCATAGAAGAAGGTGGCGTACTTGCTCGCGGGCGTTGACCGGTAGACGAATTGATTGATGAGCGCGACGAGGCGTGGCGGCGCCACGTCGCCACCGGACGAGATGATCCGCAGCGACGCCTGCACCACCGACATGATCAAGGCGGCGGGAACGCCCTTGCCCGACACGTCGGCCAGTGCGATGTCGATCCGCCCGTCCCCCAGCTCGACGAAATCGTAGTAGTCGCCACCGACGCGGCGCGCCGGAACGGTGATCGCGGCGAAATCGGCACATTCGGCGCGCGGCGGGGCGTCGGGCAGCAGGCGGCGCTGGACGTCCGACGCCAGGGCGATGTCGCGGCGCAGCGTTTCCTGCTCGACGACCCGATCGGTCAGCCGCGCGTTTTCGATCA
>JBKPCD010000146.1:0-25982 GCA_046727175.1 Acidobacteriota bacterium | reverse complement strand
CGTGTACTCGAAGTTGAAGTTGCCGCCCTGGTGCGCAAACGGCGACGGCATCCCGACCGACGCCTGCTCGGGGTCGTCGTAGTGCGACAGCAGGTTGCGGAACTCCAGCCCGGCCTTGTGCACCCACTTGCCGCGCGTCTTCGTGACGCTGCCGCTCACGCTGTGGTTGGCCTGCCGTTCGCGCGCCGTCCCGAATGTGCCGGCCGACAGGCCGGTCCAGTTGCTGCCGCCGCCGTTGCCTCCGCCGTAGCCGTTCGGGGTCACGGCCGGGGCGTTGCCGGGCTGGAACATGTATGGAAGCAGGTTGTCAGGGACGCCGAACGAGGCGTAGTCGGTGAACCCTTCCTTGTTGCCGTTGAGGTTTTTCGTGTTCACGCGGCTAAGGCCGTAGCGGACGTCGAGCAGCAGCGTGGGGCTGAGCACGACCGCATCGCCAACCTGGATATACGGGTTCTTGTCGGTGCGCGTCGCCGGCGCGTCGTTGAACGGCGCGGTGCCAAACGGCCGCGGCGTCACGACCTCGGCGTAGGAGATGCCGCCGCTGCCATAGATCGCGTGGGCCTTCCACTTGAAATCGACGCGATTGTTCGAGCTGTGCCGGCGCACGGTCTGCGTCGTCGTCGACTCGAAGTTGTTCGTGTTGAAGACGTCCTCCGGCGTGCGGTTTGGCAGCGGGTAGTAGCTGTCCATCCGTACCGCGTACGGATCCGGGTTCGGGATGATGGCGTTCGGGATCTCGGCGCGGCGGTAGAGATCCGAGTTGATCTGCGTGACGTTGAACGGGTCGAAGATGCGTGCCGGCACGGGATTCCCGTTCTCGTCGCGGATGAACGTCTGGCTGAAGTTGCCGACGCGCTCCAGCGCCGTCGGCACCGTCAACAGCGAGGTCGTCTCCTGGTCGTTGCGCAACAGGTGATAGCTGCTGAAGAAGAACAGTTTGTTGCGCAGGATCGGACCGCCAATCGAGCCGCCGGCGTCGTCAACGCGGAAGTCCCGCTTGGGAATGGCCTGCGCGTTGTTCGCGAACGTGTTCGCGTCGAGCCCCTGGTGGCGCAGCATGTAGGCGCCGGTCCCGTGGAACGTGTTCGTGCCGGACTTGGTGCTCATCGAGACCACGGACTGCCCGCGCCCGTACTCGGCGCTGAAGTTGTTGGAAATCACCCGGACTTCCTGCAGGCCTTCCGTGTTCGGAACGACAGAGGCTTCGTTGTAGCCTCCGCCCATCACCGGCAGACCATCCAGCTGAATGTCATTGGTGAACGCACGACCGCCGTTGACGCCGACCGCCGACCACTGGCGTCGTCCGGCCACGCCAATGCCGAACGAATTCAGGCTCGTGGTGTCCGCGGCTGCGACGCGCGGCACGGCGCCTGCCTGCAGAAACGCGTAGGCCAGCGGGTTCTGGGTGATGTTCGGCAGCGCTTCGATCATCTCGGCACCGATGGCGCCCGACACGCTCGTGCGGTCGGTCTGCAGCAGCGGCGACTCGGCTGAGACTTCGATGGTCTGGCCGAGCCCCCCGACCGACAACTCGACAGGCACGCGCACGGTCTCGGTCGCGTTGAGGATGATGCCGGACCGCTTGAAGGGCGCGAAGCCGGACAGGGTCACGGTGACGGAGTACGTGCCCGCGGGGAGCAGGGGCGCGGTGAAGAGACCGGCGTCGTTGGTAACCAGCTCCTGCGACACGTTCGTGCCTTCGTTGGTGACGACGACCGTGGCGCCGGGCACGATCGCCTTCTGGGGATCGGTAACGGTGCCGGTGAGCGTGGCGGATCGGATCTGGGCATGGGCAACGGACGTCCACGCCAAACAGACCGGAATCAACAGCAAACGGGACAGCTGTTTCAAAACTAGTGCCTCCCTGCTACTGGATTTCCGCGGCGCCGGGGCGTCGCCGCCGTTGCGCATCGTGCAATGCACAGTGCGCGGCCATCCTACGCACAGCGCGCACAGGTGTCAAACCGATTATCAATAGCCGGTCCCATCTGAGGCAGACGCCGCGACGCGCTCCCTCGAGATCCGCGGCGATCAGCAACCGTCTGGGCCACCACCTGACGGATCAACCTCTGGGCCCAGGCTTGCCGCCGGCAACCACGCCCCGCCGGCACTGCCCGCCGCGTGGCCCGCAGGCCGGGTTACAGGCCTGAGAGCGCGGGGGGCGGATTCGAGATCGACCTGACGTGGAACAACGGCGCGCTCGAGCGCGCGAAGGTTCATTCGCTGCTCGGACAGCCGCTGGGTGTGCGTCGCGGCAACACACTGCGCACCTTCCCCACCGCGCGCGGTGCAACGCTCACGCTGGTCGCCGAGGACGTGCGGCAGGACCGCCGGGCGTTAAACCTCGGCCGGCCCAGATGCTGAACCGGCGCAGTAGCCTGCAGGGTAGTGCGGGGCAGCCGCGCACAAGTACCGTTTCGAGCCGGAGTTCGGATGCGAAGAGCTCCGGCAGAAGTGGATCGCGTCGGCGGGCTCTGAATTGCGGGGGGATCGTGCACCGCTTCTCCGCTCATAACGCCGAGTCGTGACGTGTCCCGAGCAACTTCACGGCGAACTTTTTTTAGTGGTGCGCTAGCGCGGCACTTCGCCGTGATTTTGGTGTTGCCCGGGAGGCCGTTCGGTGCTACGGTCCGCCGAATCCTGGACACGATCAACAGCCGTTTCGTTATATGCAACAGCGTGCTACGCACGCCGGAGCGCAACGTCTATTAGGAATCCGCGGTCACGACGCTGCTTCAAGGAGCTCGCTCCGTTGGTGTCGAGCTGAGAACGAACCGAGGACTTACGATGAAATCAGTTCTCCATCAATTACTCGTGGTCTCTGCGGCGATCGTCGCAGCAACGCTCGCTGGAGGACCCGGCGCGGCTCAGGAGCCCGGCGCTCGCCGCGGCGACCCAGCCGTTACCTCCCCGGAGGTAACCGCCGACCATCGAGTGACCTTCCGCCTGAAAGCGCCGGAAGCGAAGGCGGTGACAGTCTCAGGAGACTTCGGCAGCGACGTCGAGATGCGAAAGGGCGCGGACGGCATCTGGAGCGCGACCGTCGGTCCGCTCGACCCGGAGATGTACGTCTATTACTTCACCGTCGACAGCGTTCGGCTGACCGACCCGAGCAACGCGGAGGTGAAGATTGGCTACGTGACCAGCACGACCACCAGCCTGTTGACCGTCCCTGGTGACGGCCCCGCGTTCTACGACGTCCAGGATGTGCCGCACGGAGAGATCCGGACGTTGCTTTACAAGTCGCAATCGAACGGCACCACTCGCGAATTGACGGTCTATATTCCGCCGGGATACGACGAGGCGCGGAATCGCCGCTACCCGGTCCTCTACCTTCTGCACGGCTTCGCGAACGATCATCATTCGTGGCACCGCTACGGGCGCGCGAACGACATCCTCGACAATCTGCTCGCACAAAGACGAATCGAGCCATTCGTGGTCGTCATGCCCCTCGGCTATGGAGGGGCGCACGTCAACGGCGATGGCACCGGGATCCCGCCAAAAGGCGCCGGGACGTTCGGCGGAGACGCCGCACTCTACGAGCGCGATCTGCTGGAGGACATCATCCCGATGATCGATGCCAAGTACCGCACGATCGCCGACCGCAAGCACCGGGCGATTGTCGGATTTTCGATGGGAGGAGGTCAGGCTGGCCGTTTCGGCTTACGGCACCTCGAGACGTTCAGTCAGGTTGGCATCATGAGTGCCGGTATGACAGGCGGGCTGGAGACGGAGCCGCTAGCCACGCTCGCCGCCAATCCGGCCAAGACCAACAAGCAGATCGATCTCCTGTGGATCGCATGCGGTAAGGACGACACCGCGATGAAGGGCGCGAAAAGCCTGCACCAGGCGCTCGAGCAGGCTGGGATCGAGCATACGTTTCTGGAAACAGAGGGCGCGCACCACTGGCGCGTCTGGCGGCGGTATCTCCGCGATCTGGCACCATTGCTGTTCAAGTAAGCCGCGGCTTGTAGACGCGAGCACCTCGGGATCAGATCCGGTTGCACTTGGCGATCGCTTCCTGCAGCGACTTGAACTGCGAATGAATGGGTACGTGATCGCCAACGGCGAAGGCCCGGAGGCGGTGTCCGGTGCGACGCCTTCAACCTCAAGATGAGCACGGGTAAGGACCCAGTGGTGGGACGGGTTCGATCCGCAGGAACTTTACAGTGACAACATCGACGTCACAACTCGACCACGTGGCGTACAACGCGGAGGACTGCTGATATGAAGACACGACTATCAATCCTCGCGGCAGTACTATGCTGGCTCGCACACTACTCTCATATGGAAAGCGTTGCCGCTTCCCGAACGTTCGAGTCCAGCCGGCTTTCAGCGAGCCAGCAACCTCCTCCAAGCGATTTCTTCGATCCCCTCGGTCTCGTGTCACCAAGTCAACACGGACAGCTCACCTGTGCTCCGCAAAAACTCCGTCCGGGATGAAAACGGGCCCGATTTAACGGTGCTGCGGTGTGTCGTCGATCGTTTGATTGCGAGTTGGGAGCGCTAGGAGGAGTCGCACAGACGTAGCCGAGGCTGAATTATACCGCTCAGCTTGGTCGCGCGATGAACTCAGGTTTGCGAGGATCCGCCGACAGTTTGGACGATTCGTTCAACAGCCGGGTCGGACATGACCAGGCGTTCTGAAACCATTCGAACTCTTGTGGCGAACCGCGACCAGCCGCGCGCGTGGCGGTCCGCTGCGACCTATCAGCGGGCTGAGCGGTCGCGGTCAGCCGACCGCCCGGTGGCACTGCCGGCCACCGTAACATCACTTCTGAAAGCGGCGAATTTGGCCACCTTTTTTGTCCATAAAGAGTTTTCACATGTGTCTCTGTGTGACGGGCCGACGAAAGCGAAACTCTGCTGCAAAATGCTGAATGATTTAGTCGATTTCAGCTGACTCTGCGATATATGTTGTTTAATATCAATAATTTATTGGCGGAGAGGGTGGGATTCGAACCCACGTGCCCTTTCGGACAAGACGCTTTCGAGGCGCCCCCGTTACGACCACTTCGGTACCTCTCCAGTACTTGGCGCGCGCGGTCGCCTGCGGCGACTTCGCTCCGCCGCGCGCTTACGCTCACTCCACTACGCTCGCTCTTCGCTGCTCGCTCCGTTTCGTTCGCGCCGACTCGCTCGCGCGGCACCTGCCGGCGACCTCTCTTCGCCCCGCGCTGACGCTCACTCCACTACGCTCGCTCTTCGCTGCTCGCTCCGTTCCGTTCGCGCCGACCGCACGCGCGGCACCCACCCGAGACTTCGCTTCGCCGCGCGCGTACTCGCTCCGCTTGCGCGACCTTCACTCCGACTCTCGTCGTCCCTTGAAGAACTCCTGAATGACGGAACGACATTCGAACTCGAGAACGCCACCCGCAGCGGTCATGCGATGGTTGAGCGCCGGATGCTCGTGCGCGCGCATCGCGGACTCGATCGCGCCGGCCTTGGGCTCGGGCGCGCCGTAGACGACCCGCGCGATTCGCGCGTGAACCATCGCCCCGACGCACATCTGACACGGCTCGATCGTGACGTACAGGCTCGCGCCGCTCAGCCGATAGTTGCCGACGCGGCGCCCCGCATCGCGCAGCGCCACGATTTCCGCGTGAGCCGTCGGGTCGCGCGTCCCGATCGGCTGGTTGAACCCTCGCCCCGCGATGGCGTCGTCGACAACGACGACCGCCCCCACCGGAATCTCGCCGCGATCCGCCGCCTCGCGCGCCAGATCCAGCGCGAGGCGCATGTAACGCTCGTCAGTCGGGTTCATGGTTCCGAGGGCCCGAGTCAGCACGCGTGAACCGCAGGACCGCGTCAATCCCTGGAACCGCAGAATCCTTCCAGCCCTCTTCCGCCCTCCGGCGTGACCGCAATCGTACGATCATAACGCAATTTCGGGAGCCGATGCTTCGATCCGGAGACGACCGCGCGACTGGCCCGGGCCATAATAGTGGCTCCAAGCAGCTCAATCGGTAGCGGATTTCGGCGCCCGAATGGCAAGGCGCGACGACCGAGAATACCGGCAGTCCATTGGCAGTATTTGAGGAGGAACAACGCCGCCAGCCCGGATGCCCCGCCCGAAAGGTAGCTACCGATTCAGCTGATACCGAGCCATTAGGGTAGTTCACGATGTGCTCTTCGTCGTCCTGCAGATCGTCGGCGGCAACAACAACGTCGGTCGCGTTCCCTTCGGGGGATGCCGAGTACGCGGCTCGAATCTCGGCGAAACCTGGCGTGGGCAGAAGGAGTCGGTCGAGTTCGCATTGGCCAGCCGCCCATGCTCGAATCCAGGAGTGACCGCCGAATCGAGAACTTCAGCCCGCGTCGAAACGTTCGGCGAGCTCGACAACACTCGCCCCACCGAGCTGTGAAACGCGCGGCGGGGGCACACAGCTCCTCCGATCGAGCGTCTACCCGCGAAACCCAAAGAGGACGTCGATGTCTCTCGTATGTCACAGTAGGAGCCCGGCGGGCTCGTAATTTCGCTGGAATCGGCCGACAATGTACGGCAGCGCTTTTGCCGAATAGAACGGATCGCTTCGGCACGACTGTCGACCGGGACGCAATGAAGTCTCACCTGACCCAGCCCCACGGCATCGTACCCGCCCCGCGCGGCCGCCACCGGACGGAAGCGTTCGCTGTCGCCGCACTCGTCGTGCTGCTCGTGTCGAACGGCGCGACGCAGGATCAGGATGCCTTCAGATTTCGAACAGGGGTCGAGCTGATCAACGTCACGGCAACCGTCACGGACTCCTCGGGACGTTTCGTTCCCGGCCTGCAGAAGAGCGACTTCACGGTGTACGATGACGACCAGCGCGTCGAGATCACGCATTTCAGCGCCGAACGCGTCCCGGTCAGCCTCGGCATCATCGTCGACACGAGCGCCAGCATGATGGGGCCGAAGATAGCTGCCGCCCGCGCGGCGCTCGATCGTCTCCTGTTCGATCTTCTCGATCCGCAGGACGAAATCTTCCTGTATCGATTCGCGAACAGACCTCGGCTCGTCCAGGGCTGGACGACGGATCGCAGCCAGATCAGCGCGGAGCTGCGGCGCCTCAATCCCGATGGAGGAACCGCGCTTTACGACGCAGTCGCAGAGGCACTGCCACTCCTGAACTCAGGGCGACACAGAAAGAAGGCGCTGCTCGTGATCTCGGACGGCAACGACACGAGCAGCCACACGGATCTGGCAACGTTGAAGCGGTTGATACGCGAGTCGGAGGCGCTCGTTTACGCGATTGGGATGGATGCGCCGGCAACGTTGACGACGATCGGCGGGAACAGACCCGGCGGGTCGAAGATCTGGGAGCAGCGTCGTGGACCAGTCCCGCGACCGTTTCCGATCCCCGGGCGCGGAATCCCGCCGAGAAATCCTCCGGTCCCCGGCATCCCGCCCACGACACCGCGGACGCCACCCGGCCCGATCCCGGACGATCCCCCGGCGCGGCCGATGCCGCCGCCAGGAAGCGAACGCGTCAACGTCGCGGCACTGCGCGACATCACGGACGACAGCGGTGGCAGGACGGAGATACTCCGCGATCCGCGGGACCTCGATGTGACGACCGCGCGAGTTGCCGACGAGTTGAGCAAGCAGTACTACATCGGTTACCCGAGCCCTCGTCACGGCGACGGACACTGGCACACGATCCGCGTCGAAGTTCGCGATGGCTCGCTTCGCGTGAGGGCGCGGCGTGGATACATCGCGGCGTCGTAGACTCACGAGGTTCACAATTCCCGGTTCACAGTTCCCGGTTCCGGGTTCTCGGTTCGAGGCGAGGCATAATCCCTCATCAGCGACACCCCGACTCCAGCTGCAAGCACCAGCAACACAGCAGCAAGCAGATACACATTGAAGTTCGGGCCCAGCATCTCGTCGAGCCACGTGTGCGCGAGCATCTTGGTTCCCACCATCGCGAGGACGACCGCAAGAGCGTGCTTCAGGTAATGAAACGCGTGCAGCGCGCCCGCGAGCGCAAAGTACAACGAGCGCAAGCCCAGGATCGCGAACACGTTGCTCGTGAACACGAGGAACGGATCCGCGGTGATCGCGAACACGGCCGGTATGGAATCGACGGCGAAAACGAGATCGGTCATCTCGATCATGACCAGCGCGACGCCGAGTGGCGTCAGCACGAACCCAGGGCGTCGCCAGGTGAAACGTGCGTTTCGTAGGACGAGGCGGTCACCGGTAATCGTGTCCGTCACGGGGACCAGCCGGCGTAGAGCGCGATACACGGCGCTTCGGCCGAAATCCTGCTCGCCCTCAGCGCCCATGAACAACATCCTGACGGCGGTGACGAGCAGAATGCCGCCGAACACGTAGAGCGTCCACGCGAACTGCGCGATGAGCCGTGCACCAAAGGCGATCATTGTGCCGCGCATCGCAATTGCGCCCAGGATGCCCCAGAAGAGGACGCGGTGTTGATACCGGGCAGGAATGCGAAAGTATCGAAACAACATCGCGATGACGAACACGTTGTCCACGCTGAGCGACTCTTCGACGACGTAAGCGGTGAGGAACTTCACAACTGCCCCACTCCCGTCGTTCATGCGACCGGCGGGAAACTCCGCGCTGCGCTCGACGACGTCCGGCCGAGTGCCGAGGCCGAACCACTGATGTTCGTAGCCCGCGTAGACGAAGAGCGCGAACACGAGCGCCAAGGACACCCAGACCGACGTCCATGCAAGCGCCTCGCGGACGGACACAACGTGGGCCTTCTTGTGGAGGACTCCGAGATCGAGTGCGAGGAGGAGCAGAATGAAGGTGACGAACGCAACCCAGACGATCACCACGGCCTCCTTGCAGGCCGCGGTCCGGGTAAACGGCACACGACCCGCAGGCGTGGTAGTCTCGCAGGTCGCGTTGCATTGCCAGGATTCAGCCGGAAGTCGGGTCGCTGGAAAGCCAGCGACCCGAAGGGAAAAGGGCAAATCCCTTTTGCCTTTTCCCTTCCAGGCTGCAGAGCAGCCTGGCTACTTCGTGTTGACGACTGAATCCACCCGCGGGTGCGGGCCGCTACTCCCTACCAACGGTCAGCGTACCGCCGGGAGTAGGCTGTGTCAAACGAGACGCGGATTCTCGCGGATGCCCGCGGATCGAGCCCCTCCACAGACGCGGATTCTCGCGGATGCCCGCGGATCGGGCTTCTCCACAGACGCGGATTCTCGCGGATGCCCGCGGATCGAGCTTCTCCACAGACGCGGATTCCCGCGGATCGAACCTTCAGGCCGTCAACGCAGTGCGACATCGACTGCGACGGTCTCTGCGCCCGGATCGACAGGCGAGGCGGACGTCCGACGCGCGGCCTCGGCGTGATCGGCCCACCATCGTCGCGCATCCTCGTCCGTCCATTCCCGCGCGGCGGCACAAGCGGCCAGCGACTCCTCGAGCGCGCGGGCGCTGGCCGGCCGCTCGGATGGCGTCTTCGCAAGACACTGCATGATGATGGCCTCGAGCCCTGGATCGATTCGCCGGCCCAAAACGGGCCGACGGCGCGATTGGCGTCGTGTGCAGATGGTGGGCGCACAGCTCCATCACGGTCCGCGCCTCGAAGAGCGGCTGACCCGTGACGAGGTAGTAAGCGACGGCGCCAAGGGAGTACAGATCGCTTCCCGCTTTCACCTGCTCGGGAGCTGAGATCGCTTCGGGCGCGAAGTACAGCGGTGTCCCGGCCAATATCGGACCGCCATCGAGCGTTGCGGTGAGAGCCGTCCCGGCCGACTCGAGCCACTTCACGAGTCCGAAGTCGACGACCTTCACGATGTCGGGCTCGCCGCCGCGAACCGTGAGGATGACGTTGGCTGGTTTGACGTCGCGATGGATCAAGCCGAGCGCATGCGCCTCGGAGAGCGCCCGGCAGACCTGACGAAGAATGTAGATGACCCGTCCGGAGGGCTGCGGACCGTACCGCCGGACCAAGTCCTCCAGATTGATGCCGTCAAGGAATTCCATGGCGTAGTAGAACACGCCGTCGGGGGTGCGACCGTAATCGTAGATGGCGACCGTGTTCGGATGCGTCAGCATCGCGGTCAGCTGCACTTCGCGCTCGAAGCGCTTCAGATCGACGCTTCCCGCGCGGTTCGGTGGCAGCAGCTTTATCGCCGTCGGCCGTCGAAGCATGGCGTGACTCGCGCGATAGACCACGCCCATCGCGCCTTCGCCGATCTTCTCGTCCAGCGTGTACTGCCCGAGGCGTCGCGCTCGCTGGACTTCGCGACGGAGGCCGTAGACGATGGCGGAAATCACCGTGCAGCAGACCAGCGTCAGGACCGCCCACGCCGCGACGAACATCGCGGCGACGGCGCCTCCGGATGTGCGCAGCGCGAAGACGTCGGCAACAATCAGGGGCGCGACACCGAGGGCGGTCAACAGACCGGTTCGGCGAGGTGGCGACGGCACGGTCACGGCCCGCCACATCATGGTCATGACGACGGCGAGTGTCGCCATCAGCATGGCGGCGAGCGAATCGGAGACGACTCCCGATTCGCCGCGCTTGAGGGACGCGCCCATCAGGGCGAAGAGCGTGCCCACGGCGATGATCCCGAACGCATCCAGCATGTGGAGCCCGCGTAATGACCATGCCCGTCTCCGCGTGAGCAGCCAGACGACGGCGGCCGTGGCGGAGGCGCCGAGGTGAGCGATCATGCTGGGCGTGGTGAGCAGTGCGGAGATCGGGCGCTGCGGGTCCAGCCAGAGCTCCCCCACGATCCGCAGAGGTACGAAACCGAGCGAAAGGGCGCTGTTCCAGAACCCGAAGATGCCGAGCCGCTCCTGAAAGAACTCGCGTCCCGGTTGAGAATCGATTGAGACCGTTGCTGGCGCGGTGACGTCGATGTGCGACTGCGTTCCGGCATGACCTTTCAGGCGAGTATACGACGGAGCTGAATTCAGAGCCGGCTCCGAACGACTCGCAAGCTCGGCACGGTGCTCGGCTGGTGCGATTACACTAGGCGCAACGCAGGATGGTTGTCGGCGGACCACGGGGACAGGATTCACGCATCCGATAGGGACAGCATCGAGGTCACATGCAGCTGCAAGCGATCGACTGGGTGATCGTCGCGTTGAGTCTCGCCGTCTGCTTTGGGCCGGCGCTCATGTTCGGCAAGCGCGCGGGCCGAAGCACGTCGGAGTTCTTCGCGTCGGGCCGCGCAGTACCCTGGTGGCTCGGCGGCCTTTCGATGGTCGCGACGACGTTCAGCAGCGACACGCCCAACCTCGTCACGGACATCGTCCGCCGTAACGGCGTCGCCGGCAATTGGGTCTGGTGGGCGTTCGTCCTCACGGGCATCGCGACGGTCTTCTTCTACGCGCAGCTCTGGCGCCGTTCGGGTGTCATGACGGACCTCGAGTTCTACGAGATCCGTTATTCGGGCACGGCCGCGAGCGTTGTCCGCGGATTTCGAGCCGTCTACCTCGGGCTGCTCTTCAACTGCATGATCATGGCGACGGTGAATCTTGCCGCCTGCAAGATTGCCGGGATCCTGTTCGGCCTCGAACGCTGGCAGACGCTCGTCGGCGTCGGGATTCTCAACGTGGCGTTCGCGGCACACTCCGGCCTTTGGGGTGTGCTGGTGATCGACATGATTCAGTTTTTCATCAAGATGAGCGCGGTCATCGCAGCGGCGTACTTTGCTCTGCACGCGCCGCAAGTCGGCGGGCTCAGCGGGCTGGTCGAGAAGCTCTCGACGATGCGCGGGCCGAACGGCCTGAACTATTTGTCGGTGCTACCCGACTTCTCGAACAACTGGGATCTGGCCGTCGCGGTGTTCATCATGCCAATCGCGGTGCAGTGGTGGGCGGTGTGGTACCCGGGCGCCGAACCTGGCGGGGGCAGTTACATCGCGCAGCGGATGCTGGCATCGAGGTCGGAGCGCGATTCGCTCGGAGCCGTGCTGTTCTTCAACATCGCGCATTACGTGCTGCGACCCTGGCCCTGGATCCTGGTGGGGCTCTGTTCGCTGCTCGTCTATCCCGAGCTCGCGGACATTCAGCGGGCGTTCCCGCACCTGAATCCCCAGCTGCTCGGCCACGACATCGCGTACCCGGCGATGCTGAAGTTCCTCCCCGCAGGGTTCGTAGGGTTGATGGTGGGCGGCCTCATCGCCGCGAATTCCTCGACAATTCTCACGCACCTGAATTGGGGCGCGTCCTATCTCGTACACGACTTCTATCGACGATTCGTCCGCCGCGATGCCGACGAGCACCATTACGTCCTCGTCGGCCGCTGGGTGACGGTTGGATTGTTTCTCGGCTCGTCTGCGGTCGTCTATCTCCTCGATACGGCAAAAGACGCCTTCGACATCATCCTGCAGGTCGGCGCCGGCACTGGACTTCTGTACCTCGTGCGATGGTTCTGGTGGCGCGTGAACGCGTGGTGTGAAGTCGTCGCGATGATCAGCTCATTCGCCGTGTCGGTTCTGCTGCTGGTGCTCGCGCGCAACGGCGTGCATTTCAGCACGCACCGCGCGCTCGTGATCACGATCATCGTAACGACGGCCTGCTGGATGCTGACGGCGTACGTCGGCCCTCAGACGGATCGCCGTGTCCTCGAGGAGTTCTACAGAAAAGTCCATCCCGCCGGACCCGGCTGGGCGCCGATTCGCGCAACGGCCGGCGTCCCGCCCGACATCAATGCCGGAGAGAACCTGCCCATGGCGCTCCTCGGTTGGGTCGCCGGCTGCGCGATGATCTGGTCCGCGCTCTTCACCGTCGGAATGATGCTGTACGGCCGGCCCGGTGCGGCACTGATCCTGTTCGCTGTGTTCGTGATGAGCGGCACGATCGTGTTGCGGCTCATCCGTCGGCTGTGGACCGCCGGTCCGCAGCCGACGGTGGGCGCGGCCAGATGATTCTGTCGAGCGGGGCTTTCAAGCCACGCCCCGGCGCGGTCTGAAGACCGCGCCCTACAGCACACATTTCGAGTGTCGACTGGGCTGGCCAAGAGCCGACAGCCTGGAGCCCAGAGCCTACGCAGGTTGATACAACTGAATCAGATTGGCACGTATCCGAGAAGACCGCAATCCTCAACGGACCCTCGATCTGGCTCCGCCAAGCTTCGGCGCGAAGCCTGACAGTACAGCGACGTCTTGCGCTTCTCGAAAACTGCGAAACGCGGAGGGCGGGAGAAAGCCCATCAGGCTGACACCAGGTATCCACGGAGCATGTCTCGCGCGCGGGGATGAAACGCGTCGTGTCTCAGAAGCATTTCAACGGCCCCTGCCCTGCGCCTTCACGGCCATGCCCGCGAGGCGTTCGCTCAGCTCGCGCAGCCGCGCACGTTCGTCGGTCCGATAGGCCTGGCCGTGTGCGCGCGCCGGCCTCATACCGTCGAAATACAACCCAGTCTTGCCTTCCAGTTCGGGCGACATCGCGAGCCGGAGGATTGCCTCCGTTCCTTGCTCAACGGTGCTCATCGGCGTGACGCCTGCCTCGCGCACCATGGTCGTGTTCATGTAGGTCGCAGGATGCAGGCTGTTGACGGTAACGCCTTTACTCTCCAGTTCGCGCGCGAGATCGAGCGCGTTCATAACCTGCGCCAGCTTGCTCTGACAGTACGCACGCGTGCCGCTGTAATTCCGCGCCAACATCACGTCGTCGAAATCGATCGGCGCCTGTCCGAGCGATGAGACGAAAATGATCCGCGCGGGAGCCGACTCGATCAACGTCGACCGCAGCAGCCGCGTGAGCAGGAATCCGGAGAGATAGTTGACGGCGAAATGAAGCTCGAAGCCGTCAGCGGTCAGATGCCTCGCCGTTCCGCCGTGGGCCGTGCCGATCCCGGCGTTGTTGATGAGAACGTGCAGTCGATCCGTGTGCTTTTTGACCGCGTTCGCAAAGCGGCGCACGTCGTCGAGTGACGAGAAGTCCGCGGCCTCGAATACAGCCGAACCGTGACGACGCTTGATCTGGGTGACGACGTCCTTGCCGCGCGCAGCATTGCGGCCATGGACGATCACGTGCGCGCCTGCCGCGCCCAATTCCATCGCGACAAGCCTTCCCACTCCAGCTGTCGAGCCCGTCACGAGCGCTGTTTTGCCGTGTAGATCTACTTTTTGCATAACACAAAGGCATTATGGATCGAGCGGACCAAAGTACGCCTCCGCGACGCTTGGAATTGCCCAGCAGGGAGGGTAGACTCGTCGCGACATACTTCGCGCGAACGACATGCAAACGCCGGTGCTCGACGCTCACGAGCGCGATCGACGTCTGGTGGCGCGCTCGCCGGACGCCATCCTCATCGTCACGAAAGACTCGAGAATCGTCTTCCTGAATCCAGCGGCCACGCGTCTGGCTGGTGATTTCGGGAACGAAGCGTCCGTTGGCAGGTCCTTGTTCGACATCTTCGACGCGGCGAGCCAATCAGCACTTATCGAATTTCTGCAGCGCGTCCACGGACGTACCGACGGAGACACGGTCGCGCCAATCGACGCGAAGATCCTGCGTCCCGACGGAGGCTCCGCGGATGTGGAGGTCAACGCCGCACCTCTCGAGGAGCGCAGCGATTCTTGGATCCAGGTTGTCCTGCACGACATCACCGAGCGGAAGCGTGCCGAAGCGGCGCTACGCGAAAGCGAAGAGCGGCTGACGCTCGCGTTCGCAGGAGCGCGCGAAGGCGTGTGGGACTGGAATCTCGAGACGAATGCAGTCGTGTACTCGCCTCGATGGAAGCAGATGCTCGGCTACTCAGACGATGAGATCGAACCGCACGTCAGAGCCTGGGAACGTCTGCTCCATCCGGACGATCGGGAAACAGCGGATCGACTGCATGAAAGCGTCGTGCTGAAAGGCGGCGACACGTACGAGGGAGAGTTCCGTGTCAGGCACAAGGATGGCCACTACGTCCACGTGCTGTCACGCGGCTTTCCGGTCCGACGTGAACCCGGCGGGCCAGTCGTCCGGATTGTCGGGACTCACCTGGACATGACCGAGCGAAAGAAGACCGAGGCTGCGCTGCGCGAGAGCGCGGAACGCCTCACGATGGCATTCGACGGCGCGCAGGAAGGTGTGTGGGACTGGAATCTCGAGACGAATGTAGTCGTGTACTCGCCACGATGGAAGCAGATGCTCGGATACTCGGAGGACGAAATCGAGCCGCACGTGAGCGCATGGGAACGGCTCGTGCATCCGGACGACAGGGCGGCGGCGGACCGGGCACGCGAAAGCGTGGCACTCGGCGAGCCCACGTACGAGGCGGAGTTCCGGCTGCGGCACAAGGACGGTCACTACGTTCACGTGCTGTCCCGCGGCTTTCCGGTCCGGCGTGAGCCCGGCGGTCCTATCGTCCGAATCGTCGGCACGCACTTCGATCTGACCGCCCGGAAACAGATCGAGGAAGCGCTCAGAAGCGCGCACGACGAGCTCGAGGAACGCGTGCGCCTACGGACCACCGAGCTCGCGCAGGCGAACGAATCGCTGCGATCCGAAATGGAGGAGCGTCGCCGCGCGGAGCGGGCGCGCACCGAGCTCCTCGCCCGGCTCGTTTTCGCGCAGGAAGACGAGCGCCGTCGCATCGCGCGGGAGATGCACGACCAGTTTGGCGAGCAGTTGACGGCGTTGGGGCGAGCAATCGCGGTTTTGAAGGACGCCTGCAGTAACGAGAACGACCTCCGGAAACGGGTCGACGCGCTCGAAACGATCGCGCAGCAGCTCGATCGCGACGTCGATCATCTCGTCTGGGAGCTCAGGCCTACGGCGCTCGACGATCTGGGGCTGCGCGCCGCGGTCGCCAACTATGCTCAGGACTGGTCGAAGCGCGTCGGCATCGCGGCCCAGCTCCACACGTGGGGACTGCTCGATGATCGGCTGGCGTCGGAAGTCGAAACGACGTTGTATCGAATCACGCAGGAAGCGCTGAACAACGTCGCCAAGCACGCGCGTGCGAAAAACGTCGACATCCTCCTCGAGCGGCGGTCGGATCACGTCGTGCTCGCTATCGAGGACGACGGCACCGGGTTCGATCCCGACGCGGTGAGAGAGCACCGGGGATTCGGGTTGCTGGGCATGCAGGAACGCGCGGCGCTGGTCGGCGCGAGCCTCGAGATCGAATCGAAACCAGGACACGGCACGACGATCCTGGTGCGGATGGCGATCACCACGCCTGCTGTTCCTGACGGGCCAGAGGCGCGCCGCGCCCCCGCACCCCGCCGCGCGTAGTGTGCGCGGTGGGGTGGGATAGGGGTCCGGCGGGGCGACGCCCGGTGTAGCAATTACCATGACTGAACCCACACGTCCGCTTCGCATTCTGCTCGCAGACGATCACGTCACGGTTCGCCACGGGCTCAAGCTCCTGATCGACGGTCAACCGGACATGCACGTCATTTCCGAGGCGAGCGACGGTGATGCCGCTGTGCGGCACGCTCAGGAGCTGAAGCCGGACGTCATCGTCATGGACATTTCGATGCCCGGGACGAATGGTCTCGTCGCAACGCGGAAGCTGAAACAGCTTCAACCCGGCATTGCAATCGTCACGCTCACACGGCACGGTGACGACGCCTACCTGCAGGAGCTGCTGCGCGCAGGCGTGTCGGGGTACGTGTTGAAGCAGAGCGCGCCGACGGAGCTCCTGCAAGCCATCCGCGCGGCCGCCGCCGGAGGCCAGTACCTGGACTCGACCCTGACGTCACGGGTGACCGCCAAGCTCCTTGCGAAGGATGGCAAGGGACCGAGCAAAGCGAGCGCGAGCTTGAGCGATCGGGAATCGGACGTCCTCCGGCTGATTGCCTCGGGCTACAGCAACAAGGAGATAGCCGCCCGGCTGAACCTCAGCGTCAAGACGGTCGAAGCGCACAAGGCCAACGCGATGCGGAAGCTGGATCTGAACGGACGGATCGATATCGTGAAATATGCCGTCCTCCAAGGTTGGCTGCAGAACCCGTGAGACCCCAGAGCCGGAGGCAAACAGGAGAACGGGAGAAGAGAAGAAACAGGAGACGGGGAGAACGGGAGAAGACACTTTTTTGGGATGCATCTGTGGAAGACTTTGCTCAGATTCCAATCGTCGATGTCACCGAGCTCGTCGCCGGCACGTCGGGAAGGTTCGCCGCAGCGTCGCAAATCGGCGGCGCCTGCCGAGAGAGCGGGTTCTTCTACATCGTCGGCCACGGGGTCGACGAAGCGCTGCAGGAAAGGCTCGTCGCGTTCAGCCGCAAGTTCTTCGCGCAGGACCTCGAGACGAAGCTGCAGATCCGCATGGCACTCGGCGGCCGCGCATGGCGTGGTTACTTTCCGATCGGCAACGAGCTGACGTCTGGTCGGCCCGATCAGAAAGAAGGGATCTACTTCGGCGAGGAGCTCGTGGCAGACCACCCGCTCGTCCGGGCGGGGACGCCGATGCACGGCCCCAATCTGTTCCCCGCCACTCCTGAAGGTCTTCGCGAGTGCGTGCTCGACTACATGTCGGCGCTGAAGAAGCTGGGCCATCGGCTCATGGCGGGAATCGCGCTCAGCCTCGACCTCGACGAATCCTATTTCGATGACCGCTTTACCCGTGAACCGCTGACCCTCTTCCGCATCTTCAATTACCCGGCGCCGCGCGATCCGTCGCTGTGGGGTGTCGGCGAGCACACCGACTACGGCCTCCTGACAATCCTCATGCAGGACGACGCCGGCGGTCTCGAAGTCCGATCGCGATCGCAGTGGGTCGCCGCTCCACCGGTGAGGAATGCGTTCGTTTGCAACATCGGCGACATGCTGGACCGGATGACGGGCGGGCTGTACCGTTCCACACCGCACCGCGTCCGCAACCCGGCTCCGCGAGACAGGCTTTCATTTCCGTTCTTCTTCGACCCGGGATTCTTTTCTCGCGTGCAGCCAATCGACCTGCCAGGAGGGGCCACGCCAGTTGGCGACGAAGGGGACCGGTGGGATCACGCGAACGTCCATGCGTTCGAGGGCACGTACGGCGAGTACATTCTGCGCAAGGTCAGCAAAGTATTTCCGGAACTGCGGCAAGCAGTCCTGGAGCGCGTGCCACCAGATCGATCGAGGTGACACGCGACCCGGTCCCAGGTCACGCCAGGAGCGTTTCAGCCACAGGCCCCGTCGGACGCCGCTTCCGCAGTACCGCAGCGGATATCAGCGTCACGGCCAGCCCGATCGGGAACGGTTCCACGAACGTAATTGCCGCATTGACCAGGGGCTTGTCGTACATCTCCTTGAACGCGCGCATCTGGCGAGCAGTCGCCTCGATTGATTCCTGGCTGGCGCCCGACGCCCTTGCTTTCTCGATCGTGTAGGCAGCCCACTTGTCCGCAAACCCCGGCGCCAGCTTGAAGTAGATGATCTCCCACGTGACGACGTAGAAGGTACATGAAATCAGGGTAATCAGCAGGCCGACGACGAACGCGCGGCCGAACGTCAGCGATCCGCCGGCGACGTTCTCCCGGTAGGACCGGACGCCGAAAAAGACCAGCAGGAACGACGCGACGATCATCGTGTAGCCGAGAATCTCGCCGCGGTCGAAGCCGATCTGGTCGAGGAACGGCAGCGTGAGCAGCATCATGGCCGACGAGACGGCACCGGACAGCACACCAAACGTGAGGACGGTTCTTTTCATGGGTCGCAGCTCCTTTGCGCTGCACCGTAGCGTTCCAGCAGCGGCGCTGTCGTCATCCGTTCGGGTGATTTCGACGGATCACAGCCAAAATTCATCCAATCAGGTGATAGGAATGCTGATTTTCGCCTTCAAGGAATAAGCCTGAGCCGCTTGCCAACGTCCGCGGCCTGCGTTCTTCGCTTGACGTCCAGCTTGTCGAACAGCCGGCTGGTATGGGTCTTGATCGTGTTCTCGCTGACGAACAGCGTCTCGGCAATCTCCCGGGTGCTCTTCCCGGCCGCGATGTGCTCGAGGATCTCCAGCTCTCGCGGTGTGATGCCGAGTTCGGCGACCTTCGCGTCATTCCGGGCGAACGGCTCCCCCGCGAGCACGGGTACCTCCCGAACAATCAGGACCTCCTTCGTCCTGGTAAGGGAGAGGCCGAACCAGATGCCGACGGCGGCGAAGATCAGCGCAATCAGCCCGCCGTAGATCTCAATCGAGTGCTCGACGACGAGGAACCGGTATTCGGCGAGTCTGAGCGCGGCAATCAGCAGGCCGCCACAAATGCCGTAGAGGAGTACCGCCCGCTTCATGCCGAGAGGATACGGCAAGCACCAGCAGGATGCGGAAAAGCACATCGTGGATGGGAAATGGGAAATGGTAGATGGGAAAACCTGCACATTTTGCGTTCTCCCAATTTGCCACTTCCCATCAGGCCGCTGCCTTTCACCGGCCTGCCTTAGGGATCTTCCCTAGTGATTGTCACCGTCTTCCCGATTGGCGGCCCCGACGCGGCCATCGTAGAGTCACGGAACCCGGCCCAAGGAGACGCCTCATGGAGAACGTGTCAAGGGTCTATGCCGGCGCCACGCAGGCTGCTGGCCCGCTCGACTGCGTCACTCAATTGCCGGAGGACTGGCGGCTGGCCCGGGCGGCGCATGACGAGCTCGTCGGTCTGGGGATGCCGAGGGTCAACGTGCACCTCATCGGAATGGACCGAGTGATCCGCAACGTCCTCCAGGCACTCGTTCAAAACATCGACCGGCCGCTCGCAAGCTGGGTTCCTGGCCAGAAGCTCGTGCTCCCGCCAGCGACACGTGGCGGCACGCTGATCCTGTACGAGGTTGGCGCGTTGGCGGCGGACCACCAGCTTCGGCTCCTCGACTGGCTCGACCAGGCGTTCGGCCGCACGCAGGTCGTGAGCACAACGACAGCCCCGTTGCTTGGTCGGATTCAGAACGGCACCTTCATCGACATCCTGTATTACCGGCTGAACACCGTGTGTGTGGATGTCATGGCGTAGCGGCTTCGCGGCGAGGTTCTCGAGTTCGCGGTTCTCAGTTCCCGGTTCGTGGTTCGTGGTTGCTCTGAATTTAGAAACCGCGAAACCGGCGACCCGGAACTGGGAACGCGAACATGGAAATTGGAACCCGAGCACCTGTTATTCAGCTCGAAGTGCAGAGATGACGTCGATGCGCAGAGCCTGGAGGGCGGGAATGATGCACGCGAGCAATGCCGTCACGACCAGCACTGCGGCGACACCAACATAAGTGAGCGGATCGCGAGGTGTCACGTCGAACAGCAGCGTGGCGATGAAGCGCGACAAGGCCAACGCACCCGCGACGCCGACGGCAATGCCGACGAGGACCGGCTTCATGCCCTGCAGGACGATGAAGCGCAGCACGCGATCGTGGGTGGCGCCGAGCGCGAGTCGCACGCCAATCTCGGCGGTCTGTCGGGATACCGCATACGACGTGACCCCGAAGATTCCCACGAGCGCGAGCGCCAGGGCGAGCGCCGCGAATGCGCTGAGCAGGACCGCGGTGAATCGCCGCGACGCCGTCGACGCGGCCACGATCTCCTCGAGCGTCTGAATGTTCGAGAGCGGCAGATTGGGGTCGATGTTGGAGAGCGCCGCCCGCAACATGGGCGTGATCATTTCCTTCGACGCGCTCGTGTGGATGGCGAAGAACATGTGATCGGCGCCCGATCCGTAGGCCGACAGGTAAACCGCCAGCGTGGGCGGCTGCGAAAGGCCGCGTTCGCGGATGTTGCCAACGACACCGATGACCTCCGCCTTGCGGTTGCCCTGGCCTTTCCAGAGAATCGCCTGCCGGCCCACGGGATCCTGCCCCGGCCAGAGGAGATCCGCGAGCCGCTGGCTCACGATGATGCGCCACGGCCGCGCGATGAGATCGTGCTCGTCGAACGTGCGTCCTTTGAGGAGAGGCACGCCCATCGTGCGGAAGTAGTCCTTCGTGATGAGCCGCCAGCTGGCCCACGGAATGTTGCGAGTCTCGTCGGCGTGCTCCGACGCGACAATACCCATGCCGGTGCTGCCGGAGCTCATCGGACGTCCGCTCACCAACGAAACAGAAATGATCTGTGGAAGATTCCGGAGCCGCGACTCGAAATCGAGCACGAACTGCCCCGCGCGCTTGCCTTCGTCTGCGGCGTACTGCTCCGGAAGATTCAGCTCGACGAGGATCCGCCGCTCGGTCTGGAACCCCCGGTCCACGTGGAGCAACGCCGAAAAGCTTCGCAGCAGCAGTCCTGCGCCGACGAGCAGCGCCAGCGTGAGGGCAACTTCACCGGAAACCAGCACCGCGCGCAGTCGCTGCTGCCGCGGAGTCCCGGCGATCCCGCGCTCTCCTTCGCGTAACGCTGGCGCAAGATCGCCGCGCGACGACTGAAGCGCCGGAATGAGGCCGGTGAGCACGCCGGTCAGGACCGCGACGACGGTCGTGAACGCGAGCACCCATCCGTTGATTTCCACTTCATCGAGCCGCGAAATCCGCCAGACGTTGCTGGCGCGCAACAGATCGACTGTCCAGACCGAGAGCAGGAGGCCCAGTGCGGCGCCCGTCACCGACAACAGCAGCGACTCGGCGAGCAGCAGACCGACGATCCGCCGCCGGTTCGCGCCGAGCGCGGCGCGCAGCGCAATCTCTCGAGTGCGACCGGCGGCCTTGGCGAGCAGCAAGTTCGTCAGGTTCACGCATGCGATCAGCAACAGGAATCCCACTGCCGCCAGCAGCACGCACATCGCACGTCGCGTGCCGTCACCGGCCACCAGTTCGTTGACTGGAACCAGGCTCGCGCTCATGCCGCGGCTGGTGTCGGGGTACCGCTGTGCGAGAATTCCATTGACGCGTTGCAGATCCGCGCGCGCTGTCTCGAGCGACACGCCGCGTTTGAGCCGTCCAAGTCCTAGCAGCTCCCAACTGCCACGCTGCGCGTTCGGCGCGTGCACGAGCGGACGGAACACGTCCGCCCAGTCGAGATACGGCGTGCCAGGAGGCAGGACGCCGATGACCTGATGCGCGACGCCATTCAGAACGATCGTGCGACCGACGACCCCGCGATCCTGGTTGAACCGTCGCGTCCAGAATCGATGCGAGAGGATCGCGACGTTAGGGTCCTGACCAGGATTGTCCTCACCCGCGCGAAGCGTCCGTCCAACCACCGGCGAGACACCCAACACCTGAAAGAACCCGGCATTCACACGTACCGCATCGACCTTCTCCGGATCGCCCATGCCCGTCAGGTTCACGTCTCCGAATTCAACCGCCGCGAGCTCTTCGAACGCGCTCACCATGTCGCGGGCGTCCCAGAAATTGCCATGCGACCACGACGTCCGCTCGATTCCGCGCTCGGGAAACGCCATCCACATCTGCACCAGCCGGCCAGCGTCGGGAAACACCAGCGGCTTCAGCAGCACCGAGTAGATCACGGTGAAGATGGCCGTGTTCGCGCCGATCCCCAGGGCCAGCGTGACGACCGCCACGGCGACCAGGCCAGGGACGCGACGGAGCGTTCGCAAGCCGTGCCGAAGATCTTGTAGGAAGGACATCGCGTCTCCAGGTCGGCGCCTCGTGCAAGCGCAGGACCATAGTCGCCGCTGAACGAGCCGGTCTAATGGAAATGGGAATTGGGCTATGGGATAGGCAACCCGGAAGAATGCGCACGTTTTCCCGATTCCGATTCCCCATTTCCGGTCTCCCATTCATAGCGTCCGCTTGCGCGCAGGTCCGTCCCGGGGACGAACAGTGGGACGTGGGTCACCGGCTCGACAGCTAGCACGACTCTGAGGCTGACACCTTTCCCGTGATCTCCTGTTCGTGAGCATCGTGGCTTCGTCGTGTTCGTGAGATCGCCGGCGCGTGACATGAACATTGCTCGGTAAGGCGAACTACGCGATGTCAGGTCTTCTCCGCCCGAACCCGGTCGCCTGCTCGAACGCGTGGGCGAACTGGAGCAGGCCGAAGTCATCGCGGTAGCGCCCGACGATTTGAATGCCCACTGGCAGCCCGTCTTCGGTAAAACCCGCGGGCACGGAGATCGCCGGCCGGAAGGTCGCCGTGATCCAGTACGCCGACTTCATCCACGCAATGTAGTGATCCATTTTCACGCCCTCGATCTCGTGCGGCCAGTCGATGCCGGCGTCGAAGGGCGGGACCTGGTTCACCGGGCACAGCATGAATTCGTAGCGATCCTGAAACCGTCGCACGCGTTCGAGCAACTCCCCGTGACGAACCATCGCGTGCGCCAGCTCTGCGCTCGTGATTCGTGCCCCGGCTTCGATCTCGTCACGCGCTTCGGGCTTGAGCAACTCGCTTTGCCGATCGAGCAGCGGACCGAGCGTGACCCACGACCGCCACCTCCGGATCGTCAGCAGAATCTCGTCCGCGTCATGGAGATCCGGCGTCGCGTCCTCGACCTGACACCCGAGGGTCTCGACCGTCTTCCGGTGCGCCGCGAGCGCGGCCGCCACGCGGCGATCGATCGGCAGACCACCGAGATCGGCGGACCACGCCACCTGTACGCCAGTGAATGACCGCTCGAGCGGCTTCAGGAACACGGAGGGATCGGACGGGTACGTTCCGGGATCGAGTGGATCCGACCCGGCCATCACGCTCATGAAAAATGCGGCGTCCGCAACCGACCGCGCGAGCGGCCCCTTGACCGTGAATCCGAGAAACGGCAATGCCGATGGCGCCGTGGGGACGAGTCCGACGGTCGGCCGGAACCCGACGATGTTGTTGAAGTTTCCCGGATTGCGAAGCGACCCGCCGAAATCGCTGCCGTCCGCGATGGGCAGCATGCCGCATGCGAGCGCTGCCGCAGCGCCGCCGCTCGAGCCCCCTGCGCTCTTGGTGAGATCGAACGGATTCTTCGTCGTCCCGTACACCTTGTTGTACGTGTGCGATCCCATGCCGAACTCAGGGACGTTGGTCTTTCCGATCGGCAGAGCGCCGGCGCGCCGGAGGCGGCCCACGATGACCGAGTCCTCGGCTGGCATCGTGTCCTTGTAAATGAGCGAACCGCTGGTGGCCGGAAATCCGACCGCGGCCTCGAGATCCTTGAAGGCGATGGGAAGGCCGTGCAGCGGCCCGACGGGTTCGTTCCGGGTGAGCCGCCGATCGGCTTCATCGGCCAGCGCGAGACAGCGATCGTCATCGAGCCTGGCGACGATCGCATTGACCTTCGGGTTCGTGCGCGCGATTTGGGTGAGGTGCGCGCTCATCACCTCGCGCGCCGAGAGTTTGCGGGTTCGAATCAGATTCGCGAGATCGCGCGCGCTGGTGAAGCAGAGCGCCCGCGCGTCAGCGGGCATCGCGGGCACACGTTGAGGCGACCGGTGCATGTTCGAACTGGCGCTGGCCGCGGCGCTCGAGCCAAACATCCCGAGAAACTCGCGCCGATTCCATATCGTTTTCACATGCCTTCCATCACAAAGGCGTGGACTTGGTAATCGACCCGAATCCTAGCCACCAGAATGGGCCGGCGTCAATTCTTCTTGCACGCGGCGTCGCTCGCTCGTAACATCGCCGAATCATTGCAAGCCCGCAGGCTGACGCGAGGGTGAGCCTCTCGTCTTTACTGACGGACCCAACACTCGTGGAGCGGTCACCAATCGAGTCTGGCTCAACGCCGACGACCGTCCGCAGCCTATTCGGTCGTCCCTGGCCGTGTGTCCCGACCCACGATTCCTTCATCCTTTACGTGCTACGCTGCATCATCCGTACATCGCCGAGCGACTATCACAGCGAACGCATTCGGTGTTTCGACTCACCTTTGGGAGGGGGTGTGGCCATGGCAAAGAGCTGGACGACCGTCCTGCTGAGCAGCGCGTTCGGTGGGCTACTGTTGGTTGGAAGCGCGGCCCCAACCGGCGCCCAGACGTATCAGGGCGGTATCCGGGGCGCTGTCCGGGATCCCGGGGGAGTCGTCCCTGGCGCTGAGGTCTCGATTGTCAACGAGGCCACCAACGCCACGCGGACGATGACGTCGAACGAGACCGGCGAGTACTCGTTCAGCAACGTGCTGCCCGGCGTCTACACGCTTCGAGTGAAGATGACCGGGTTCAAGACGTACGAACAGAAGGCAATCCCGATTGGGACGCAGCAGTTCCTCGTGATTGACGTCACGCTGCAGATCGGCAACGTGGCCGAAGAGGTCACCGTGACGGGGCAGTCGCCGCTCACCGAGACGGCCAATGCGTCGGTCGGTTCGAGTCTCGACAAAAAGACGCTCGAAACGCTGCCGACGGTTGGACGGAACGCGTTCTTTCTCACGATTACGACACCGAATGTCGTGCCGACCGGCGACCCGATCTTCGTCCGGCAGCAGGATCAGACGAACTCTTCGCTCCTGTCGCTCGGCGGCGGACCGCGCCGCGGTAACAACTACACGCTCGAAGGCGTGCCAATCACTGACATGCGCAACCGCGCCGTGATCATCCCGAATATCGAGTCGGTCGAAGAGGTAAGGGTCCAGGTCAGTACATACGACGCGGAGATGGGCCGTACGGGAGGCGGCGTCTTCAACACTGTCGGGAAATCAGGCTCGAACCAGTTTCATGGCAGCGCCCTCTACGAGAATCGACCCGGCTGGGGTCAGGGCATGCTCTTCTTCCCGAAGAAGGCTGGCTTGCCGAAGCCGGATACGTACTTCCACCAGTACGGCGGATCCTTCGGGGGCCCGATCCGGCGGGATCACACGTTCTTCTGGGCATCGACTGAAGGCTACAAGACCCAGACCGTCCGGACGAACGTGCTCGTGCTGCCCACCGCACTGGAACGAACTGGCGACTTCTCGCAGAGCGCCGTCACGATCTACAACCCGTTTACGAACCCGCGGGTGCCGTTCGAAGGAAACAGGATTCCCGCCAACCTGATTAACCCGGTCTCGAAAGCGATGTTAGCGGACCTGCCACTGCCAACCGAGGGAAGAAACCGTGCGGCGACAGCGCAACTCATCGACCGCGCCAATCAGGCGACGGCCAAGATCGATCATCGCTGGAACGACAGATGGACGACGACGGGCATGTACGGCTGGTACGACTCGGAGGAACCCGAGACCCGCTTATGGGGGAACCCACTCAATGCGACGCCAGCCGATCCTGGTGACGGCGCCCTGTTCCGGACCGTCCATCTGATCACGTTGAAC
>JBKPCD010000145.1:0-8961 GCA_046727175.1 Acidobacteriota bacterium | reverse complement strand
CCAACCAGACCGCCATTCGAAGCGACGATCGTGTGGCGATCTACAGCTCGCGCGGACCGACGTGGTACGACGGCCGGGTGAAGCCGGATGTCGTAGCGCCCGGCGACAATCTTCCGTCGCTCGCGGCGATCGGGAGCTCGCTCTATACGCGCTTCCCCGAACAGCGCATGGCCGACGCCACCGGGAACCCTCGATTCATGCGGCTGAGCGGGACCAGCATGGCGACAGCAGTCGTGACGGGCGCTGTCGCCCTCATGATCGAGCAGCACCGAATCGTTTCACGCCTGCCGCTGACGCCGAACGACGTCAAAGCCATTCTTCAATTCACGGCGATTCCAGTGAGCGGCAGTGACGTGTTCACGCAGGGCGCGGGCGCGCTGAACGCGTCCGGAGCGCTGTCGGTCGTTGCCGTCCTCACCGGGAGCGCAACGACGGACTTGCGCTCCACGACAACAGTCACTCCGACCACGACGATCGCGTCGGAGACGAACATCTGGAATCAGGCCGTGGTCTGGGGGCACACCGTCGTGTACGGCGACACGATCTACGCGAACGAGCCGGCGTGGGGATCTCAAATCACGTGGGGTTCGGCGGTCGTGTGGGGTCACGGCGTGGCGCCTGGTGGTGATCTCGTGTGGGATCAGGCGGCCACCTGGTCGACCAATACCGTGTGGGATCCGATTATCGGTCCGTCCGCGGCGGGTCTGGCATGGCCCGAGCTGGGAGGCCAGGCCGTCGTCTGGGGCCACGGCGGGCCCTGGTGAAGTCAGCCTCTCGGCTCATGGCATTCGGGTCTCGGCCACTCTGAGAATCTACCGACCGGCGTTCACAGAGGGTGAGCGGAGCACCTCGCTCCCCGGCGGCCCCCTTTTCGGCTGCGGCGGCTCAGAGCCGAGACCTTTGAGCCGGCTGGACAGATCGCCGTTCATCGTCCTCCTTATTCACCTCCGCGGCCGCGCGTCGCGCATGTAAACACAGCCGCACGCGCGGTGGTATTTTGGGTTATCGCGTAGGCCAATGAAGCGAGCCCCGAAGACCGGGCCCCGAATCCCGGCCCCCGAGCGAACTATCGCGCTACCCGACCACCGAGCGGCGGGCGCGGATGTTTTGAGCAGCGACCGGCGCATTTTCTGAGCAGGTCAATTGCCAGAAAGCAGACTGCCTCGCCGCCTGTATCTGTGGGCCGTCATCGTGCTGGGTGGCGCGGTCCTGGTCTGGTCGGTCGTCCAGATCATCTGGAGGCCGCCCGGGCTCCTATGGGTGGTCCTGGGCCTGCTGACTGCTCTATCGAGCTCCGCTGCCTTCCGCATGCCGGGCTTCCCGATCAGTTTTTCGCTCTCCGACACGTTCACGATCATGGCGGCACTGCTGTTCGGGCCGGCGGCAGCGGCAGTTCTGGTGGCAATCGATGGCCTCGTGTTGTCGTGGCGGTTCCGCGTTTCGACGCTGACACCCGAACGCGTCCTCTTCAATGTGACATCGGTGGCGCTCGCGATGTGGATCTCAGCGCGTCTTTTTTTCGCGCTGGTCGATCGCGGGCCGTTCGCCAGCGAGCCTGCATCAATGGCTCGAACCGTCGGACCCCTTGCGGTGTTTGCGGCGACGTACTACGTCCTGAACACGGGTTTCATTGCAGGCGCCGTCGCAATCGGACGCAAGGCGTCGTTCTACGACGTGTGGCGCGAGCATTTCCTCCCGCTGTGGCTCACGTACTTCGGCGGCGCATCGATTGCCGGATTGCTCCTGCTGCTCATGTCAGCGGGACTCGCGAACCTGACCACGTTCACGCTCGGACTGCCGCTGGTCGTCGTGCTGCTCGCCGCGTTCCTTGCGGGGATCGAGCGACTGCGTAGGCGCAGCGCGCGGTTCGCGAAACTCCGATCGTATGCCGCCGCGCTTCGGAGCACGGCCGACGGCGTGTTGCTCACGAATGTCGAGGATCGCATCACGTTCATGAACCCCGTCGCCGAGCGACTGACCGGCTGGAGCTCCGTGGACGCGCGCGGGCGCAAGGTCGACGAGGTACTGCGCATGAAACCGTTCGCGGTACGCGATTCGAATTACCGCGCGGAAAACGGCCCGTCGCCGCACTCCGTGACCGAGTACGTGCTCGCCCGGCGGGATGGAAGCAGCTGTCCGATCGAGCAGACAGACGCGCCGATCCGCGATGAAGACGACGACGTCGTGGGCGTGATCCGGACGTTTCGAGACATCAGTCAGCGGAAAGCAGTCGAGGCCGAGCGGCAGGCCCTCCTCCTACAGCAGGAAGAGGCGCGTGCTGCGGCCGACGCGGCAAACCGTTCCAAGGACGAGTTCCTCGCGACACTCTCGCACGAACTGCGCACGCCCATGGCGTCGATCATGGGCTGGGTACACCTCCTGAAGAGCGGTCGCATGGACGCCGAGCGCACGCAGCAGGCGCTGGCGTCACTCGAGCGGGGCGCCCGCGCACAAGCAGCCGTCGTCAACGATCTGCTCGACATCTCGCGCATCATGCGGGGCAGTTTGCGTCTCGACATTCGCCGGACGAACCTGCCCGCGATTCTGAGCGAAGCGGCCGAGACCGTGGAGTCGGCGGTGCAGGCCAAGAGACTGAGGCTGTCGCTCGATGTCGCCCCCGACGTTTCGACCATCGACGGGGATCCCGACCGGTTGCGTCAGGTGTTCTGGAATCTGCTCTCGAATTCGGTGAAGTTCACACCGGCCAGCGGAACGATCGACGTGATCGCGCGACGCGAGAACGACGTGGTGCGCGTGGAGGTCAACGACACGGGCTGCGGAATCGACCCGGCCTTTCTGCCGTTCGTCTTCGATCGTTTCCGGCAGGAGAACGGGGGGGCCGCACGCGGCCATGGCGGCCTCGGCCTCGGACTGGCAATCGTTCGGGAGCTCGTGGAGCTTCACGGTGGAACCGTCGAAGCCACGAGCGCCGGCCACGATCGCGGCGCACAGTTCGTCGTCTATCTCCCGGCCGTCGTCCGGAGACGGGAAAACGATGCCTGACTGGGCCCGCTGCTGGACCGAGAGGTTCTCGGTTCCCGGTTCACGGTTCCCAGTTCCAGGTTCGTCGATTCAAGCGACGAACTTCGAACGGCTAGGAACCACGAACCGGGAACCGGGAACCTCGCCGGATGCGAAGCATCCCGCTACGCTGTGCGGCTGTTCACGAATGTCGTCAGCGCGTCGAGATCGACTGGCTTCGAGAGGTACCCCGCGACGTTCATTCGCCGCGCGATGTCTGCTCCATGCGGATGCGCCGACACGACGAGCACGGGGATGTTCCGGATCTCTGCGGTCGCAATCTGTGCCGCGCGAAACTCTTCGCCTGTCATCGTCGGCATCATGAGATCGAGGACGATCACGTCGGGATGATGCTCGCGCGCAAGCTGATACGCCTCCTGCCCGTTCGCAGCGGTGATCACCTTCTTGTGCTCCAACTCCAGCGTCGTGGTGAGCAGCAGGCGCAGCTCGGGGTCGTCCTCGACGAGAAGCACCAGGTTGTTTGGCAATGCGTGGAATTATACCGGAGGCGCGAGTCCTTTCCGCGAGCAGCGACATGGATGTGCGCCTGAACCAGCGACCCGCGAACCCAAGCCCAGAATCCCGGTTCTGAATTGGTGTAGTATCCGCGCAGTCGAACGGACGTTCTCCACTTACGGAGGTCTCGATATGGCTCGCAGAGCGCCCCTTGGAGCTCTCCTCACCGCGTTGGTCTTTCTCGCCGTCGGCGACGCGATGCGTGCTGCACCGGTTCGACTGGCCCGCCATCCTGACTATCACGCGGGCAAGATTGCGTTCAGCTATCTGGGCGACATCTGGGTCGCGAACGAGGATGGCACGAACGTTCAGCGTCTGACGGACAACCGCGCGCGCGAAGTGTACCCGCGCTTTTCTCCCGACGGTCGCTGGATCGCGTTCTCTTCCAATCGCTACGGAAACAACGACGTCTTCATCGTCCCGGCTGGCGGCGGCGCGCCGAAACGCCTGACGTTCCACACCGGGAACGACGATGTCGTGTCCTGGACCCGCGACTCGCAGAACGTGATCTTCCGCGCGGCTCGAGGCGATGGCGCGTTCCCAAGCGTCGCAACGCTGTATCAGATTGCCGTCGCGGGTGGTCGGGAGAAGCCGCTGCCGGTCGACTGGGGATACTGGGGGAGCTTTTCACCCGACGGCAAGTCGCTGGTGTTCAATCGGCATCCGGCGGTGTGGTCGCGACAGCATTATCGAGGCAGCTACGCGGCGGACCTCTGGATCGCGGATTTGAACGCGAAGTCGTATACAAGGCTTCTCGCCGACGAGCGCTACAACCGGTACTGGCCGATGTGGGGCGCCGACAACGCGATTTACTTCGTTGCGGATCCACTGCCCAACGACAAGAACGTGAAACCAGGCAGCGCGGAAGTCCGCAAGAGCGTGAACAACATTTACAGGACTCCGGCGCAGGGCGGCCAGCCCGTTCAAGTGACGAAACACACCGACGGCAGTCTCTTCTGGCCCTCGATGTCGTCCGACGGGAAGGTCATCGTCTACGAAGAGAACTTCGGGATTTGGAAGCTCGACGTCGCCTCCGGCAAGACGAACGAGATCAAACTCGATCTCACCACCGATGAAAAGGAGAACGAGATTGACGCCGAGGCGGTGAGCAACGAAGTGGACAGTTTCGACATTTCACCCTCGGGCAGACGGGCGGTGATTTCCGCTCGCGGACAAATCTTCACGATCGCAACCGACCGCGGCGATATCACCCGGGTCGCACCCGACAGGATGGCCTCGCGGAATGAATTCCCGAAGTGGTCGGCTGACGGGAAATACATTGCGTTCATATCGGATCGATCGGGCCGCGACGAGGTGTGGATCTCCGATCCGGAAGGGACCAATCTCAAGAAGATCACCGACCTCGACAACGAAAAGGGTGCGCTGGTCTGGATGCCGGACTCAAAGGCGCTGCTCTACACCGCTGCTGACAAAAAGCTTTACAGCTACGGAGTGGTTGACGGAAAAACGTCGGTTATTTCATCGAGCGAGCTCGGACGAATCGGGTCCGTGTCGGTTTCGCCGGACAGCAAGTGGGTTGCGTTCTCGAAACAGGATCGCACGCTGCGGTCTCACGTCTACATCGCGCCGATTACCGGCGGAGAAGAGCGTCACATCTCCGACGACAGCCTGCTCTACTCGGAGAACAACGCGGTGTGGACGGCCGACGGCCGTTACGTCGTGTTCACGTCGGTCGAGGGTGCAAGCAACGGCATCGCCACACAAGGTGGGGTCAATACGACGATGGCGGTGTGGGCGCTGTCGCTGCGGGATCAGGATCGCGATCCGATGAACCGCGACATCGACAACGAGGCGCAGGGACTCGCAGCGGAGGCCGCGGCCCGACAGAACGCAGGACGCGGCGGCGGCGGCGCTGGACCTCAACCGCCCCCGGATGTCCGCATCGATTGGAACGGCATCGCCCGTCGCGCCAGACGGCTATCGGTGCCAGGAACGGCGATCGGCGGGTTGACGCCGTCACCGGAAGGACACTCGGTCGCGCTGACCGTGTCGTCCGCCGCGGGCGGCGGCCGTGGCGGGGCCGCGGCGGCGGCCGATCCAACAGCCGGCATGTATGTCATCAACGTCGAAAGCGGGCAGCTGACGCGTGTGCCGCCCGCTGCAGCCGGAGCAGGTGGAGCAGGCGGCCGCGGACGCGGCGGCGCCGGTGGCGGCTTCGGCGGCGGCAGCAACATGGTGTTCGCCCGCAACGGCCGGACGTTGTACTTCCGATCCGGCAACGAGCTTTTCGCTGCAACGCTCCCCAATCAGACGTCGGCAAACAGCGACGCGCAGGGCGCACCCACGGCGTCCGGCGGCGGGCGTGGCGGCGGCCGCGGTGGTGGTCGCGGCGCGGGCGGAGGTGCCGAATCGTCGGATCTCTCGACGCCGACGACGGCGGCGCGTCAGGTGACGTACACCGTCAACCTCGAGATCGATCGCAAAGCGCTCAGATCCCAGGTCTTCAACGAGGGCTGGCGCATCATGAAGAATCGCTTCTACGACGCGAAGATGCATGGCGCCGACTGGGTCGCGGCGAAGAAGATGTACGAGCCGCTGCTCGAGTATCTCGTCGACGAGGAGGAGCTGCACGCCGTCATGATGATGATGATCGGCCAGCTCAACACCTCGCACACGGGCGTGAGCGGCGGGCCAAGCCTCGTGGAGCGCAGCATCCAGACCCGTTACCCGGGCTTCGACATCGTCGCCGATGCATCCGGGTTGTACAAGGTCGGTCACATCTACAAGGATGGACCGGCCGACCACGACTATCTGAAGGTCAAAACCGGCGACTACCTGATCTCGATCGACGACCACGAGCTCAAGACGAGCGAGAACTACTGGCAGCACTTCACGCTCGCGGCTGGAAGCAAGTTCCACCTCATCGTGAATGACAAGCCCGTGAAGGAGGGCGCGTGGGAGGTGACGATCTCGCCAATCGCAGGCGGTGCGTTCACCGATCTCCAGTACGCGAAGTGGGTCAGCGATCGCCGCGACATGGTCGCCCGGCTCAGTAACGGCGAGATCGGATACTTGCACATCCGCGCCATGGACGCTCCGTCGCTGCGTCAGTTTCAACTCGATCTCGCGGCGAACCGGACGAAGAAGGCGCTCGTCATCGATCAGCGGTTCAACGGCGGCGGCGGGATCGATCAGGAGCTGCTCGGCATCCTCGCCGGACGGCAGTATCAGTACACGATCGGCCGCGACGCGGGGTTTCAGCAGCCGCGCCCGCAGAACTTCTACGGACCCATAGTGGTGATGCAGAACGAGCGATCCGCGTCCGACGCCGAGATGTTCCCCGCCGGCTTCAAAGCGCTCGGCCTCGGCAAGGGGCGTCCCGACGATGGGCGCCGTGATCGGAACCGGGTCTTACACGCTGCTCGACGGATCCACCATCCGGACGCCAGGAAGCGGCGTGTGGACCGTAACCGGCGAGAACATGGAGAACTACGGCGTGCCGCCCGACGTGTACGTCGACAACACGCCCGCCGATTTCCTCAAGGGACGCGACGCGCAGATTGAAAAGGCCGTCGAGGTTCTGAAGGCAGACCTCGCGAAGAAGACGACAACTACATCGCAGCAGCAACAGCGGTGAGATTTACGTTGCGGCGCGGTCTTAGAGACCCGCCCCACACATGAGGAACCTGGGCGAGCAACCGGCCGGACGTTGGAACGGATGCGGTAGGGCGCGGTCTTTAGACCGCGCCCTGGCAGGCAGGCGCTTTACGACTTCTTCGCGATGATTAGTTTGTTGACGACCTTCTTCACGCCCTTCGTATCGTGAGCCACCTTCGCGGCGTTGGTGCGCTCGGCGGCATTCGCGACTTCACCACTCAGCGTCACGACGCCGTTTTTCGTATCCACGTCGATCTTGAGTCCCGGCGTCTTGGTGTCGCCGAGCAGCTGCGTCTTCACCGCGGCAGTAATCGACGCGTCGGACATCACGTCGCCGGCCTCTGTGGCTTTTTCCTTCGCCTTCGCCCCCGTACTCTGGTCCGGCTCGACCGGCATGTCCGTCGGCGCAGGCGTTTCCGTCCCTGACGTCGGGGCCGTCTCCTCACGAACAGTCATGTTGTCGACCACCGACTGGATGCCCTTGGTGTTGAGCGCGATCTCGACCGCCCGCTGTTTCGCCACAGACGTGTCGACCGAGCCTGTCAGCATCACGACGTGATCCTGCGTGGTGACGTCGATCTGGCTCGCCTTGACCATGTCGTCGGTGGCAAACTTCGACTTCACGCTCGCCGTGATCCCGGCGTCGGTCTGCGAGCACGCTGCGACGAACGTCAACATGCTGACGACCGAGAGCAATATAGCTGACTTCCTCAACATTACGTGCCTCCTTGTGTGCGCCAACCAGCCTCCTCGATGGTGATCAGCATCATTTGTGCCGGCCCACGGATCAGATATCACCTCGTCCGCGCATCACACTCGGTCTTCGTCAGTCAGCAAGAGGTTAACCGCAACCGTTCGCGGTCGCTGTACCGTTTTGTCGTACGGCCCGACGTGTGCACGTTCTGTCGCTGCGGGTTCACTGGGTGGGTGCCAGGTCCACCACTCGAACCGCGTCGCGCCGTACAGTCCCGCCAACGTTCGGCGATCGGGATTCGTCTAAGCGTTCCATGGATACGCTGCTCTCCGATGTCCGGTACGGCCTGCGACTGTTCAGGAAGTCGCCACTGTTCACCGTCGTAGCTGCGGGGACGCTCGCGCTCGGAATTGGCGCAAATACCGCGATCTTCTCCGTCGTCGATGCCGTGCTCATTCGCGCGCTGCCATATGCCGATGCCGATCGCGTCGCCGTGCTCTGGGAGGACGGCACGAGAGTCGGGTTCACCAAGAACACGCCTGCGCCGGCCAACTTCTTCGACTGGCGCCGGATGAACCGGACGTTCGCCGACATGGCTGCGACTCGCGGCGCCGTCGCGAGCCTCACGGGTGATGGCGCGCCGGAGCAGATCCGCGGTCGCGCCACCACGTCGAACTTCTTCAGCCTCCTTGGCGTTCGCCCGCAGCTTGGCCGCACGTTCACGGAAACAGAAGATCGCGACGGCAGGCCCGTCGCCGTCATCAGTCATGGCCTGTGGCAGCGCCGTTACGGAGCCGATCCCAGCGTCGTCGGTCGCACCATCGTGATGAACGACAATCGATACGAAGTCATCGGCGTGATGCCGCGGGCGTTCGCGTTCCGGGATCGCGAGATCGACTACTGGATTCCGATTCACTTCTCTCCCGAGCAGGCTGCGCAGCGGGGCTCGCATTTTCTGAACGTCATTGGTCGGCTCAGGCCAGAGGTGAGCCTCGAGGCCGCGCGCGACGACATGGCGGCCGTCGCGCGAGCGCTGAGCGAGCAGTATCCCGGCACGAACCGCGATCTCGGCGTTTTCGTCGTCCCGGTCAAAGAGGAGCTGCTCGGCAACA